>RYWP01000091.1 GCA_003979135.1 Alistipes sp.
TCCAGCCGTTTGTTCTTGTGGCGCAGGTCTTTGCGTTTGGCATAATTGCCCGCTTCGAAGTCGATGCGCAGGCCGCTCGTCCAATGTCGTCCCAGTTCGGCCGAGAGGGCACCTGTGAAAGCATAGTCTTCGCGTACCTTGCGCCCGGGGGTGAACTCCAAGATGTCGACCGGATAGTAACCTGGTACGGAGAACATCGACCCGCACATGTTACGACCGTCGAAATAGGCGTATTCGAACCGTCCGGCGAATGAAATTTTGTCGAAATGGCGGATCGATTCCGTGCGGGCGCCGACTGTCCAGCTGTCGTCCGAGGCCGAATAGTCCGTCAGCCCGCCGAAGTCTTTTTGGGCGAACAGCTCGGCATAGGAACGACTTACCGAATCGCATCGGATACCGGCGGCGTTGAGGCCGTCGTTCCACGGATTGCGCCGCTGGATGTCGTCGAAGCGGGGCCATAACAATGCGTCTTGTGTCACGACCTGTTCCTGTGCCGTGACGTATTCCGGTGCTCCGGCGGCGAGCCCGAGCGACAGCGTCAGTATCGAAAAGAGCGGTTTCATGGCCTTAGTCGTTCAGCGATTGGGTGGGACGTTCGTAGAAGTCGACCGACGAATTGTTCGTGTCGACATAGATGGGGTAGCCGTTGGCCGCGGTGGCCGTTTCATCGAGCTTGCGATGGATAGTGTGACATTGGAAAGTCACCGAGAACGGGAATGCACCTGCGTCGATTTCAGTCATCAGACGTTTACGGTTGTTGGTGCTGTAAAAGATCTCCACGCCGTCTAGAATCCATGCCCACGGCACTTTCACGCACTTCGCACTGCCGCCGGGTTCGGTTGCGACACACGCGTCGTCGTTGTCGAGGTAGGCTGTGAAATCGAATCCCTCCTCCGGCCGGAAGATGATGATCGCAGGTGAGTTGATGGAGAGCGAATAGGCTTTCGATACGCCCGTTTTCTTGATGACCTGCAAAAGGTGCGAGGGTTGGATTTGGTCTCCCGGGGAGAGGTTGAGTTTTTCGTTTTCGAAGTGCAGGCGGCTGAATGTGGCGAAATATTCCGGCTTGTTCAGATCGACAGACAGTGAGAAGTCCTGCGTGAAATCGATCGCGCCTCGGATGGCGATGACCGCATCTTCGCCCGGGGCGAGCGGAAAGTCGCTGCCTGTTCCCTGAAACTGCCAGACGCACTCGAAGACGGGCGCGAACTCTTGGAACCGGAGTTCTCCGTCGACGGTCGTCACCCAGTTGTTGTTGGCTCCCGATGCCGAGGGCGCGACGATGCCGAAGCAAAGCCCGTCGAGGTATTGCGTCCGATTGTCGTTGTTGTGCAGGATGACGTATTGGTCGTTCTGCAGGTTGCCTGTGGCGGGCGTCATGGGGCATCCGCCGCAGTAGATCTCCTTGATGACGAGCGTCCCGGGCACCGACCGGAACAGTGGCAGTTCGAGCCGTTGCGGGCCCTCGCCCGTGAGGCGCACCTCTTCCAATGCTCCGTTGAAAATCGCATCTTCGCGCCGGTCGCTGACAGCAATCCGGTAGATGCCCCGCGGAATGCGGAACGAGACCCGTCCTGCTGCGTCCATGCGGGCCGTGTAGGCGTTGCCGTTGGTGATTTCGGTGGCTTTGACCTCGATGCCGCTCTGCACAGCCGATTCGTAGCCGACGGGGTAGATGCTGGCGATTTCGAGTGTCAGCAGGTCTGCGTCGTAGGGATGCGCATCGTTGAACGACGTACAGCCGACCGCCGTGAGTGCGATTGCGAGCAGAACTGTCCGTCCGATGCGACTGACCGTCCGCGACAGGGAGCGATATGGAAAAAGGTTCTTCATGCGTATGTCAGAATTTGATGCGGACCGTCAGTCCGTAGTAGAATTTGGGGGTGAATATGCTTCCGACGCCTCCGGCGTAGGGACGCACGTATTTGCGCGAGTTGGTGAAGTTGTTGGCGTAGAACGAGATGGATACGTGGTCGCCGATCTCTTTCGTGACGCTCAGATTGGCCGAGAAATAGGGATCGTAGTCCGTCAGTCGGTATTGGTAGGCGTTGCCCGAGCGCAACAGCATGCTGGCGAATGCAGGGTCGTTGCGTTCGACGTCAGTGAACGGGTGCCGTACACCGTCTTGATCCAAGTAGGCGACGGGCCAGATGGCCGTGTAGCTGTTACCGTCGTAGATGTCGCCGCCCGTGGGAACCGAACTGTCCTCGGCGACGTTGAAAGCATGCGTCTGGCCGTTCCACTCCGAGAGGTTCTGCTGGCGGTGGAGCAGCATTGCTTCCAGACGCAGCGTGATAATCATCCGGATGGAGGGAATGTGGGTCGTGGCCGTCAGATTGGCATCCAGCCGTTGGGTCTTCCGGCCGTTGAAAGTCACGGTCGCCCCGCCTGTGTCGGGGTAGATGCCGACATAGGGATAGGATTTGTCGCCCGTGAAGATGGTGCGCATGTATTCCCATTCGCCTTCGTTGACATATTTCGTGTAGCCGTAGGCGCCGTCCAGCCGCAGGTCGGTGCGGATGGGTTGGATGCGCGGGAACTCTACGACAAATTCTAGCCCCATGCGGTCGATCGGTGAGCCGTTGGCTTGTTGCGTATTCTGCACGAAGGTGCGCACGGTCTGCTTCGTGGCCATCTGGTGCCAGCCGTCGTCCCAGTTGTCGCCGTCGCGCACGAAGAGATCGCCCGTCTGGTTGTCGACCTTGAATGAGGGATTTGCGGGTAGTTGCAGTCCGTCGGGCAGTTTCAGCGTCCGATAGGTGAACGGCTCGTAGTTCGATTGCAGTTCGAAGGGATGGGTCGTGCGGTTGAAATAACCGACCAGCGAAAACCTTGTCTGTCCGATGCGGAAGTCGATGCCTACTTCGGCGTTGCGGTTGCGTTGCCACCGCAGGTCGGGATTGTAGACGATTTCGTAGGGCTGTGTATAGTAGACCGAGGTCATCCGATCGCCGTATTTTACGTCGTAGACGGCATAATCGCGGTATTGCGGATCGGGATAGAGGATATTGAACGACGGCAGTTTCTCGGTGATGCCCCATCCGCCGCGCAGGGTCAGCCAGTCGGCGATGCGGTATTTCACGTTGAGACGCGGCGAGTAGTTGGCCGTGTTCCGGTAGTTCGAATTTTCGATGAAAGTCTTTTCGAAACGGAGACCGGCCATCAGTTGCAACGACGTGCTGCCGAGCGGCAGGGTCAGCATCTCTTCGAGATAGGCCGCTATGTTGTGCATGTAGGGGATGTCGGTGTAGGGGCGCGGACGGTAGCCGTTGGGGGCCGTCGACGGATCGTCGTAGTAGGCGCCGTCACCGACGTTCCCTTCGGCCCGCCACGAGACGCCGAGTTTCGTGTGGCTGTGCACCCCCCCCCATGAATGCAACCATGTGGCTTTCAGTCCGGCAGCGTAGTCCAGCTCGCGTGAATCGATATTCCGTACGGCGAAATAGTCCGATGGCAGGATGTCGGCGATGTGATACCCCGCCGTCATGGCATGCACGGCAGGCATCGTTGTACCCGAAATCGGGTGGGTGCATTGGCGGTCGAGTTTGTTCTCGTAGTTGATCGATGCGTTGAAATCGAGACTCGTGAGCCCTTTGCGGTTGGGTTGCCAGTTGATCGATGTGTTGATGCGCAGCGCATCGTCCTTGACTTTCTGCCATTCTCCGTTTTGGGCATCGGGGTCGTTTTTCGTGTTCTGCCCGCCGAGGTTGCCAGCCACGCCGAAATTGAATCGCACGGTGTTGGCGAATGTGTTTTGATAGCTGAGCGAGAGCCCCGTACGCGAATAGGAGGTGTAGGGTGATACGGGATTCTTCGTGGCACGGGCATATTCGAGGTTGGTGTTCAGCACGCCGTTGTTCTCGCCCAAGTCGAATCCTTTCGAGAACGAAGCTTGTTTCGTCTGCGGGTTGGTCGTGAAAGTCAGCGTGTAGGGCGTTTTCCCCTTGCGCGTGCGCAGGCGCACGATACCTGATGAAATGTCGCCGTATTCGGCCGAGGGTACGCCTGTGATGACTTCGACCGCTTCGATGTTGGTCGAGGCGATGTTGCGGGTGCTGGCGCCTGCCATGTCGCCTAACGAGGCGTTGGTCGACAAGCGTACGCCGTCTACTTCGACGGCCGTGCCGAACGTTGCGTTTCCGGCTGTCGAGCCGCCGTCGCGCAGTGAGAACGGATTGTCGGTCGTCAGGTCGGGATTGACAGTCTTGCCGCCCGGGAGCAGGGCCGAGATGTCCGAGGCGTTGACCATTTGGAGGTGGTCGATGGCATTTCCGCCGACCGTGCGCGATGTGGCCATCGCGTCGGGGGCTTCGCGGGCCGTCACGACGACGCTTTCGAGTGCCAGATTGTCTTCAGGAAGATAAAGATGCAAGGCATCCATGCCGGCAATCACCTCGATATCGACCAGCGTGGTTGCATAGCCGAGACATGACAATACGAATGTCGTCTTGCCGCGCGGTACGCCTCGAACCGTGAATCGGCCCTCCTTGTCGGTGATGGCCCACAATCCGTGGCGAGGGATTTCGACCACCGCTTCGCCGATGGGTTCGTCGGTGTCTTGCACGAGGATGCGTCCCTTTACGTCGCAGAATTGTTGGGCGGAGAGTTGTGTCGGAAGCGTTCCGAGGAGTATGAAGAGTAGCAGTTTTCGCATAAGCACAACTGTATATATGACAAAGTTACGGAAAAAAACGATACGACGTTTTATATGCCGTTTCTTTTGTTCGGATCATTTGTTTCGGATGGTACAAAGGTAGATGCTTCCGCATAGTCGGACAATACCTGAAGATAGGGATTTTTCATGATTCAGAGCGTATATTCCGGCCCTCGCCATCATGAAAACCACTGGTCGCAAGACCGAAAAGGAGTTCATGATTTTTCAATTGTTTGTCGTGTTTTATTCCGGCTGTCGTTTGCATCGAAAACATAAATCGGGATAGTAAAAAGAGTATTTTTTTTGACTCAAATTTTTTTGCGAAGAATAAAAATTTTGTATTTTTGATATCAATTTAAAAACGACAAACCAACCAAAATATAAT
>RYWP01000092.1 GCA_003979135.1 Alistipes sp.
CGGTCGTTCTGCGCCAGCACGGCAGATGTGCCCCACAACACAACACCGAGCAGAAGCAGCATCGGAAATCGTTTGTTGATATGTGGTTCGGGTCCGGTCATTCGTTCGGGATTTCGGCTGCGGATTTATTTGTGGGGTGTTTCGGTGGGGGAGGGTGCTTGCGTGGCGTTTTCGGCCTTTTCTGTTTGGAGTATCCGGATGCGACGGGCGATTTCATCGGCGTCGTATCCCTTTTCGAGTGCTTTGCGCCAGTAGCTCTCGGCGAGGAAATTTTCGTGCAGCGCATGCAGGATGTCGCCGTAATGAACGAGCAGTTCGGTGCTTGCATGTCCGTCCAGTGCGATGGCCTGTTGCATGATTTTCTTTGCTTCGGCCGTGCGACCCGAACGGAAAAGTACCCATGCCTGTGTGTCCAAGTAAGTGGGGTTGTTTCCGGTCAGTTCGACGGCGCGCTGAGCCATTGCGAGGGCTCGGTCGAGCTGCACGCCGTCGATCGAGAGAAAATAGGCATAGTTGTTCAGTACCAGCGCATTGTCACCGTGATAGCGCAGACTGCGTTCGTAGGCGTCGTAGCAGCTTTTCATCGCCTTGCGCGCAGCGGCACGCACACGCGATGTTTCGGTGGTTCCCGATTTTTTTGCCGCTTTCAGAACGGCTTCGGCTCGCTGGTGATGGGCATCGCCTACCAATCCCCAGATGGCGCCCCGCAACGAATCGTTGTCGGCATAGCGTAACGATTGCCGGTAGACGCGGGCCGCTTCGTCGTGCCGGCCGGCATAACTGTGGATGTTGCCCGCAGCGATGTGGAAATCGGCCTGTTCGGGAAATAGTTGCAGAGCTTCGCTGACGTAACGGTCGACCGAATCGGGTCGTTGGAGATAGCTTTCGATATCGATGACCCACCGATAGTAAGTCTCTTGTGGCGGGGTGTCGGTCAGATGGAGTTTGTAGAGCGTCAGTGCTTGTTCCAGTTCGCCCGAATTGATGAGGTGCCGTCCGTAGAGTTCGACGATGCGCGGATCTTTCGGGTAGCGGATGGCCAGCGTCGAGGCCAGCGTGTTGACCTGCGGATAATATTCGCGGTAGAACCGGTTGTCGGAGGTGAAGATGCCGAACCGTTTGATTTTCTCCTCGACGGGCATTTCATCGAGATTGAAAAGGCGCTGGTTCACGGCGAGCAACGACCGGAAATCACGTCGGTCGTTGTAGAAGTCCGAGAGCGACATCAGCGCGGTGAGATTCGCCGAATCGATGGCCAGCACGGAGGCATATTCTGCCCGGGCAAGCGAATCGCGTTTGGCCAATCCATAGAGACTGGCTAGTACGATGCGGTTTTCCGTATCGTAAGGAGTTTCGTCGATCGCTTCACGGGTCTCGGCGATGGCTTTGTCCAACTGGTTGGTGGTGATCAGCAGGCGTCGTTTCATGGCGCTCAGGTAGGGGATGCGACCGAATCGAAGTTCGGCCGAATCGAGCGTCACGAGCGCCATATACGGATTGCGCTGCTGTTCGTAGAGAGCGGCCAGCAGGCGGAAATTATCGGGGTCGGCGGGGTCTTTGTCGATCAGCCGGCGATAACGTTCCAATGCCTCGGGATAGCGTCCGGCCATCAACAGGGCTTGACCGTAGTTGCGTTCGTACCAAAGATTGGCCGTGTCGAGCGTCCATGCGCGGCGTGCCATTGCGACCGCTTCGTCGGGCGATGCGGCCAAGTTGTCGGTGCCCAGCGCGAAATAGGCGGGCGCATAGGTCGAATCGATGCGGATGGCTTCGCGCAACAGTCGGCGCGCCTGTGCCGTGTCGCCCGAAATGACGTTGCGTTTTAGGCCTTCGGTGTAGTACCAGACGTTGTGCAGTGAATCGGGCCATTCGGCGCTCGGGGCCGGCAACGGCTCCTGCGGCCCTTTTCCGGCGACGAACGCCGACGAAAAGAGCGCACTCAAAACAAGCAAGGCCGAATAACGCTTCATCATGTTTCCGTGTTACTGTGCGGCATCGAACTGATGCAGGAACCGTACGTCGTTTTCGAAGTAGAGCCGTAGGTCTTTCACGCCGTATTTCAGCATGGCGATGCGTTCAATCCCCATGCCGAAAGCGAATCCCGAATACTTTTTCGGGTCGATACCGTTGGCCGTCAGTACGTTCGGATCGACCATACCACAGCCCATGATTTCGAGCCAGCCCGTGCCCTTGCAGACGGCACATCCCTTGCCGCCGCAGAGGTTGCACGACACGTCGACCTCGGCCGACGGTTCGGTGAATGGGAAGTAAGAGGGACGCATGCGGATAGCAGTCTGTTCGCCGAAAATCTCCTTGGCGAAATAGAGCAGCGATTGTTTCAGATCGGCGAACGAAACGCCTTCGTCAATGTAGAGGCCTTCGATCTGGTGGAAAATGCAGTGGGCGCGATAGGAGATCGCCTCGTTGCGGAAGACGCGCCCCGGGCAAATGACGCGAATGGGCGGTTTCTGGCGTTCCATCATGCGCACTTGAATCGATGATGTATGCGTACGCAACAGGATGTCGGGGTTTTTCTCGATGAAGAACGTGTCCTGCATATCGCGGGCCGGATGCTCGGGCGGGAAGTTGAGGGCCGAAAAGACATGCCAGTCGTCCTCGATTTCGGGGCCGTCGGCTACCGTATAGCCCAATCGCGAGAAGACCTCGACGATGCGGTTTTTCATGAGCGAAATGGGGTGGCGTGAACCGAGCGGCTCGGCCGAGCCCGGACGGGTTTTGTCGCCCACCTCGGAGGCATGTTCGGCGGCCGCGTCCTGCAACGTTTCGCGCAGCGTATTGATGCGATCCAGCGCCGTTGTTTTCAGTCTGTTGAGTTGTTGGCCCAGTTCGCGTTTGAGTTCGGGGGCAACGCTCTTGAATTCCTCCATCAAGACGTTCAGCTCGCCTTTTTTGCCGAGAATCCGGATGCGGAAATCTTCGACTTCGGCAGCGATTTTGGGTTCGAAAGCCTCGATTTGGCGAAGCAGTTCGTTGATTCTGTCGGTCATATCTTAATTCGTACGATTTATTGTCTTTCCATTTTCTGAAAGTCGTCGAACGACACTGTTTCTTTCTGCGCTTCAATTTGCTGCGAAGCCTCTGCAGCCAAATTGGCAGCCTTGATGGCAGCCAGTTTGTCCAACTGCCGCTGAATCACATCGTCTTCGATTTTCTCGAACAACAATTCGGGTTCGCCGATCGTATGGCCGGCCGGCACGAGATCCGAAGCCCCCAAACGCTCCCAACCGAACTTCTCTACGGCCAACATCCGCAGAATCTTAGCCGCCGAGAACGGCATGAACGGCTCGATGGCGATAGCCGTGTTGGCCGTAATCTGCAAGGCGATATGCAGGATCGTTTCGACACGCTTCGGATCGCTCTTGACCACCTTCCACGGCTCGGTGTCAGCCAAATACTTGTTGCCGATACGCGCAATATTCATGGCGTCTTTCAACGCCTCGCGGAAATGGTAGGTCTCGATGTTGTTTTCCAACGAAGATTTGACCGCCGCCATCTCCGCAAGCGTTTCCCGATCGTAGTCGGTCAACTCACCCGCTTCGGGCACACGACCGTTATAATACTTCTTGGTCAGCACCAAAGCTCTATTAATAAAATTGCCGAGCACGGCGACCAACTCGCTGTTATTGCGCGACTGGAAGTCCTTCCACGTGAAATCGTTGTCTTTCGTTTCGGGCGCGTTGGCACACAGCACGTAACGCAGAACATCCTCCTTGCCGGGGAACTCATCCAAATATTCGTGCAGCCAGATGGCCCAGTTGCGCGAAGTCGAAATCTTGTCGCCTTCGAGGTTCAGGAACTCGTTCGCAGGAACATTTTCGGGCAGAATATACCCGCCATGCGCCTGAAGCATCGACGGGAAGACGATGCAATGAAAAACGATGTTGTCCTTGCCGATAAAATGCACCATCTTCGTGTCGTCCGACTTCCAATAGCACTCCCAATCGGGCGTAAGTTCTTTTGTAGCAGATATATAACCGATCGGCGCATCAAACCATACATAGAGCACCTTGCCCTCAGCACCCTCGACCGGCACGGGAATCCCCCAATCGAGGTCGCGACTCACGGCACGCGGCAGCAATCCGCCATCCAACCAACTCTTGCACTGACCGTAGACGTTGGATTTCCACTCCTTATGGCCGTCGAGAATCCACCGGCGCAAAAACGCTTCGTATTCGTTCAGAGGAAGATACCAATGTTTCGTCATCCGCTTTTCGGGCACGGAACCCGATACGGCACTGTGCGGCTCGATGAGTTCATCGGGCGAAAGCGTCGACCCGCATTTCTCGCACTGGTCACCGTAGGCGCGGTCATTGCCGCATTTGGGGCACGTCCCGACGATATACCGATCGGCAAGGAACGTCTTGGCCTCGGTATCGTAATACTGCTCGGAGGTCTGCTCGATGAACTTGCCCTCGTCGTAAAGCTTGCGGAAGAACTCCGATGCGGTTTCGGCGTGCATGGGCGACGACGTACGCGAATAGATGTCGAACGACATGCCGAAGCGCTCGAATGAGCGTTTAATCAATTCGTGGTAACGGTCGACGACCTGCTGGGGAGTGATCCCCTCCTTGCGTGCCTTGATGGTGATAGGCACGCCGTGCTCGTCGGAGCCGCATACCGACACGACGTCGCAACCGCGCAACCGCAGATACCGCGTATAGATATCGGATGGAATATAGACACCTGCGAGGTGGCCGATATGCACGGGTCCATTGGCATACGGCAGAGCCGACGTAACAAGATAACGTTTGTATTTTTCGTTCATGATACGGATGAAAGCTATCAATTAGCGCTCAAAATTAAACATTTTTTTCCTATTTTTGCACTATTATTAAAACCGGCGCATAGTGCTTACGAGTGTGGACTACAGGTGAGCGGCCTTGACCAAAAGCTGCACCCCGCTTTCGGAAGCGGTCCATCCCGATACGGCAGTGTGTAATCGTGCTATCGACGATCATCGGCGCTTACGCCGGTCAAAAGTCAGCAAACGGCA
>RYWP01000093.1 GCA_003979135.1 Alistipes sp.
AGATGTGTATAAGAGACAGATAGTTTGGTATGCACAGGAACCACCGGCTCTTTAATCAAAGCGGCAATGGAAGAAATGGGCATTCGGTCCGATATGAAATGTATGCACTCCGGACCGATGGGCGGCGATGCCGAAATTGCGGCAATGGTCGTTCGAGGTGAGATCGATTTCGCGGTTTTTCTGATCGACGACCTCAATCCTCAACCACACGAGGCCGATATTCAGATGCTTTTGCGGCAATGCAGGTTGCATAACGTTCCCATCGCCTGCAACCGCATCAGCGCCGACCTGATCCTCGCCAGCACCTTATGGTCCAATCCCGACTATCGTCCGATAGCGCAAAGTTACATCCGGTTCGACCGGAAATAGTACGACAGAGTGATTCAATGGTAAAATAGTTTTCAAAGCTAAAAACAGATAAATGATGGATATCTTATTTCTATGCGTGGTCGTCTTTCTCTTTTTACTGGCGATTTTCGACCTCTTCGTCGGCGTGAGCAACGACGCCGTGAACTTTCTCAACTCTGCTATCGGATCCAAGGCGGCATCGTTCAAACGGATTCTCCTCGTTGCCTCCGTTGGCGTCTTCATCGGTGCGGCCATGAGCAACGGCATGATGGATATCGCCCGCCACGGCATATTCCGACCTGAACAATTCGCATTCTACGACCTAATCTGCATCTTCATGGCGGTGATGGTCACCGATGTTATTCTGCTTGATATTTTCAATACGTTGGGAATGCCTACTTCCACAACGGTGTCGATGGTCTTTGAATTGCTCGGTGCCACATTCGTCGTTTCGCTAATGAAAATGGCATCCGATACGACGGAGCTCGGCTTCGCTGATCTGCTCAATACCGAAAAAGCGCTTTCGGTGATCCTCGGTATCTTCCTTTCTGTTGCCATTGCTTTCTTTTTTGGAACGGTCGTGCAATTCCTCACCCGCATGATTTTCTCGTTCAACTACCAATGCAGGCTGAAATGGAAAATCGGTATTTTCGGCGGACTGTGCGCTACGGCCATCGTCTATTTCCTGCTTATCAAGGGAGCCAAAGACCTCGCTTTCATGACGCCGGAGGTCAAGGGCTGGATCAAAACCAACACACTCGCCATCATCGGGGTATGTCTGGCAGGATTCACGATAATCATGCAATTGCTGCACGCCATGCGGGTGAACGTCCTGAAAGTAATCGTCCTGATGGGCACCTTTGCCCTCGCCATGGCATTCGCGGGCAACGATCTCGTGAACTTTATCGGGGTACCGCTTTCCGGTCTCGCCTCTTATCAAGATTACACGGTGAACGGCATGGGGGATGCGCACGGTTTTCTGATGGATTCGCTCAACGGACCAGCGAATACACCAATCGGATTTCTCATCGGTGCGGGTGCGATTATGGTACTCTCGCTCGCCACATCGAAAAAAGCACGCAACGTCACCAAAACGGAAATCGGATTAGGCAGCCAGAACAGCGGAGACGAAATGTTCGGTTCCTCGCGTCTTGCACGACGGCTGGTACGCTGGGCGCTTTCGGTTTTTTCATGGATACGGCGTGTAACGCCTTGCCGTATCCGGCATTGGTTCAACCGTAGGTTCGATGTCGATGATACCGTAATGGAACAAGGGGCGGCATTCGACCTCATACGCGGCTCGGTGAATCTCGTCCTTGCAGGTGCCCTTATTGCATTAGGAACCTCGCTCAAACTGCCGTTGTCCACCACGTTCGTCACGTTCATGGTCGCCATGGGTACTTCGCTCGCCGACCGTGCGTGGAGCCGTGAAAGCGCCGTATTCCGCATTACGGGCGTGATTTCGGTTATCGGCGGCTGGTTCCTCACGGCAGGAGCCGCATTCATCGGAGCCGGAATCATCGTCTTCTGTATGCACACGGGCGGCGTATGGGCGATGTTCGCACTTGCGGCACTGACCGTATTCCTGCTCATACGAAGCAATCGACGCTTCCGTGCCAAAAATACCGAAGAAGCGGGCGATGCCCTGTTCCAGACCATTCTCGCTACCGAAGACAACACCAATACGTGGAACCTTCTGCTTCTTTACATCACCGAACAACAACGCAAGTTTCTGCTTTTCGCCCGTGTTAGCTACGGCTCAATCACCGATGCCTTTATCGACGAGGCGGTACGAAAGCTCGACAAGACGGAAGACAGCCTGTTGTGGCAAAAACGCATGTTGAAGAACGCCAGGCGGAAGGAAACGCTATGCCTGCGTCGGGTAAGCCGTGAGGCAGCCATCGAGAAAAGCGCATGGTTTCATCTGGCTAACAATTGTTGCATGTCGATACTCTATAACCTGCGGCGCATCAACGAAGTCTGCAAGGAACATGTCGCCAACAATTTCTTCCCGCTTTCGCCGCACTATGTCGCCGATTTCGAAGCGGTACGCACCGAGGTCGTCGCCCTGTTCGACGATACGCTCACTATGCTTGGGAACTCCGCAATCGACAATATTTCCGTGTTGCGCCAACGCTGCGACGAAACCAAAAGCCGGATTTCCGGCATGTATCACCAGCTCCACGACCGCTTACATGAGGGCGACCCGTCTGCGATGACCGTCTTGTACGTCTATCTCAACCTGCTTCAGGAAACACGGGAAATGGTGTCCAATCTGCGCAAATACCTGCGGGCGTATGCCAAACTGCACGACACGGAATTTTCCGGACATGCGATACCCGAAAATGGTGAAATACAGAACTTAAAAACGATTGATCATGAATAAATACACGCTGATTTTACTGATTGCCATCCAGCTTATCGGCGGATTGCAATCGCAAGCTGCCGATTCGGTATCCTATCGGCCGGATGTACATGCTACGATTCGGGGTAAATACGAATACCAGCCTCAAATCGCTAAAGGTCGTTTTGAGGTGCGCAATGCACGTGTGAGTATCGGTGGCAAGGTGCTCCCGATAGTGGGTTACAAGGCAGAAATCGATTTGTCGGATGAAGGAGCTATCAGGATGCTCGATGCCTACGTCCGAATCGAACCGAAAGAACACCTGAAACTGACCGTCGGACAAATGCGTGTCCCGTTTACGATAGATGCCCACCGTTCGCCACACCTGCAATATTTCGCCAATCGGTCGTTTATTGCCAAACAGGTCGGAAATGTTCGGGATGTGGGAGCCTCTGTAGGCTATACCTTTTTCGGACGTAGTCCGCTCACGCTCGAAGCAGGAATCTTCAACGGCTCCGGTCTAACAGACCAAAAGAATTTCTGGACCTCCAATTATAATTTTTCATTGAAGGCACAGATGACGGTCGCACGACATTTTAACCTGACAGCCAGTTTCCAGCGAGCCAATGCGGGCGACACGAAAGTCAACATGTACGACATAGGCGGATATTACCAATCGAATCGGTGGCATGTGGAGGGCGAATACCTCCGCAAACATTATGCGAACGGCAGCTTCCCGTCCGTCAATGCGGTCGATGCTTTCATCGCATACCGTCTTCCGCTGAAAAAAGTATTTTCCGCCCTCTCTTTTCTGGGACGCTACGACTACATGTCCGACCACAGTAAAGGGAAACGGAACGAAGCGGGAGCATTGACAGTCGATGATCCGCGAAGGCATCGCCTTACCGGAGGTATCACTTTGAGTTGGGGAACCCCGAAATTGCAAGCAGACATACGCATCAACTACGAGCAATATTTCTACAAATCCGGCGCCGTTCCTTTAATCTCCGAACACAACAAGTCTGTGGTCGAATTCGTGTGCCACTTCTGACAAGCTATCGACTGATCCGTATATACTCCGAATACCGAATCTCCGCATACGGGTTATCGCTTGAAATGGTCTGATGCACGGCCTTTACCCGCTTCCAGAACCACCAGCCCTTATATTCTACCCACACCGCTTGATGCAGTGTTACCGGCACCCGGATTTCGCCTCGCAGCCGGTTGTCCTCGAGGATTCCCGTAAGCTGGATGTGCGGCGTAATCATCTCCACCCTCTGGAGCAGAATCGGCACCGTATCCCGCACAACCACCGTGTCCCGTATCACGGCGTCTATCGGTCCGGCGACCTCAACCTCATGCCGTGCCGCCGCTTCGAGGTGTTTGATTTTCACACCGAGCCGCCTGATTTGCTCGGCATCCTCGGCACGCAGCCGCTTGTATTCGTCCACCCGCAACCGCAGCGCGTTCACATCCACAGCCATCGTTGTCGAATCCACACGGATGCGTTTCATATCAGACAGCAACGATTCGGTATTGCTGCGGTAACAGTTGCGTTCCTCCTTGAGATAGCTGTTGCGCTGCCATAGGAATGCGGCAGCCCCACCGAGCAACAGCACGGCGAGGCTCAGGCACAGGGTACTTTTACGCATGGCGGACCGATTCTGCGGGGATGAACCACTCGTATTCCTCTTGGTATGGGTCTTTGAGGAACACCATATATCCCTTGCATCCGCGACGTTCGGGACCGGTCAGGTCTTCCGACACGATACCCGTTTCCCCGACCAGTTCTTCCAGCATCATCTCCGTAAGCTGGGACGATGCCACTATCTTCACTTTTGAATTTCTTGCAATCATAACGCTTTGTATTTGATGAATAGCAATTTAGATTCCTTCCGGTTTCTCAATCATTTATCGTTTTTGCTTTAAGAGTTCCTTGATGTCCTCCCGCATTTCCCGGATATCGGTCTGCAAGGAGGTAAATTGGGTCATCGTCGCCTCGAACACTGCTTTGTCGAGTTTGATGGCGTCGATGCGTTCGTATTGGTCCTGCACTTTTACCTCCAACATCTGGCAGCGGCGTGTCAGTTCGTTGATATGCTCGGTGTTGCTGACATGCTGCACGTAGAGGGTCACGACGAA
>RYWP01000094.1 GCA_003979135.1 Alistipes sp.
ATGCGCACGTACTCGCCCTCGCTCTCCAGGTAGACGATGTCGGCGATCTTGATCAGCGAAACCTTGTAATCGGCTTTCACCGAGATGTATTCCTTGTCTTTGGGCTCCGCCTCGGGCGCAGGTTCGGGGGCGCTGTCGCGCTGGTTGCGCCGCAGTTCGTAGAGCGAATTGGCCTTGGCGACCGAACGGCTGAAGTCGGAGAACCCGAAAGGTTTCAACAGGTAGTCGACGGCGTCGAGCCGGAATCCCTCGATGGCATATTCGGAGTAGGCCGTGGTGAAGATCACCATCGGGCGCTCGGTGAGCGTGCGGACGAACTCCACGCCGTTGAGGTCGGGCATGTTGATGTCCACGAAGATCAGATCGACCGGTTGTGCGGCCAGCTGCTGCTGCGCTTCGAGGGCGTTGTTGCACGTGGCGACGAGTTGCAGGTAGGGGATCTTGGCCGTATAGGCCGCGATCTGACGCAGAGCCAGCGGCTCGTCGTCGATAGCGATACATTTAAGCATGGAGGGCGGGGATTTCGAGTCGGACAGTGTAGGTGTCGGGCTGTTCGCGGATGTCGAGCGTGTAGCCCCGGGGGCCGTAGATGAGCTCGAGCCGCTTGTGGACGTTCTCCAGCCCGATGCCTTTCTTGCGGTTCTTGTCGTGCGGTGCGTGGCGGCTGTTGACGATGGTGCTGGTGACCTTGTCGTCGGCATATTCGACCGTGAGGTGGATGAACGAGCGCCGGTTGTAGCTCACGCCGTGCTTGAAGGCGTTTTCGACGAAGACGATCAGCAGCAGCGGCGGAATCGAGACCCGCGACGAACACTCGCGCGGATAGTCGACGCGGATGTCCACGGCATCGGTGTAGCGGATGCGCATGAGCTCGATGTAGTTCATCAAGAACTGCATGTCGTGTTCAAGCGAGATGCGCTCGCGGCCCGAATCGTAGAGCACGTAGCGCATCATCTTCGATAGTTCGATGATGGCGTTCTGGGCGTTTTCGGGGGCGATGTCGATCAGCGCGTGGATGTTGTTGAGCGTGTTCATGAAGAAATGGGGGTTGATCTGATATTTCAGATAGTCCATTTCGGCCTGTAGGTTCTGTTGTTTGAGCGCCTCCATCTGCTGCTCGTCGCGGATCGACTGGTACATGAGCTTGATGGCCGAATTGGCGCCGTTCATGAAGAGCGCCAGCATCACGCTCCAGTACATCTCGAGGTGGGTGAAGGAGAGTTGGCTGATCTGGATGTCGGAGCCCGTCGGCAGGGGGCGTTCGGCGAAAAGATAGGCCGGCGTGAAGACCGCGAGGATGAGCAGCAGGTTGCCGGCCAGATACTTCCAGTATTTGTGGCGCAGCATGTAGCGGGGCGCCAGCACGCAGTTGTGTATGATGAAAATAATGAAGTAGGGGGCGATCTGCCGCCAGGCGAAAAGCACGTTCCTGAAGTCGACGTGCAGTTCGGCCATCATCTGCGAGTTGAGGACCGGCACCAGGATGATCGCCGACCATACCATCACATAGAGCAGGTTTTCGCCGATGGTCTGTTTCTTCTGTATCTTCATGCTGCCAAAGATACGAAGAAAATCGGATAAAACGGGCGAATGGGGCGTAATAATGTAAGTGGTTGAAATGCAGAATCGCAACAGGTAGAACCGCGGGCCTTTGCCGAATGGCTGAAAAGCAGGATTTCGAGGAGTTGAGCAAAGGATTCGTTACTTATCCGTTGCCTTTTCAAAGGCTGGGGAGAGGTCGCAAAAAGCCTCACTTCTGTCTCTGAAAATGGTTCTGCACTTCAAGGAACGCCGGTTTTCTCGCCAAACTTCACGACAAAGATAGTCGTTTTTCGCGGAGTTTCGAGAAAAGACGGTTTCCGATGTGAAGGCATAGTATCTTATTCTATGTTTCGCTTCGTTTTTCGTGGCTTCAAATAACTCTATATCAACTAATTTTGTAAACGGTTAATAGAGTTATGAATCAAAAGGATGTAAAGGTGTCGTTCTACCTCAAAACGAACGAAACGAATGCAGAGGGTCATTGTCCTATCATGGGGCGATTGACTGTCGGCCGGTCGGAATGCGTATTCAGCGCCAAGATGCTCGCACCACGTTCGCTGTGGATGTCGGGGCGTGTCAAAGGTAAAAGTGCCGAAACTGTCGAAATCAACCGTCGGTTGGACGAGCTGCGGGCTTCGGCACTGGCTATCTATCGCGAGCAGTCTGCTATCCGTGAACAGGTAATGGCCGAGGAGGTCAAATGCCTGCTGTTGGGTATGGCTTTCGGGCAGGAGACGCTGCTTAACTATTTCCATTCGTTCATCAAACATTTCGAGAAACTGGTGGGTGTAAATCGCACAGCCAAATCGGCACGTAGCTATCGCAACGCCTACGAACATGTAGCGCAGTTCTTATCCGAGCGGCTTCGACTGTCGGATATTCCCTTCTCGGCTTTGGATCGGTCGTTCATCGACAAATTTGACCTGTATCTGCGCACGGAACGGGAACTGGCTCCGAGCACCATCGTTCTTTACATGTCGCGCCTGCATACGGTGATTAACAAAGCCATTGCCACAGGAATCATCACCGCCGACCCGTTCTCAGGTTACGAACCTCCGCGTCCCGAACGCAGACGACGTTATCTCACACGCGAAGAGTTGCAGCGGCTGATGACTACGCCGCTCCATTCGCCGAGACTCTATCTTATTCGCGATCTGTTTCTTTTCTCCTGCTATACGGGCATCAGCTACGGCGATATGTGCCGCTTGACTGCTGCGAACCTCGAAACGGCCGAAGACGGAACGGTTTGGATCAAGGCGACGCGCGAAAAGACGAACGTGGAGTTCGAGATACCGTTGCTCGACTTGCCGCTCCACATCATCGACAAATACCGCGATACAGCGCCGGACGAGAAGTTACTTCCCATGTACGGAAACGCGGAGTTGAACAGAGGTTTAAAACACCTCGCCGCTGCTTGCGACATCGACCGCAAACTGACCTTTCACATGGCACGGCACACTTACGCGACGGAAATCACGCTCTCGCACGGCGTGCCGATGGAGACGGTCAGCCGGATGTTAGGACACAGCCGCGTCGATACGACGCAGATATATGCCCAGGTAACGGACAACAAAATCGGAACCGATACACAGTTGCTCGATAGACGAATCGCAGAACGCTTTACAATCGCTATCTGATGGAAAAGAATAAAGATATGAAACGCCGTAGCACGTTTGCCGTGCTGTTCTATATCAATCGCACAAAAGTTCGCAAGGACGGCTTGTGCCAGCTTTTGTGTAAGGTGAGTATCGACGCCGAAGCGGCGCAGATCGGAACGAAAGTCGCGGTCGACCCTGTAATCTGGAATCCTACGACAGGGCGTGCCGACGGTCGCGGCCGCAATGCCAACGAAGTCAACCGAGCCATCGACGCGCTGACGGATGAAATCAAGGCGCACTACAAGCGAATCAACCTCTCTTTGGGTTTCGTAACGGCCGAATTGGTGAAGAATGCCGTGAAAGGCATCGGACAAAAACCGCTGACGCTGCTGGCCCTCTTTCGGGAGCACAACGAGGAATTCCGCAAGCGGGTCGGTATTGACCGCACGAAAGAGACCTACAAATGCTATGTACGCTCTTATAACCACCTGCGGGAGTTCGTGCAGCGGAAATGCGGGCAAGAAGATATAACCTTACGAAGCCTCGACCGGGAGTTCTACGATGCGTTCGACCTGTTTCTGCGGACGGAACACCGGCTGCAACAGAAATCGGTGCACGAGCACCTCTACCGTTTGAAGAAGATGACTGCACGGGCGGTCGATCAGGGGACATTGCGTCGCGATCCCTATGCTACGCTGCACCCCGAACTGCCGAAACGCAAGAGCCGCCACCTGAAACTCGACGAGTTGAAACGGCTGCTCGCCGAGCAGGTCGCCGATCCCGAACTGCGACGTGCGAGGGACTGGTTCATCTTCTCGACCTTTACGGGGCTGGCGTATGCAGATCTGAAACAGCTGTCGGAGAAACACATTACGCAGGACTCAGAGGGTGTACGGTGGATACATATCCGACGGCAGAAGAGCGGCACAGAATCGGTCGTGCGGTTGCTGGACATACCTCTGCGTATCATCGAGAAATACCGAGCCGAACGCACCGACGAACGGCTGCTGCCGATCTGCTCCTACCAGAAGCTGCAAAAACTTATGTCCCGATTGGGAGCAGCTTACGGTATCGAGAATCTGACTTTCCACAGGGCAAGGCATAATTTCGGAACACACATTACCTTGTCGATGGGTGTGCCGATCGAGACCGTCAGCCGCATGATGGGACACCGACGGCTGATGACCACCCAAATTTATGCCCATGTAACGGACCGAAAGGTGGACGAGGATACGAAGCAGCTGCGGAAACTGTCCGCAAGCCGAAAGCTCGAACTCTACGAAGAACCGCAAAACAAGAATAGCCTATAATAAGAATAGCCTATAATAAGGAACCAACTATGACGACACAACCCATAACAATCGAAAACGGGCAGGTAACGATTCGCCCGACCGCCCACGGAATATGGCTTACGCAAAGCCAAATCGCCGACTTGTTCGGTGTATTCACTGCTACTGTAAGCACGAATATCCGAGCAATACTCAAAAGCGGAGTTTTGCATGAAGACCGCATTGTCCGCCGCACGCGCTGCCGAAACGGCAACATTGTCGAACAGTATAGCCTCGAAATGGTTGCGGCATTGGCATGCCTGCTCAAATCCGAAAATGCCGAAGTGTTCAGACGATGGATCGTAGAACGAGCAACGACCTGTCTCTTATACACATCT
>RYWP01000095.1 GCA_003979135.1 Alistipes sp.
GCCCGAAGTGACGCCGACGTCGAAAGTGACGCTCACGTTCCGTCTTTACGAATAAACATCAGATTTATGAAAAAAACGATTTTCACGCTCGCTGCGGCTCTGTGCATGATGGCTTGCGGCACGAAGTCCGCCGAAACCGCCACCGAAGCATCCGAAACGACGGCAACCGCCCAACAAGGTGCAGGCGACGTAGCCTATGTACAGGTCGAAGCCGTACTGGCGCAATGCGACCTCTATAAGAATGAAGGCGCCGCCCTCCAAGAGAAGACGCAGAAAGCGCAGAAAAGCTGGGCGCAACGCGAAAAGAACCTGCAAGCCGAAGCTGCCCAACTGCAGGAAAAATATCAGAAGGGGCTGATTACGACCAACGACGCACAAGCCCAACAACAGAGTATCGAAAAACGTGCGGTAGCCTATCAGAATTCGGCTCAGAAAGAGGCTCAAACCCTCGACGAGGAGAATTTCGTATTCACCAATCGGGCGCAGGATCTGTTGCAACGTGCCGTAGCAGCAATCAACGCTGACAAAAAGTATAAGATGATCGTCAACGCATCGGCACTGATCGATGCCGATACGACGCTCAACATCACACCGATCGTATTGGCGAAGGTCAACGAACTCTACGCCGCCGATCAGAAAGAAGCCAAGAAATAGGGCGATTATTACACCGCTACGGTAAAATTCCGGCTTCCGGTATTTCCGGAGCCGGAATTTTCCATTACTTTTGCAACCGGATAGCTAAGCGCAACGCAATCATGGGTTTCGTACCGTTCTCATTCATCGACCTGCTCGACATCTTTTTGGTGGCCGTCATCATGTACTGGATTTACCGCATGACGAAAGGCACCAGTGCCATGTATATTCTGACAGGCATCATCGCCGTCTACCTGCTGTGGGTGGTCGTGCGGGCTCTCAACATGGAATTACTGTCGAGTATGCTCGGACAGTTGATTTCCGTGGGTGCCATCGCCCTGCTCATCGTCTTTCAGCCGGAGTTGCGCCGCTTCCTCCAGATGATCGGCATGCGGCAGAAAGAGTTCAACTTCATCACCCGCATCTTTTCGACGAACGAAAACCGCGTCAAAACGGATGTCCATCCGATTGTCATGGCGTGCGACGAAATGGCCGCCGAACGCACCGGAGCTTTGATTATCATCGGACAACAAAGCGACCTGCGGCTGATTGCGGAGGGCGGCATCGCAATCGATGCCAAAGTGTCAGTGCCACTGCTCAAAAACATATTTTTCAAGAACGCTCCGCTGCACGACGGTGCAATCATCATCGAAGGCGACCGCGTAGTAGCCGCGAAGTGCATCCTTCCGGTGACACAGAGCGACGTACCCAAATCCTACGGCACACGGCATCGCGCAGCCATCGGTATGAGCGAGATTTCGGACGCCATCATCATCGTCGTCTCCGAGGAGACGGGCCATATCTCGGTGGCGCAGGGCGGCAATCTGCATCGCAATATCGATGCCGCACGACTCCAACAACTGTTGCAACGCTACTTGGTCATCAACACGCGCAAACGCTCGAAAAAAGAAGTCGAAGAATAAAACATGCTCAAAGCCGGACACACTTACAAACTTACGATCAGCCGTATCTCCGATTACGGCGTCTATCTCACAGACGGCGAGAAGAACGAAGTACTGCTGCCGAACCGCTACACCTCGCTTGCAGACAAAGCAGGCGACGAAAAGGAGGTATTCATTTACCACGACTCCGAAGACCGGCTGGTTGCGACGACCGAAACGCCACTGCTTCGCTCGGGCGAAACGGGTTATCTGGAAGTGGTCGACAAAACGGCTCACGGCGCATTCCTCGACTGGGGGCTGCACGGCAAAGACCTGTTCCTGCCCAACCGGAACCAACAAGGGGGCATCCTCGTCGGGCACCGCTGCATCGTCTATCTCTACGAAGACAACATCACGGGCCGCTGCGTGGCGACCTGCAAACTCAAATCATTCATCAACAACGACCTCGTGACGGTCGAACCGCGCCAACAAGTGCAACTGCTCGTTGCGTCGGAGAGCCCGATCGGCTACCGCGTCATCATCGACAACCGCCATTGGGGAATGCTCTACCGCAACCAACTGTTCCGTCCGGTGTCGGTCGGCGACAAACTGACGGGCTATGTGCGCCGCATCACCGAAGATAACCGCATCGACGTCAGTCTGCAACAAGAGGGATATGCACAGGTGAAAGACTCGGCAGATACCCTGCTCCATCTGGTGCAGGAAAACGGAGGTCGGCTGGCGCTCAACGACGACAGTACGCCCGAAGAGGTTGCCCGCCGCACGGGAATGAGCAAGAAAGTGTTCAAACGCTCGTTGGGCATGCTGCTGAAAAGCGGCAGGGTGACGGTAAACGAACAAGGAATCAAACTCAATCAATAAGATGGCCGATCTGCGTACGGCCGAGCGCGTCTCGGCGGAAGCCTCCGATAATTTCGTATTCCAACGGTCGCTGCTGGCCTATCATGCCGCGGCAGAACGATTGTCGGGCGATGTACTGGAAATCGGCACCGGCACGGGCTACGGCATACGAGTCGTAGCACCGCACACGAGACGGTTCGTCACAATCGACAAACATCGACCGACGAATCTGTCGGAACTGACACAGGAAGCCCCGAACATCGAATTCCGCGAAGCGACGGTGCCGCCACTGCCATTCAATGACGGGACGTTCGATTTCGTGATTTCGTTCCAAGTAATCGAACACATCAAGCAGGACACGGAATTCGTACGGGAGGTGCACCGCGTGCTGCGCCCGAGCGGGAAGTTCATCGTGACGACGCCCAATGCCCCGATGTCGCTGACGCGCAACCCGTGGCACGTACGGGAATATCGAGCCGAAGAACTCTGCACGTTGCTGCAAGGGCACTTCGCAAAAGTCGAGACACTCGGTGTATCGGGCAACGACCGCGTGATGGAGTACTACGAACGTAACCGCGAAGGCGTGCGCCGGATCACCCGATTCGATATTTTCGACCTGCAACACCGTCTGCCACGTCGTTTACTCCAAATCCCCTACGATCTACTCAACCGTTTGAACCGCAGAAAATTACTAAAGCAGAACAGAGAACTGACGACCGCCATCCGGATGGAAGACTACGATATCGGGCCGGTCGATAAACACTGCTTCGATCTCTTTTTCGTGGCGGAAAAAGCGAAATAAAATACCCGATAAAATTTGTACGGAAAGTAAAATTGGTTACCTTTGCACTTCGGGTGAGTCTTATACGACCAGCTCCCACAGAATCCCCCAGGCGAGGAATCGAGCAAGGGTATGTGGTCGTAGCGGTGCGATATAAGGAGCTCACCCTTTTTTCGTACCCCTTATTCAGGGTGTTTTTGCTGAAATATCGCGATCCGTCACAATAAAAATCGTGTCGGTAACAACTTCTTCGCAAAAGCCGACCGCCGAGCTTTCTTTTTGTTATTTAACAAAAATTCATTATTTTTGTAGGATTTATGTTCCGGGCTTCCGAATGGAACCCGATGCAACCCTAACAAAACAGAAAGACAATGGATATACTCGCCAGTTTAATCAAAGCCGTATTCGGTTCCAAAGCCGAAAAAGACCGTAAGGAGATCGAACCTTACCTCCAGAAAATCAAGGCCGTCTACCCCACTATCGAAGCTCTCACGAACGATGAGTTGCGCGCTCGCAGCGAGGGACTCAAACAACAAATCGCCGACTTCATCGCCCCCGACGAAAACCGCATAGTCGAACTGAAAGCCGTCCTCGAAAAGTCCGAAACCTCGCTCGACGAGAAAGAACGCATCTCGAAAGAGATCGACGAGACAACCAAACGCATCGACGAGAAAATCGAGGAGAAGCTCGACCAGATATTGCCCGAAGCGTTCGCTATCATGAAAGATACGGCCCGACGTTTCGCGCAGAACGACGAAGTGATCGTCACGGCCAACGATTTCGACCGTGATCTCGCCGCCACAAAGGATTTCGTCCGCATCGAGGGTGACAAAGCCATCTACGCGACCCACTGGACGGCCGGCGGCAACGACATCAAATGGGACATGATCCACTACGACGTACAGCTATTCGGCGGCGTGGTGCTCCACAAAGGCAAAATCGCCGAGATGGCGACCGGCGAAGGCAAAACCCTCGTGGCGACGCTGCCGGTGTTCCTCAATGCGCTGGCAAAGAAAGGCGTGCACCTTGTGACGGTCAACAACTATCTGGCCAAGCGCGACTCGGAATGGATGGGCCCGATGTACCAGTTCCACGGACTGTCGGTCGCCTGCATCGACGACACGCAACCTAACTCCGAAGCCCGCCGCCAAGCCTACATGGCCGACATCACATTCGGTACGAACAACGAATACGGTTTCGACTACCTGCGCGACAACATGGCTTCGTCACCCCAAGACCTCGTGCAACGCAAGCATCACTTTGCTATCGTCGATGAGGTCGACTCGGTATTGATTGACGACGCCCGTACTCCGTTGATTATCTCCGGTCCTGTACCGAAAGGCGACGACCAATTGTTCGAGCAACTCCGTCCGTTAGTAGAACGTCTGGTAGAAGCACAGAAAGTATTGGCTACCAAATATCTCTCCGAAGCTAAGAAACTGATCGCATCCAACGATAAGAAAGAGGTGGAAGAAGGATTCCTCGCTTTATATCGCAGCCACAAGGCATTGCCGAAAAACAAGGCTTTGATTAAGTTCCTTAGTGAACAGGGTATCAAGGCGGGTATGCTCAAGACGGAAGAAATCTACATGGAACAGAACAACAAGCGTATGCATGAAGTTACTGATCCGCTGTATTTCGT
>RYWP01000096.1 GCA_003979135.1 Alistipes sp.
ATCGCCGTCCAGCCGTTCATCTCCTCGCGCACGATATCGTCCTGCAACTCGGCGGGATGGCCTGTCAGAGCGAGTCGATGATGGCGGCGATGCGTCCGAATACTTCGTCCATCGAGCCTACGCCGTCGATCGAGGCGTATTTGTTTCGGGCCGTGTAGAAGTCCGATACGATGGCCGTCTGCTTGTGGTAGACCGACAGCCGGTCGCGGATGACCTCCTCCGAAGCGTCGTCGGCACGTCCCGAATCCTTGCCGCGCAGCAGAATCCGACGGACGAGTTCCTCCTCCGGCACCTGAATGTCGATCATCATGTCGACTTTCAGACCGTGTTTCGCAAGGATTTTGTCGAACTCCTCGGCCTGCACCGTCGTGCGGGGAAATCCGTCGAAAATACACCCTTTGGCGTCCTTGTGCTCGGCCACGTAGTTGGCGATCATGCCGATGACTACTTCGTCCGGTGCCAGCTGGCCCGTGCTGATGTAGTGTTCCATGCTGCGTCCGAGCTCCGTGCCGCGGCGGATTTCCGAGCGGATGACCTCGCCCGTCGACACGTGTTCGATGCCGTAATGCTCTTTGAGGCGTTGGGCTTGCGTTCCTTTGCCGCATCCGGGCGCTCCGAATAAAACGATATTCATCATAATTCGAACTTTACGTTTGGTTGAACTCTGCAAAAATAGCCTATT
Organism: Alistipes sp.; assembly: GCA_003979135.1. GTDB lineage: Bacteria > Bacteroidota > Bacteroidia > Bacteroidales > Rikenellaceae > Alistipes. The sequence goes on from RYWP01000096.1 coordinate 683, forward strand.
TTTTTGAGATGCGGCGAAAAAATTCCTAATTTTGTAAAAATTTCAGAAACGATTCCGGCCTCGCTGCCGGGCAATCCGAGGGTATATGGCACAAAAGAAACGTACGGAAATAGCCGAACTGGGACAGTTCGGACTGATCGACCGCTTGACCGGCAAATGCTCCTACCGCGATACGACGACATTCGTCGGTGTGGGCGACGATGCCGCCGTCATCGAACCGCCGCAGGGCGAAACGATGCTTTGCACGACCGATACCTTTTTCGAAGGCGTTGACTTCGATCTGACCTATTTCCCGTTGAAACATCTCGGTTACAAGGTCGTGACGGCGGGTATCAGCGACATCCTGGCTATGAATGCCCTGCCGTCGCAGATTACCGTGTCGCTCGGTATTTCGTCGAAATTACCGGTCGAGGCGCTGGATGATCTATATGAGGGAATCGCCTTTGCATGCAGCGAGCAGGAGGTCGAGCTCATCGGAGGCGATACGCGGGCCTCGATGACGGGGCTCGTCATCTCCGTCACGGCGTTGGGGCATGCCAAAAAGGATGCAATCGTCCGCCGGAGTGGGGCAGGGCAGAACGATTTGATTTGTATCACGGGCAACCTCGGTGCAGCCTATATGGGATTGCAACTGCTCGAACGCGAACGCCGCGTGTTGAGCGAGGTCGAGAACCCGCAGCCGAAATTCGAGGGCTACGAATATCTACTCGAAAAATATCTCAAACCCCGTCCCCGCACGGATATCGTCGTGACTCTCGGCGAAGAAAATATCCGCCCTACGTCGATGATTGATCTGACCGATGGCTTGGCGAGCGACTTGATGCAGCTTTGCAAATCTTCGTCGTGCGGGGTGCGCATTTACTTGGAACGCATTCCGTTGGCCCGGCAGACGACGGAACTGGCCGAAGAAATGCACATCGACCCCGTCGTCGCGGCATTGAACGGCGGCGAGGACTACGAACTCCTTTTTACCGTGCCGCTCGCCATGCAGGAGCAGATCATGCGGCTAGGGCTGGTCGATGTCATCGGGCATATCGTGCCGGAATCCAAAGGGTGCTATCTGGTGACTCCGGACGGCGGCGAAATCCGCCTCAAAGCACAAGGTTTTGAAACCTCTTTATAAAAGGGGCGCGTAGCGACCGCAGCGCATCGTGAGCATCTGCTTGCGTTGTCGGTTCTGCCGGTCGTAAAGTCCGATATGCAGCCAAAGGGGAATGCCTGCGGCATCTTCCGATTCGGAAATCAATTGGTCGAAATCGCGTGTGGCGAGGAACGAACGGCAGCAGTTTTTGAAATCGTGGAGACGTCCGTTCTGCGGTTTCAGGTCGGCGGCCCAGCCCAGCAGATGCGCCGAGGTCGATGCCCCGCCGACGGCGCGGTTCAACTCCGCCGAACGATAGCCCGAAGTGACGATAATCGCGGGATTGCCCCATGATTCGACTTTGCATCGGGCCTCCCATTCCGCACGGAGCGGGTCGAGGAGCGTTTCTGTCAGGATGCGGAGCCGGTTGCGGATGACGGGCGACGGCGTGTTGTTCAGTCCCATGCACAGGGCCGTTTCGGAATGGACGAGTTCTTCGATGGTGAAATATTGCATGATTTTTCGGGTTAGGTAAGAAAGCAAAGATAACGCATTTTCCAGCGGACCGGTGTGCTGTCTGCGATTTGTGGAATGGCGACAGAGGTGTGGATCTTCGAAACGCATGCGAAGCGGCAGAAAAAAGCCGAGCCCCCACTGGGGCTCGGCGCATTTATGGTTCGAGGTTCCGAACTGTTAGGCAATCTTTGAAAAAGTGAGCGCGCATCTCCCTTCGAAAGCAGTGTGACGGTCTGACGCGCTGACAAGAAATCAATTTTCCGCCTTGCTTTTGAACTTGTCCAACTGGCGTTTCAGTGCGTCGATGGCCTCGTCGACCGCCTCTTCGAAACTTTTGGCTTGGTCGCAGGCTACCAAGTCCTCGCCCGGCATGTGAAGCGTAATCGTAGCGATTTTATTGCCCTTTTCGTGGTCTTTGTCGAGTTTGAGGATGACCTCCGCTCCGGTCGAGCGCTCGGCAAAACGATCCAATTTCGCCATCTTGGCATTTACGAATTCGACCAACTTCTTGTCGGCATCGAATTTCACGGACTGAATCTGTACGTTCATAGCCTCTGTTTTTTAGTGAATTATCCTTTCCCTCCCTTCGCGCGGGGGTGGGCTTTCGCGTATATTTCCTGCAATCGGGCGATGCTGTTGTGCGTATAGACCTGCGTCGCTTGGAGCGAGGCGTGGCCCAGCAACTCCTGAATCTCCCGCATATCGGCTCCGCCGTTCATCAGATGGGTGGCAAACGTGTGCCTCAATACGTGGGGGCTCTTTTTTCCTTGTACGCCCGCCTGCGTCAGTTCGCGTTGAACGATGCGGTAGACCGTGCTTCGGGAGATTCGCCCTCCTTGCTGTGTTAAAAATAGTGCTTTTCCCGAAGAATTGCAAATATTTTGCCTTTCGATCGTCTCCGTATAGGCTGAAATTTTTTCGCGGACGAATTCCAGCACTGGTACGATGCGTTCCTTGTCGCCTTTCCCGCGGACGCGCAGCGAACTGTAATCGGCCGCGAAATCGGTTCGGTTCGCGGCGACCAGTTCCGCCAGTCGCAGACCGCAGGTATAAAAAAGCAGGATGATGAGCGCATCGCGTTCACGGACGAAATCGGGCGTTACGCTCTCCTCTTCGCAGTGCTCTACGACTGCCGTCATGCGGCTTTCCGGTACGAATGCCGGGAGTCTGTGTGCCGTGCGGAGCGAAGTGACGGGTTTCACGACATTGCGTTCCACGAGCCCTTTGCTTTGCAGCCAATGGAACAGCGCACGCAGCGACGAGATTTCCCGATTCATCGAGTTGGCGCTCACCTTGTCGTGTTCCGTACGGTAGATCATCCATTCGCGGATGTCTTCGGTGGCGATGCGCTTCGGATCGTCGTGTTCGGCATCGAACCCGAGCCAGCCGAAAAAGCGTTCGATGTCGCGGCGGTAGTTGCGGACCGTCAGCGGCGAATAGCGGCGTTCGGCCTCCAAGTAGCGTATGAATCGGTCGAGCATGGAGCAAAGATAGCAGAAAAAACGTATCTTTGTATTCATGAAAGCGCATTGGAAACCAGGGACGGTGTTGTATCCGTTGCCGGCTGTATTGGTGAGTTGCGGCGCGACGCCCGACGAGTATAATTTGCTGACTGTCGCATGGACGGGGACGATATGCAGCGACCCGCCGATGTGTTATATCTCGGTGCGGCGCGAGCGACACTCTTACGACATCGTCCGGCGTACGGGCGAGTTCGTCATCAATCTGACCACGCGTGAGCTGGCTCGGGCTACGGATTGGTGCGGTGTGCGGTCGGGGCGCGATTACGACAAATTCGGCGAAATGGGGCTTACGCCCGTGCCCGCCGAGCAGGTCGCTGCTCCGTTGGTCGAGCAGTCGCCCGTGAACATCGAGTGTCGTGTGAAGCAGGTCGTTCCGCTGGGGTCGCACGACATGTTCTTGGCCGAAGTGGTTCACGTGCAGGTGGATGACGCTCTGATCGATCCTGCGTCCGGACGTTTCTGTCTGGAACGGGCAGAACCGATCGTCTACTCGCACGGTGAATATTTCGCGTTGGGCGAGGCGCTCGGGCATTTCGGATGGTCGGTGCGCAAGACGCCGAAAAAGTGGAAATAGACAGATAGTTGCGATTTTATTTGGTAATACGGAAAAGTTGTATTATCTTTGCAGTCACAAAAGCGATAGGGATTAATTATTCTGAAGATATATCGCGGGATAGAGCAGTTGGTAGCTCGTCGGGCTCATAACCCGGAGGTCGGAGGTTCGAGTCCTTCTCCCGCTACTAAAAGGCCGTAGCCGATTGAAATGACAATCGATTACGGCCTTTTTCATGTTCGGTGCGCGTCGTGGCGATGCGCGGTCATTCGACCGGTTCGTATTCTTTTTCGAGCGCCTGTTCATCGTATTCGCACCATTGCAGATTTTTCTCCGGCGTGGCCCGACGGATTTCATCGCTTCGTTTCTTTCCGAGTGATTTTATACACGCGGCGCATCGACTGCACCTCGCGCTCGATGGGCTCCGTAA
>RYWP01000097.1:0-379 GCA_003979135.1 Alistipes sp.
GTAAGCTCCAAGCGCAGCCTTGAACTTGAATAAAAAATAAAAATTTGGTTGTTTTCTTTTTTGTGTGTAACTTTGCGCACTAAATCGGTACATGCGTACGATTCGAAATGGATACCGCGGAACGATATACGATCCCTTTCAAAGGGTTGAAGTCAGGTGTTTACGACTTCGAATTTCCGATCGACGGTGCGTTGTTCCGGAGCTTCGAAAGCCCCGACTTCAATCTTCAATAAAAAATACAGAGGAGAGCCTTTCACATTAGAAAAAGACACTCCTCTGCATTTTTCGGCAGGCCCTGTAAGCCGGGTTCTGTCTCCGGACGCGCGTGTCCGGATCTCTGTCATTTATCTACGACGGCAGTCGTCTGCCGCCTCCAGCA
>RYWP01000097.1:389-4785 GCA_003979135.1 Alistipes sp.
TCGTTTGCCGGTTCATTTCGAGGGGCGCCTTTTGGTGCGGATCTCCGATGAAACGGGCGAGTATGACGGTGAGGTGATGTATTTGTTGCCCGTGGAGGAGACCTTGGATCTGACGCAGTATTTGTACGAAAGTATCGTTTTGTCGCTCCCATACCAGCGGGTACATCCCGAAGGCGGTTGCGATCCAGAGATGCTGAAGCGTTTCCGAATCGTTTCGAACGAGGAATTCGCGGCAATCGAACAGCAGGCAGCTCACGTGACCGAACAGCTCGGTGATGAACAGAAAGAGACGCTCGCCCGTTTCAAACGGGAATTCTTGACGGAGAGCGACGAGGAGGTTAAAAAGTCGTGACGACCGATGTTGGATGCGTGAAAGACAAGAAGCGGAGACCGAGAATAAAAGAGTTTGAAGAATTCGAGAAGAAAAAAATAGGATAAAAAAACTGAATAAACCTAAAGAAAATGGCACATCCTAAACACAAAGTCTCGTCGACCCGACGGGATAAGAGAAGAACCCATTACAAGGCTGTCGTTCCGACGGTCGTGACCTGCTCCAACTGCGGCGCAGCGACGCTCTATCACCGTGTATGCCCCGAATGCGGCTTTTATCGCGGTAAACTGGCTATCGAGAAAAAAGCGGCCGAATAAGGGGCCGTTTCCGTCTTTTCGATAGTTCGCAATCATCGTCATATCGACGATCGGTATCGTTTTGCATCGGGTTCGGGCGGTTCGATGGAAACATCGTAGTCACGGACGAAAGGCAGAAAGTTTCCGATCCGTATCGGTATTTCGCAAGGAATGCGTCGTCATCCGGCTGGATCGGATGGTTCGAATGAAAAAGTACCTTTTTCGGGGATGGACATCGGTCGGATTTCGATTCGGGTATACGGAACATCCGTAAGGATGCCGGTTCTTGATTCGATTTCGGATGATGTTCGTGATGCGGGTCGGGTACGGTAATCTAATCGCAGGAATTTTATGATTAAGATTGGTATTGATGCCATGGGCGGCGATTTCGCTCCCGAGGCGGCAGTCAAAGGTGCCGTGATGGCGCTCGATGGACTGTCTGCGGATAGCCGTATCGTGCTGTTCGGCGACGGAAAGCAGATTCGAGAGATTCTGGCTGCCGAAGGTTGCGCTGTCGATCGGTTCGATATCGTTCCGACGGCCGAGGTCATCGAAATGGGAGATCATCCGGCCAAAGCGTTTCAGGCGAAGACCGATTCGAGCATCGTCGTTGGCTTCGGCCATCTGGCAAAAGGAGCGATCGACGGATTTGCCAGTGCCGGTTCTACCGGTGCCATGATGGTCGGATCGATGTATGCCGTGAAGCCCATCGAGGGAGTTATCCGTCCGACGATTTCGTCGTCGATTCCGACCGTTTCGGGTCGGCACGCGCTGTTGCTCGACGTAGGACTGAACGTGGATTGCAAACCCGAAGTTTTGGCACAATACGGTCTGATCGGTTCCATCTATGCCGAATCGGTGCTCGGAATCGAACGTCCGCGTGTGGCCGTGCTCAATATCGGCGAGGAAGAGGCCAAAGGCAATGCTCAGTCGAAAGCGACGCACGAATTGCTGAAAGCGGATGCGCGCATCAATTTCGTCGGCAATGTCGAGGGTTCGCATATTTTCTCGGGCAAGGTGGCCGATGTCATCGTTTGCGACGGATTCGTGGGCAATACGGTGCTGAAGATGGCCGAGGGTCTCTACCGTATCAATCGTGCGATGGGTTGCGACAATGCTTTTTGGGAAGAGATGAACTACGAGAATATCGGCGGCACGCCCGTTTTGGGTGTCAATGCACCGGTAATCATCGGTCACGGATGTTCTTCGCCGAAAGCCATTCGGAGTATGATCCGTTCGACGGAACAGTGCATTCGGGCTGGACTGACCGACCGTCTGCGACGTGCGTTCAAAGAGGAGTAACGATTAACCAAATCAATAAATGAAAATACGAGCAGCTATTACGGGTGTAGGCCAATATCTTCCGGACTACATTCTGACCAACGACGAGTTGAGCCGTATGGTCGATACCAACGACGAGTGGATCATGTCCCATGTGGGCATCAAGACCCGTCACATTCTGAAAGGCGAGGGTATCGGTACCTCCTACATGGGTGCACGTGCGGTCACCAATCTGTTGGATAAGACAGGTGTCGATCCGATGGACATCGACGTGGTGATTTGCGCTACGGTGACGCCCGATATGTTTTTCCCGTCGACGGGTAATCTGATCGCCGATCAGGCCGGTTGTAAAAATGCTTTCGCCTATGACGTTTCGGCTGCTTGCAGCGGATTCCTTTTCGCGTTGACCACTGGTGCGAAATTCATCGAGGCAGGTACCAGCAAGAAAGTGATTGTCGTCGGTGCCGACAAAATGTCGTCTATCATCGATTATACCGACCGTTCGACCTGTCCGATTTTCGGCGACGGTGCGGGTGCTGTGTTGTTGGAACCGGCAACGGATGGAACGGGTGTCATCGATTCGATTCTCCATTCGGACGGTTCGGGCGAGTTGCAGCTTTACATGAAAGCCGGCGGTTCGCGTTATCCCGCCTCTCCTGAGACGATCGCCAATAACTGGCACACCATCATGTGGGACGGTCACGCTGTCTTCAAGGCTGCCGTTTCGAAAATGGCCGACGTATCGGTCGAGATGATGGAACGGCACAACCTTTCGTCGGATGACATCCGGTATTTGGTGCCGCATCAGGCCAATCTGCGTATCATCGATGCGACAGCCCGTCGGATGGGCATCACGTCGGACAAGTGCATGATTAACATCGACCGCAATGGCAATACGACGGCTGCGACGATTCCGACTTGTTTGTATGATTACGAGAAAGAGTTGCGCCCGGGTGATAATCTGATTCTTTCCGCTTTCGGAGGTGGTTACACTTGGGGTGCTATCTATGTGAAGTGGGCATACGATGGTTCGAAAGCCTAACAACGAGTTATATTTCTGATAAAAGAGGAGGACTCCTTTACATGAAGTCCTCCTCTTTTTTGTTGCTTTCATAAAAATGAACCCCGCAGAACTTGCGTTCAACGGGGTTTTCAGTGCCCAGGACAGGAATCGAACCTGCACGCCTTGCGGCACACGCACCTGAAACGTGCGCGTCTACCTATTCCGCCACCTGGGCATTGTGGAAATAACGGTGTGCAAAAGTAATACTTTTTTCGTAAAGTCCATACTTCTTACCGATATTTTTTCGAAAAGCTTCTATTTGCAAAAGAATTTGTATTGGAACAGAAGCAGATAGACCGTTGCGACCGAGATGTAGGCATCGGCCAAGTTGAAAATCGCTCCGAAAAAATAGTTTTGGCTGTCTACCAGAAACCGTAATGCGTTCGGTACGCTATTCCATTGGAATAACGGAAAATAGAACATATCCACGACCTTCCCCATCATGAATCCTGCGTAGTGTCCGCCGAAGTGCGCCACTTCGTAGGGCGTCGATGCCGAGAAAATCAATCCGTAAAATGCGCTGTCCAAGATGTTGCCCAGTGCACCGGCCAGAATAAGCGTGAGTCCTACGATGACTCCCGTCGGCGTCTTTTTTTCTTTGTTGAGCATCATGCTGCGAATCAACCAAACGAGGAATCCGACCAATCCGATACGGAACAGACCAAGCAACAACTTGCCCCAGTCGAATCCGCCGGAGGTTGCGATGTGCATGCCGAATGCCGCCCCGTTGTTCTCGATGAAGCGCAACTGGAACCAGTCCGGAAAGACAATGATGGATTCGTCGAGCAGCATGTGGGTCTTAACCCAGATTTTCAATGCTTGATCCGCTATGAGCAAGACGATGGCGAGTATCGATAATTTCTTGAAATTCATTTTTCTGCGTTTTTTACTTTGTGCAAAAATAGTAAAAAATCCGGAACACGGGCGCCTGACTTTCGGATTCCTCTATATAATATAGGTACCGGTCGATGTTTTGGACGAAGATTGTCCGTACGTCGTATGTTTTTGTCTTCGGATGCGCGGATTGTCGACGCGTTGTGCCGTCATCCCCTGTTTTTAGAGCCTTTTCCGGTATGAATTCCGAAAAAATGCAGATTTTTTGAAAAAAGTTGAAAAAATGTTTGCAAGTTCGGAATTTGTCGCTACCTTTGCATCCGCGTTTGAGAAAAACCGCCTGTCGGGGCCGATCGGAATACTGGAGACGATAGAAAGTGTGAGAAAGCCGGTTGCGAAACCGAATCCGATCGAAAGGCTGAAAACGACGATTTTTCGAAAAATGCAAAGTTCTTGAAGAAAAGTTTGCAGGATTGAAAAAGATGACTTATCTTTGCAGTCCTTTCGCACTACAAAGTGCGACGTTTTTTCAACACGGTTCTTTGAATTACTGGTTATATTTGAGAGAAAAAGAAATGTAGTATTTATCTG
>RYWP01000098.1 GCA_003979135.1 Alistipes sp.
ATTCTCCTCGCTTCCGCCGCCGTTCTTTGCGGAAGCTGCATCAAGGAGAATTTTCCGACCAATAGCGTGACGCAGGATCAGGTGGACAAGAACCCCAATTCGATGGAGTATCTGGTCAATGGTATGAACGTTTGGCTCGGTCAGGCTTTCACGATGGACGACGACCGGTTCCACTACGACTTCGGTTATCCGGGCCTCTGCATCGCTATGGATCGCATGGGACAGGACCTCGTCGATCCGAACAACGATAACTACGACCAGTTCTCGTCGTGGTCGCAGATCGCCTATCTGGATCCCGACCGTTATCAATCCTACTTTTTTTGGAACTTCTATTACACGCTGATCGCTAAGGCCAACATCGTGTTGAAGACGGCCGATCCCGAATCACCCGATTTCATCGAGGATTGGTATCCGGCCATCGGTCAGGCCAAGTTCTATCGTGCGTTCGCTTACTTCAACTTGGTGCAGCTCTACCAGTGGACGTATCTCAACGACAAGACGCTTCCGGCCGTACCCATCCTCGACGAGAAGAGCGGTGAAGCCGAGGCTTCGAACGCTCCGCGTGCGTCGGTAGAGAAGGTCTACGAGTTTATTCTTGCAGACATGGCGGATGCTTGGAAGTATCTCGATGCCGATGATTACGGTTACGAGCGCAGTGCCATCAACCTCGTTGATCAGCAAGTCGTAGCGGGTCTTTATGCCCGTATCTATCTCACGATGGGCGGTGAGGAAAACTGGCAACAGGCAGCTGCATACGCCAAGATGGCCCAACGCGGATTCACTCCGCTGAATGAGCAGCAGTTCAACAATCCCGTGAACGGATTCAATGATATCCTGTCGCAGAATTCGTGGATCTGGGCCATCGATCTCACACTCGACGATGATGCCGTGAAGACCGGTATTATCAACTTCACCTCGTTCATGTGCAATATCTACGAAATGGGGTATTCGAGTGTCGGTGTGAATGCGATTATCGATGCCGCCCTTTACGACGAAATGGGCGAGAACGACTTCCGTCGCAATACGTGGGATTCGGAAAGTTATCTGTCGAACAAGTTCGCTCCTTATATGGGCGATCCGCAAAGCGAGTTGCAGGCTTGTGACTTCCCGTTGATGCGTGTCGAGGAGATGATGCTGATCGAGGCCGAAGCCGAAGGTATGCTCGATGCTGCCAAAGGCGCGCAGTTGCTGACGGCGTTCGGACAGTTGCGCGATCCCGACTATACATGCACGGCTTCTACGCCGGAAGAGGTGCGTGAAGCCGTGTGGATTCAGCGTCGTCTGGAGCTTTGGGGCGAAGGGTTCTCACTGTTCGATATCAAGCGTTTGCAGAAAGGCGTGACCCGTCTGTACGAGGGCTCGAACCATCCGGATTTGTACAAATGGAATTTCACGGTGACGCCGGGTTACATGAATTTCTGCATTCCGCGCAGTGAAATCCAGAACAACGACGGTATTTCGCAGGAGCAGAACAACCCGACCCCGAAGCAGCCTACTCCCGGAGCTACCTACGATACTCCTTATATTTAGCGACTGTCGATCTGTGACGAAAAGCCCCGCATCCCATAAGGATGCGGGGCTTTCATGTGGCTTCCGAGACTGGATGCTTTTGCGGATTCCGGTCGGACGATTTATTCCGCTTCGCGCCAGTCGCCGTTGGCCTTGATGAGGTCGATGAGCCGGTCGAGCGCCTCCTCCTGCGGGATGTTCCGTTCGACGATTTCACACCCTTTGTAGAGCGTGATGCGCCCGGGTGCAGCCCCGACGTAGCCGTAATCGGCGTCGGCCATCTCGCCCGGGCCGTTGACGATGCACCCCATGACTCCGATGCGTAGATTTTTCAGGTGCGAGGTGCGCGATTTGATTTCGGCCAGCGTCTTTTCGATGTCGTAGAGCGTCCGGCCGCAGCTCGGGCAGGCGATGTACTCCGTGTGCGAAAACCGCACACGGGCAGCTTGCAGAATCATCAGCTCGATTTCACGCAGCTGTGCATCGTCGAATGCCGGTGCGTCGATCCGGATGCCGTCGGCCAGCCCGTCGAGCAGCAACGGCCCCAAATCGGCCGCGGCCTTTACGGCCAGCGTCTCCAACGACGGCTCGTTGTAGCGACATTTCACGACGACCGGTTCGTTGCTGTCCATGTTGAGGATAGCAGCCCGCAGTTCGGCTGTGGGATTTTCGGAGAGGGCTTCGAGGATGCGGAAACCCTCCGTCGGTTCGTCGTGCACGACGGGCACCGCTACGTGCGAACGGCGCCGGTATTCGGTCGGCGAGTAGCGTTCGGGATGCTTGACCGAGAACTCACCCGTGCGGTGGCTGAAGTGGTCGACGAGCAGTCGGGCGACGGGTATTTCGTTTTCGGGTGCTTCGGTCAGCGATACGCGGATCGTGTCGCCGATGCCATCGGCCAGCAGAGCACCGATGCCTACGGCGCTCTTGATGCGTCCTTCGAGGCCGTTTCCGGCCTCTGTGACGCCCAAATGAATCGGGTAATGCATCGCCTCGTGCTCCATCGCCTCGACCAACAACCGGTAGGCGGCGACCATCACCCGCGTGTTGCTCGATTTCATCGAGACGACAACTTGGTCGAAGTCGCGTTCCTTGCAGACCCGTAGAAATTCCATCGCCGAAACGACCATCCCCTCGGGTGTGTCGCCGTAACGGTCGAAAATGCGCTTGGCCAACGACCCGTGGTTGACGCCGATGCGCAGTGCGACGCCCCGCTGGCGGCATTGTTCGATCAATGCCTCGAATTCGCCGTGCGCAGCACGGTAATTTCCCGGGTTGATGCGCACCTTGTCGACGTAGCGGGCGGCCGTGGCGGCGATTTCGGGCAAAAAATGGATGTCGGCGACGATGGCGGTGTCGAATCTGTCCTCGCGCAAGCGCCGCACAATGTTTTGCAGGTTTTCGCCCTCGCGCTGGCCTTGCGCGGTCAGCCGGACGATGTGTCCGCCCGCGCGGTCGATGCGTTCGATTTGGGCGACGCTGGCTTCGGTATCTTTGGTGTCGGTGTTGGTCATCGACTGCACCGCAATCGGATGGCCGCCGCCGATCGTGACGCTGCCAATGCGCACGGCATTCGTGGCGCGGCGGGTGAAACGGGTAAGATTCATTGTTTGATGAGATTCATGAACTCTTCGCGTGTGCGGTGGTCCGAAAGGAAGATGCCCGTGAACGCCGAAGTTGTCGTCGCCGACTGTTGTTTTTCGACGCCCCGCATTTGCATGCACATGTGTCGTGCTTCAATCACCACGGCCACGCCCATCGGATTCAGAGCCTCTTGGATGCAGTCGCGGATTTGTACCGTGAGCCGTTCCTGCACCTGCAGCCTGCGCGCGAAGCATTCCACGACCCGCGCGATTTTCGACAGTCCGGTGATATGCCCGTTCGGGATATAGGCTACGTGGGCCTTGCCATAGAAAGGCAGCAGGTGATGCTCGCACAGCGAATACAATTCGATCTCCTTGACCAGTACCATCTGTTTGTACTCCTCGCGGAACATCGCCGAACGAATGATTTCCAACGGGTTTTCGTCGTATCCTTTCATGAGGAACGACATCGCTTTGGCGACCCGTTCGGGTGTTTTGAGCAGCCCCTCGCGCGTCGGGTCTTCGCCCAACAGCCGCAGGATTTCGGTATAGTGTTCTTTCAGCGCGTCGAGGGCCGCGGTATCGAAATGTTCCTCTTTTTCGTAATGTTTTTCCATAGGTGTAGTGTCGTTATGCCTGCCCGCCGAATTCCATCAGATAACCTTTGATGAAAGCATCGAGGTCTCCGTCCATTACCGCCTCGACCGCCGAGGTCTGCACCCCCGTGCGGTGGTCTTTCACGCGGCGGTCGTCAAAGACGTAGGAGCGTATCTGCGAACCCCATTCGATTTTCTTCTTCGACGCTTCCAGCGCCTGTTGCGTGGCCATGCGCTTGTCGAGTTCGCGTTGGTAGAGCTTCGACCGCAGGATGCGCATCGCGTTCTCGCGGTTCATCAATTGCGAGCGGGTCTCCATGTTTTCGATCAGAAATTCGACCGGTTCGCCCGTATCGGGATCTTTGCCGTGATAGCGCAGCCGCACGGCCGTCTCGACCTTGTTGACGTTCTGACCGCCGGCGCCGGACGAACGGAACGTATCCCAGTCGATATCGGCCGGATTGACAGTGATTTCAATGGTGTCGTCCACGGCAGGCGACACGGGAACCGACAACAACGTGCTGTCGAACGATGCGCTTTTCAAGATTCAGAGCGATGTCATCCGCAATGTCGCCGCACGCGAGTCGGCGTTGTTCGTAGGCCGGTGCGCCGACTACATCCTGCGCGACGATCCGCACTGCATCAGCGTATTCATCACCGCCGACCGTGCCGACCGCATCGAACGGTTGTGCCAGTCGGAAGACATCACCCCGATTGCAGCCGAAAGTCTCATGGAACGTACCGACCACAGCCGCGCCGCCTACTACAACTATTACAGTTCGCGCACGTGGGGCGAGGCGGCGACCTACCAGTTATGCATCAATTCGTCGCTCCTCGGCATCGACGGAACGGCGGAGTGCATCATCGACTTCGCGGAACGCCGCCTGCAAACGAAATTCTGACACCTCAACATTCATTCACACCATGATACTTGCCGAACAGATCAAGGAGCTGGAAACCCGCCGCGAACGGCTCGAACAATGCTTGGAGATCGAGCAGAAGCGCATCGACCTGCGCAACGAGGAAGAGAAGACCCAAG
>RYWP01000099.1:0-210 GCA_003979135.1 Alistipes sp.
TGTCGCCCAGCTGGGCCCGGAACAGGCGCTCCAGACCCATGCCGGCGCCGAGCATGACGGTAAGCATGAAGATGCCCCAGAAGACGCCGAGCGCCGTCATGATGCTGCGTTTGCGGTTGCGCGAAATGGTCTGCCATATCTCGCTCCAGCGGTCGCTGTCGAAAAGTCGGGTCATTGAAAATTCAAAATTAAAAAGCACAATTCATAATC
>RYWP01000099.1:220-1485 GCA_003979135.1 Alistipes sp.
GAGCGGTGCGGACCGAAAACGTCGGAGTTCGATTCGTATGAGTTTGCCGTTTTTTTATTTGAATTGTGAATTGTGAATTGTGAATTGTGAATCACTTGTTGTATCTCAGTGCGTCGATGGTTTTCAGCCGTGCGGCGCGGCGGGCGGGGACGTAGCCGGCGATCAGTCCGGCCACGACCAGCACGATGGTGGCGCTGACGGCGATGCCGAGGTCGAGCGTGGGGTTGAGGAAGACGTTTCCTATGCTGTCGGACGTCTCTCCGGGTGCCTGTTTGAGCAGGTGATTCACGATCTCCATGACGGCGACGCCCAGCACCATGCCCATGTAGCCGAAGACCGCGGTGACGAGGACCGATTCGGTCAGAATCAGCCGGATGATCGAAGCCGGGCGGGCGCCGAGCGCCTTGCGGATGCCGAATTCGGAGGTGCGCTCGGTGATGGTCACCAGCATGATGTTGCTCACGCCCACGATGCCGGCCAGCAGCGTGCCCAGGCCGATGATCCACACGAAAAGGTTGATGCCCGCGAAAACGACCATGATGCTTTTGTAGCGCTCCAGGGTGTTGGCGATCCAGATGGCGCTTTCGTCGTCGGGAGCGAACCGGTGTTCGGCGGCCAGCCGTCGGAGCAGCCGTTTTTCGAAGGCTGCCATCGCTTCGTCGGTCGCGATGCCCTGCACCGTGATGATGATATTGTTGACTTCGGGGTTGTTGGCCTTGTAAAGAAGTTGTCCGGTGGTCAGCGGAATGTAGCAGGAGGAGGTGTTGCGTTGGACGTCGCCTTTCTCCACGCCGATGACGGTGAAGACCGAATTGCCCGCCTTGACTTGTTTGCCCAAGGGATCCTCGTCTTTGAAGAGCACGCGCCGCATCGGTTCGTCGATAACGATCGTCTTACGGCATTCGGCGATGTCGACCTCGTCGATGAAGCGTCCTGCGGAGAGTTTGACACCTTCGATCTCAGCGATTTTCGGCAGTGATCCGCGGAGGGCCGCCGTGGTGAATTCCTTGTCGTAGGTGACCGTCACGGAGTTGTACCACGAGTTGGCGGCGACCTGTTCGATTTCGGGGAATTCGCGGCTCAGAATCTCCAGATCGCTGTTTCTCATGCGGATGCGGCGGCCTTTCTGATAGCCCATGTAGGCTTTGGAGGTGCGGCCGCCGAAGAGGTCGATGGAGTTGGTGGCGTAGTCGCCGAAGTTGGAGAGCACGCCGTTCTTGAGGCCGTTGCCCGAACCCAGGAGGATGACAAGCATGAAGATGCCC
>RYWP01000099.1:1495-4658 GCA_003979135.1 Alistipes sp.
AAGCGACCGAAAACCCCGTAAGGAACGTGCGCAGCTTGTTGCGGCGCACCGAGGTCCAGATTTCCAGCAGCAGTTCTCTCATCGTAGGGTTGCTTTTGTGCGTTGCGTCCGGTTTGCGATGGTTTGTCTCATCGTTCCGGGCCGGTGGAGGTGATCGAATCGATGACTCCGTCGCGCAGACGGATGATGCGGTCGGTCTGGTCGGCGATCGACTGCTCGTGCGTCACGCAGATGATGGTCATGCCCATCTCGGTGTTGACGCTGCGCAGCAGGTTCATCACCTCCTGCGAGGTGGCGCTGTCGAGCGCGCCCGTGGGCTCGTCGGCCAGGATGATCTGCGGCTTGTTGATCAGCGCCCGGGCGATGGCCACGCGCTGTTTCTGACCGCCCGACATCTCGTTGGGCATGTGCGAGGCCCACTCCCGGAGCCCCAGCATGTCGAGATACTCCAGCGCCAGTGCGTTGCGTCTGCGCCGGGCCATGCCCTGGTAGTAGAGCGGCAGGGCCACGTTCTCCATGGCGTTCTTGTAGCTGATGAGGTTGAACGACTGGAAGATGTAGCCGATCATGTTGTTGCGCGCCTCGGCGGCCTGCGTTTCGCTCAGATTGCGGATCAGCCGCCCGCCCAGGTAGTAGCTGCCGCTGTCGTAGTTGTCCAGAATGCCAAGGATGTTGAGCATCGTCGACTTGCCCGAGCCCGAAGCGCCCATGATCGACACCAGTTCGCCGCGTTCGACTTCCAGGTCGATGCCTTTGAGTACGTGCAACGGCGAACCGTTGTTGTAGGTCTTGTGAATCTGTTCCAGTCTGATCATGGTTTCGTGCTGTTTGTTCCGGTCTCGTCCGCCGGCTCGGTTTCTCTTTTCGGTCCTTGCGTCCGGCTCATGTTTTCGCCGGGGGCGTTTCTGCTGCCATGCTTCCGGTTCCTCGTGCAGGGGAGCGGATATTTCGTATCTCGAGCAGGAGTGACGGACAAAAGTAGTAATTTATTTTCGAAAAACAATTTATTTTTATCGAAAATCAATAAATTTTTATGACTGTCCGCAAAAATCCGTTTTTCTTGCGGGCAGGTTTTCCGCCCCGGCCCCGAAAAACCCGGTCTGCACTCGGTTTAGGAAAACGTTCCCTGTCGGGCAGGTTTTCTCGCCTCGGCATAGCTCAAGTAAACTCGGCTCTGCGCTCGGCTTGTCGAAAACGTTCTTTTCATGCACCTTTTCTCGCTTCGGCAAATCCCGAACAAGTTCGGTTCTGCGCTCGGCTTGTCGAAAACGTTGGGTTGCGTCGCAGAACAACTTAATACCACCACCACATGTGCGGCCGTAAATGATACGTTGGAATACTACATCAAACCACAACCACAGATAGGTTGCGGTTTCCGGCGGCTGTGGAACATAGGCATCATGACCGAAAATCCGTATAACGGGCGGAAATGCTCCATTACGAAAGAGCCCTTGAACCGAAAACGACAAAACCATGCAAAAGAACCCCAAATTCGTTAGCAGCAAGCAGACCGCGCCCAAGCAGGCGGACATCGACAACACAATCGTCCGGATCAAGGGGCGGTTGGCTGAGAAGCCCATCAACCGCCATTGCAACGCGGCGGTCAAGGAGGGATACACGAAGGCGCTCGACATACTCGAAAACCGTATTACCGACATCACTAAGTCGTCCATCGGCGACCAAGACCGTGCAAGGGCGGGCTATTGCCGCTTGTGCGATTGATTACCTACGAGGTTGGTGCAGCGCAGAAACGCTTTGCGGCGTTCCTATTAAAAAGATGTGATTGGGAAAGAACGAAAAGAATGTTTATCTTCGCACAATGAATGGCGGTCTTGCCGACGGACAAGGCTTTTCGATGTTGTCGAATGGCGTCTGAAACAAGACGGTGGGATGCGAGTGGTCGAGCATAGACTGCCATTTATTTGAACGTAAAATTCAGATATGAAATATTTTGCGCACTACGAAGAGGATGCCGTTATCCGCGAGGATGACAACGGGGATTGCTTTGCCAAGCTATGGGCTTCGGATCGCCCCGGTCATTACTATTTGGTCCCTGAATACAAGTTAGGCCCCGACAGCGATATGCGGTACGGAAACCCCGACTATATGAGTATCCCTTATGAAATTTCCAAAGAGGACTACGATACGTTCGGCGTAACGTGGCTTTTTAGCGAAAAGGGCCCGAATATCAAGGTTCCAATCTGATGGCTCTAATCCTTTCGTAATATCGGCGCGACTTCTCTACGAGGTCGTGCCCTTTTTTTTGATGCTTTTTCTGCTGGTGTCATCACGCGCCATTCCTCATAGTACTTATGGCCCATGCCCGGTGGTAACCCCGTAGCTTTGCGGATAGCCTTGTATATGTCGGTTGTATAATATTGAAAAACTACATCAAACCACAACTGGACGAGCGCGGCTTCAACGCATTGGTCGGCAAGACGCTTACAGACATGGGATTCATGAGTTGCGGTGCGGCAAAAGGAACGGGGTTCGGCGGCAATATTCTGAATATCTACTGCCCACGCGGAACCAAAATGCTCTACATCGACGGTCGCTCGGCGTATGCTTCAGAGAACGAGATGCTGATTCAGCGCAATACCCGTTTCCGCGTCACTAAGGTCGAAAAAAAGGGCTCGCGCTACTACATCGACATCGAGGTGATCGGGCAGATTTAGCCCAGGTACCGGCACTTGTAGAACGCCTTAAAGTCGGACGGCGTGCCGCTCGTCCAGTACACGAACCGATTGTACAAGATGGCCTTGAGCAATGCCGGCACGCCGTCCCCGGTCTCGAAGTCCGTCAGCCCGGCAGCCGCGTACTCGTCCGCGCACACAACCAGGTCGTCGCTCTGTGCGAGCGACTTGTCTACCCACGCCTTCTCGATGCCCCAAAACGCGGCGGCATCACCACCGTTGTGCGGGTTCTCTTGCTCGCCGCGGTAGTAGCGGCAGTAGGCGATCATGCTTTCCCTATTTCGTTCCATTCACACAGCGGTAAAATTGCTCGACAAGTTGTATAATATTGAAAAACTACATCAAACCACAACTGATTTTCGATAATTTCGTAGGTTCTTTTCGTTGTATAATATTGAAAAACTACATCAAACCACAACAGTACAGTTCAAATGCAGCGCGCCCACGAGGTCTGTCTCTTATACACATCT
>RYWP01000100.1 GCA_003979135.1 Alistipes sp.
CATGCCGACATGGCGATCTGTTTGATGTCGAGCTGGAAAACTTCGATAAGGTAAAGTGGCCGTCGTAACGGGCGGCGCGCGCGACTTGGGTCGTGCCATCTCCGTGAAACTCGCGCTCGAAGGAGCCAAAGTGTGTCTCAACTATTTCGATAACCCCGACGATGCACAGAAGACGCTCGAAATGATCAAGGCCGACGGTGGCGAAGCCATCGCCGTGCAGGGCGACATGACCAAGGCCGCCGATGTGAAGAAACTTTTCGCCGAGGCCGGCAAGGCGTTCGGCGGCAAGGTCGACATTCTGGTCAACGTCGTGGGCGGCATCGTGGGCCGCAAGAAGATCGTCGAGCAGGATGAAGCGTGGTACGATTTCCTGATGGACGTCAATATGCGTTCGGTATTCCTCTGCACGCGCGAAGTAGTGCCGATGATGCCTGCCGGCGGTTCGATTGTCAACTTCTCGTCGCAGGCCGCACGCGACGGCGGCGGCCCGGGTGCTTCGGTATATGCTACGGCAAAGGCTGCCGTGATGTGTCATACGCGCGCCATGGCCAAGGAACTCGGTCCGCAGGGCATCCGTGTCAACGCATTGGCCCCGGGTATGATTAATACTTCGTTCCACGATCGGTTCACCAAACCCGAAGCACGCGAGAACCTGCACAATACGGCTCCGTTGCGTCGTGAGGGCGAGGCGTCGGAGGTCGCCGATCTGGTTTGCTATCTGGCCAGCGACGAATCCAGCTACCTCACCGGTACCAACATCGATATCAATGGCGGTACGCTCTTCTCCTAATCGAGGGGCAACTGTTGGAGTATGAACCGACGGACAGTCCCCTTTTTGGGGGCTGTCCGTCATTTTTTTGCAGTCATGAAACGTCTTTTTTTGTTTTCCGTCCTGTTGTTTCCCGTGGCTGTCGCGGCTCAGACGACTTTCCCGACCGAGCGCTTGGAATATGTCGCAAGTGCTTATGCTGCACGGGAGCCGAAAGCTGTCAAGGCAGTGGAAACTTTGCGTGCGATTGCCGACGAGTACATAATGATGGAACCGGTGAGTGTCGTCGAGAAAAAGATTCTGCCGCCGAGCGGCGATCCTCGCGATTATATGACGCTTTCGCCCTATTGGTGGCCGGATCCGTCGAAACCCGACGGACGTCCTTATATCCGTCGTGACGGCGAACGCAATCCCGAAGTCTACGATTATCCGGAGCGGGTCAATTCCGGTCGGTTGGGCGATGCGGCCCGAACACTGGCTGTGTTTTATGCCGTCACAGGGGAGGAACGTTATGCCGCTAAGTGCGCTGGGTTGTTGCGGGTGTGGTTTCTTGACGCGGAGCGCGGCATGAATCCCAATATGACCTACGCCCAGTTGATTTCCGGTCGCACGACGGTGCGCGGTACGGGTATCATCGATGCACGTCGTTTCTGTTACGCTTTCAGTGCCGCTGCACTTTTGCGCGGTTCCGCCGGTTGGAGCGATGCGGACGAGCGGGGTTTGCAGAAATGGGCAGGGGATTTTCTGCATTGGCTGAACGAAAGCGAACATGGCCGCAAGGAGTTCCGTTCGCCGAACAACCACGGATTGTGGTATGATGCCATCCGATTGATGGTTGTGGCCTATACGGGCGATGTCGTGCAAGCCCGTGAGATTGCCGAGCATTCGTTGGCGCCGCGGCTCGCTTCGCAGATTGCGGACGACGGTTCGTTGCCGTTGGAACTGGAACGCACGCTTGCGCTGCATTATTCGACTTTTGCGTTGGAAGCGGTTGCGTTGGCCGATCGGCTGGTGGCGGATACGGGCTATTCGATCTGGCACTATCGTTCGCCGGAGGGGCGTTCGCTGGAAGATGCGGTGGCCTATCTCTTGCCTTATTATTGTGCGCCCGAAACGTGGCCGCACCGGCAAATCGCTCCGTTCGACCGTTCGCGTGGCGCCCGTATACTTTATGCAGCTGGTCGTGCGCTCGGCCGTGACGAATGGGGCGAAGCGGCCCGTTCGATCGGGTGCCGTCCGCCGGAGACGAATTTCGAGACATTGCTCTATTTCGATATGTAGACGCCGAACAACGATTACGACGCGGCCGAACTCTCTTTTACTGGGAGCTCGGCCACGTCATTGTTTTTCGTCTGGATTATCGATTTGCTGCGGGACGGTCCGACCGGAACGGCAGCACCGCTTGTCCGAGCGTGTTGTGCAGGTTGGTCGGGATGAAGTTGCGGAATGCGTATCGTACGGCAACCGGTTCGGGTACCTCCGGCGAGGTGACCGTCACCTGCGGTCGGGACTTGACGATACGGCCTTCGGCCGGATGGAAGATTCCGTCCGCTCCGGCCAGTTCGAATCCTGCGATCGCTTCGCCTTGTGGCGTGAGTCCGTATTTGGCATTTCGGAACGTGACTGTCGCTTGGCCGTTGGCGAATTCCGCCCGTTCGAAGCGCACGCCCTCTACGGCGTCGTCCGGTAGTTTTACGCCGTAGCTTCGTCGCAATGCCTGCGCGGCAATTCGTCGCCCGACGGTCTGCTTGTCCGACGGATGGATACACGATTTTTCGCCCGTATCCGTCGTGCAGACGATATGCGAATTGGCGATCCGTTCCGATGCGTCGATTTGTGCTTCCATCAGCAGAGCCGCGTCGATATCATCGGCGTTTTTGTTTTCGTAGGGCGCAATCTGCACGTAAATGAACGGCATCCGTGCCTGCTTGTCGCTCCATTTTTCGCGCCAGAAGCGCACCATGCGCTCCATCTGTTCGGCGTAGCGGTCGGCCGTCTTCAGGTTCGATTCGCCCTGATACCATACGAATCCGCGTGCTGCGAATCCTTCGACGGGGGCGATCAAACCGTTGTAGAGTTTCGAACATTGCCGTCGTTCCTCGATTTTCGGATCGGTATTTATCCGTTCCACGTCGTAGCCCATCTCACGCAGGTCGTCCGGCGACATCCATGCCTCGATCGCCGATCCGCCCCAGCTGGTTGATACGATGCCGACGGGGAGGTCGAGCGCTTCGGTGAGCGTCTTGGCGAAGAAGTAAGCCGTAGCACTCATCGCGAGGGCTGTTTGGGGGGTCGGTACGGTCCAGCTGGCCTCGAAATCGCTTTGCGGCGTTTCGGCCGCACGTTTGGGCAGTGTAATCATGCGGATGCGGTCGGCGTAGCGCGGCGCTTCGAGTGCCGTTTCGAACGAACCCGCGACGGGCTGGCCCGAATACCCTCGGAGCGGCATGTACATATTCGATTGGCCGGAACAGATCCAGACTTCGCCTATCAGCAGGTCGTCGAACACGATTTGCGAATCGGAATCTTTGCAAGTCAATGTCTGTTTTTCGTAGGAAGCGGCGGGTGTTTCGATGGATGCCTCCCATCGGCCGTCATGTACCTTTACAAGCTGCGTTTCGCCCCACGAGGGGATGATTTCCACTGTTTTGCAGTCCGATATGCCCCGGATGCGGACTTTGCATTGTTGCTGGAGCACCATGCCGTCGGAGAAGATCGATGCTACGTCGACTTTGCCCGCCGCGGGCATGACCGATGCGAGCAGAACAATGCCAAGCGTAATGATTCGTTTCATCTCTGCGCCGTGTTAAAGATTGGCCGCGAGGAAATCCATCGTTAGGAAGAATATCTCCTCCATTTTGTCCGATGCCTTGGCGCTGAGGTTGTGGTCGTAGTTCTCGTAGATTTTGAGTTCCACGTTTTTGGCTCCTTTGTTCCGCAGCGCTTTCGCGAACTGTTCGCTTTGCGCATATTCGACCGTCGTGTCGGCCGTCCCGCAGAAGAGCAGCGCTGCGGGCTGGCGTTTTTTCGGGATGAGGTTCATCGGCGATGCGTCGCGCAGCACCTTCGGGTCTTTTCCGCAGAAATAGGTTACGCGCGGTTCCTTTTTCGCACGCGAGGTGATAGCGGCCGTTTCGAGGTTGTAGATACCCGAATAGCCGACGAATGCCTTCGCTTCGGGGGTCGTCATGGCGGCCACGGCAGCCAGATGCGCACCGGCCGACGTACCGACGAATCCCATGCGCGACGGGTCGATATTGAGTTCTTTCGCATGGTCACGGATGTACTGCACAGCATCTTTGACATCTTGAATCGATACCTGCACCGTCGCATCCGGTTGCGGCGCCAGCGTATAGCTTACGCGCACACCCGTCACACCATGTTGTTTGGCCATGTACTGCGATTGCACGCGCAATGATCCGTTGTTGCCGCGCTCCCAGCCGCCGCCGTGCAGGTAGAATACGACCGGTGTCGGCGCATCGCTCGCCGCCATGTCGATCGCCAGCGTAAGCGAGTAGCCGTCGTGGTTCTTGTAGGTGATTTCACGGGTCTCGACACCCTTGTAGTCACGGCTCGACAGGCGGTTGTTTTGGTGTACGTAGGGGACGAGCAGATCGTCGATTTTCGAGAGGTCGACGATTTTCGCATAGCGCTGTTCGTTCAGGAGCGAGTAGGTTCCGTCGGCATTGGCTTGAAGTTTCATCGAATAGCGATTCGTTGGAATCGGGGCGGTTGTGGGCGTCTGTGCCGCGGCTGCCGTCGATAACAATAAGGCTGCGAAGAGAATTTTTTTCATCGGTTTTAAGGTTTTGTGTGTTTTTCTTTTTACTTTTGCGAACCGTAATTGGTTAACCAATTACGGTATGACAAAG
>RYWP01000101.1 GCA_003979135.1 Alistipes sp.
CCTCCTTGTAGTTCACCTGGGGAGCACCCTGGTTGATCTCCACGCCGAATTCGCGGCGCAGACGGTCGACGATGATGTCGAGGTGAAGCTCACCCATACCGCTGATGACGGTCTGACCCGAATCCTCGTCGGTATGAACGGTGAAGGTGGGGTCCTCTTCGGCCAGCTTCGCCAGGGCGATGCCCAGCTTGTCGAGGTCTTTCTGCGTCTTGGGCTCCACGGCCAGACCGATCACCGGTTCGGGGAACGTCATCTGTTCCAACACGATGGGTGCATTCTCGGCGCAAAGCGTATCGCCCGTGCGGATCTCTTTGAAACCTACGGCAGCGCAAATATCGCCGGCCGTAACGGTCTCCATCGGGTTCTGCTTGTTGGCGTGCATCTGGTAGATACGGCTGATACGTTCGCGCTTGCCGCTGCGAGCGTTGAGCACGTAGGAACCGGCGTCGAGTTTACCCGAGTAAACGCGCACGAAAGCCAAACGGCCCACGAACGGGTCGGTCGCAATCTTGAACGCCAGACCGCAGAACGGGTCGTCCTCTTTGGCATGACGAACCTCCTCGGCATCGGTCTTGGGATTGACGCCCGTAACGGGAGGCACATCCAACGGCGACGGCAGGAACGCCATCACGTAGTCGAGCAACTTCTGCACGCCCTTGTTGTGGAACGACGAACCGCACAACATCGGCACGAGCTGCATCGAAATCGTAGCCTTGCGAATCGCAGCGAGCAACTCCTCGGGCGTAATCGAATCGGGGTCTTCAAAGAATTTCTCCATCAACGCCTCGTCGGTCGCTGCGGCCTCCTCGATGAGCTTCGCGCGCCACTCGGCAGCCTCGGCTTTCATCGCCTCGGGAATCTCGCGAATCTCGAAGTTGTCGCGGACAGACTTGTCGTCGAAGTAATAAATCGCATTATTATATATAAGGTCTACCAGTCCCTCGAACTTGTCCTCGGCACCGATAGGCAGCACGACCGGCAGCGCGGTCGCACCGAAATGCTCCTTGATCTGAGCGCAAACAGCCAAGAAGTCGGCACCCGTACGGTCCATCTTGTTGACATAACCGATACGGGGCACATTGTACTTGTCGGCTTGACGCCAAACAGTCTCCGACTGAGGCTCGACACCGCCGACGGCGCAGAACGTAGCGATCGCACCGTCCAACACGCGCAACGAACGCTCCACCTCGACCGTGAAGTCGACGTGTCCCGGGGTATCGATCAGGTTGATCTGATACTGGTGGCCCTTGTACTGCCAGAATGCGGTGGTAGCGGCCGACGTAATCGTGATACCGCGCTCCTGCTCCTGCACCATCCAGTCCATCGTCGCGCCGCCTTCGTGCACTTCGCCGATTTTATGGGTCTTACCGGTGTAGAAAAGGATACGCTCGGACGTCGTGGTCTTACCGGCATCGATGTGGGCCATGATGCCGATATTGCGGGTATAATGCAAATCTCTGATTGCCATCTCTGCGTCGTTTTAGAATCTGAAGTGAGCGAATGCCTTGTTGGCCTCGGCCATGCGGTGCATCTCCTCCTTGCGTTTGAAGGCGGCACCCTGCTGGTTGTAGGCGTCGATGATTTCGGCAGCGAGTTTGTCGGCCATGGTCTTTCCGGCGCGCTTGCGGGAAAAGAGGACAAGGTTTTTCATGGAAATAGAAATCTTGCGCTCCGGACGAACCTCCATCGGAACTTGGAACGTCGCACCGCCGATACGCTTCGATTTCACTTCGACTTGGGGTGTGATGTTCTCGAGGGCCTGTTTCCAGACTTCCAACGGAGATTTATCAGCATCCTTCATCTTCTTGCCCACGAGTTCCAACGAATCGTAGAAAATCGTGTAGGCAATACTCTTCTTACCATCCAGCATGAGGTTGTTCACGAAACGGGTCACTGCCACGTCGCCGAACTTCGGATCCGGAAGTAGAATTCGCTTTTTTGGCTTAGCTTTTCTCATTGCTTATTGCTTGATTGCTTGTTGTGTATCAAAAAATTTATTTCGCTGCTTTGGGACGTTTGGCACCGTACTTCGAACGACGCTGACGACGACCGTCCACGCCGGCCGAGTCGAGCGCACCGCGCACGAGGTGATAACGCACACCCGGGAGGTCTTTCACACGACCGCCGCGCACCAATACGATGGAGTGTTCCTGCAAGTTGTGTCCTTCGCCCGGGATGTAAGCGTTGACCTCCTTACCGTTGGTCAGTCTGACACGAGCGACTTTACGCATGGCCGAGTTCGGCTTCTTGGGGGTCGTCGTGTAGACACGGGTACAAACGCCACGGCGTTGCGGACATGCGGCCAATGCGGGGGATTTGGATTTGTCCACCAGCGAAACACGGCCGTTTCTCACTAACTGTTGAATAGTTGGCATTTCTTAAAACTGTCCTTTAATGGTTAAAAATCTATTTCCATTGTCCAAAATGGACTGCAAAGGTAGGTATTTTTTTTGAATTACCATATATACGGGTGTCTTTTTGAGGCTTTTTCGACCCCGATATCCAACTTTTGCGATTCTTTTTATTTATCGTTTTATAAAACAAATAATAATAGCTTATAATATTACAAGTAAATGATTGGCATACAAATATTTAAACACAACATTCACCCGTCGTGCCGAAAACCCTCCGACCGCATCGCACCTTGCATTCCGACGCTCCGTGCTGGGGCCGAAGCATGCAGCATCCGCTCCGAACAACGAGGCGCAAAGAGACCCGGCGCAACCCGGAATCTCGCTGTTGTACAACCCGGTTGCGAATTATGGATTCTTAATTGTGAATTGTACAAAGTTTCCGTATTTTTGCAGGAAATTCGGATCAATCATACAACAGATAATGGAATACGATTTCAGACAGATCGAAGCCAAATGGCAGCAGCGCTGGAAGGAGCGCGGCACCTACCGCGTAGGAATCGACCCCGCGCGCCCCAAGTTCTATGTCCTGGACATGTTCCCCTACCCCTCGGGCGCCGGGCTGCACGTGGGCCATCCGCTGGGCTACATCGCTTCCGACATCTATTCGCGCTACAAGCGGCTCAAGGGTTTCAACGTCCTCCACCCGATGGGGTACGACGCCTTCGGACTGCCCGCCGAGCAGTATGCCATCCAGACGGGGCAGCACCCGGCCGTGACCACCGAACGCAACATCGCCCGCTACCGCGAGCAGCTGGACAAGATCGGTTTTTCGTTCGACTGGGAGCGCGAGGTGCGCACATGCGACCCCGCCTACTACAAATGGACGCAGTGGGCCTTCCTCGAAATGTACAACCACTACTACTGCAACGACACGCAGCAGGCCCGGCCCGTCTCCGAGCTCGTCGAGGCCTTCTCCAAATATGGCAACGAGGGTCTCAACGCCGCCTGCACCTCCGAAATACGCTTCACGGCCGGCGAATGGAACGCCATGAGCGAAGCCGAAAAGGAACAGGTGCTCCAGAACTACCGCCTCGCCTACCGCGCCGACACGATGGTCAACTGGTGTCCGCAGCTGGGCACCGTGCTGGCCAACGACGAGGTGCGCGACGGGCTCTCGGTGCGCGGCGGCTTCCCCGTGGAGCAGAAGCGCATGAAACAATGGCTGCTCCGCGTCACGGCCTACGCCCAGCGCATGCTCGACGGGCTCGACAAGCTCGCGTGGAGCGACTCGCTCAAGGAGATCCAGCGCAACTGGATCGGCCGCTCGGTCGGCGCGCAGGTCTTCTTCGACATCGAGGGTTCCGACCGCAAGCTCGAAATCTTCACCACGCGCCCCGACACCATCTTCGGCGTCACGTTCATGGTCATCGCCCCCGAGCACGAGTGGGTCGGCGAGCTCACCGCACCCGAGAACCGCGCGGCCGTCGAGGAGTACATCGCCCAGGCCAAGAAGCGCTCCGAGCGCGAGCGCATCGCCGAAACGCGGCGCGTCAGCGGCGTGGCGACGGGATCCTTCGCCGTCAACCCCTTCACCGGCAAGGCCATTCCGATCTACATCTCCGACTACGTGCTGGCCGGCTACGGCACGGGCGCCATCATGGCCGTTCCGGCCCACGACTCGCGCGACTACGCCTTCGCCCGCCGCTTCGGGCTCGACATCGTCCCCGTGGTCGAGGGCGGCGACCTCGAAAAGGAGTCCTACGACGCCAAGGAGGGCCGCATGATCAACTCCGATTTCCTCAACGGCAAGGATGTCAAGGAGGCCATCGGTCTCATGTTCGACGAGGTCGAACGCCGCGGCCTGGGCAAGCGCCTGGTCAACTACCGCCTGCGCGACGCCATCTTCTCGCGCCAGCGTTACTGGGGCGAGCCTTTCCCCGTCTACTACAAGGACGACGTGGCCTATCCCCTCACCCTCGACAAACTCCCGCTGGAGCTCCCGCCCATCGAGAAC
>RYWP01000102.1:0-3432 GCA_003979135.1 Alistipes sp.
GAGGAAGTCGGAGCCGAGCTTGCGCCCGAAACCGAAGCTGTGGACATACTCTTTCCAGACGTCGAAGCCCTCCTTGACACCGCCGTACTTGGGATTGTCGAGGATGTCGCGGAAGACATAGCAGAAGTAGGCGTTGCACGAAGTGGCCACGGCGAAGCGCAGGTCGAGCGGCGACGAATGGGCGTGGCAGGCCATGCGCTGGCGGCCGACCTGATAGCCCATGTGGCATTCGTGAAGATCGGAGGGCCGCAGCACGCCCTCCTGCAACCCGATGAGGCCCTGCACTACCTTGAAGGTGGATCCGGGAGGATACTTGGCTTTCACGGCGCGGTTGAAGAGCGGACGGCGCTTGTTGTAGAGCATCTTCATGTAGTTGTTGCCGCGCTCGCGGCCCAACAGATCGTCGGGGTCATAGGTGGGCGATGAAACCATCATCAGAATCTCGCCCGTCGCCGGATCGATGGCTACGGCGGCACCGACCTTGCCGCGCATCAATTCCTCGCCCAACCGCTGCAATCTGGCGTCGATGGTGCTGACCAAATAGTTGCCAGCTTCGGGCAACGAGTCGTAGCGTCCGTCCATGTAGGAATCCTTGACGGCACCGTGGGTGTCCACTTTCTGCACCTTCACCCCTTTGTGTCCTTTGAGAATCCGTTCGTAGGAGCGTTCCACGCCGCTCATGCCGATATAGTCGCCCGGACGATAGGCCGGATTTTTCTTGATGATATTGGCGTTCACCTCGCCTACGTATCCCAACAGATTGCCGCCGATTTTGCGGGGATATTCGCGGATGGTACGGTAGACGGTGTAAAATCCCGGGAAGTTGCATTCGTCGAAACGCAGCTTGTCCTCTTTCGACAGGTATTTCGCTACGACGTAGGGTACGCGCGGTGACATGCGGGCATTGGCCAACTCGCGTTGCAGCTTGGCGCGGGTGATTTTCGTGATGGCACAGAAACGTACCGTGTCGAATCCCGTCCGTTTCAGATCTTTGTAAGTGACCATCAGGTCGTAGCAGGCACGGCTCTGTACCAGATACTCGCCGTTGCGGTCGAATACTTCGCCGCGCGTTGCATATTGTACGACACGGCGCAACGTGTTGGTGCGGGCCAATTCCTCGTAGCGCGGGTCGATCAGCTGGATGTAGAACAACCGACCGACGAGCACTGCGAAGATGCAGATTACGAGCACCTGCAACGTGCGCATCCGGGCGAATCCTCTCATGTGATTGATCATATCCGCGCGGTCAGTTTGAGGGTGAACAATCGGGCGGTCAGCCAAATGAACAGAACAGACACTGCGCTGCTGGTGACGATGCGCAGGAGCGTACGGTCGAGATGTACCCACGAAAGCGCTTCGAACGAGAAGAACAACAGATGGTGCAGCAAAATGCAGGCAGCGATGTAGCGGATAAATTTGCTTTTTCCGAAGCGGGCTTCCGACGGGATGCCGCCTTCACGCGGGTCTTCGCGAGTGTAGAACCATCCGATGATCCACGGCCGCAGGAATGCGACGGGCAATGTCGCGATGACGTTCAAGCCGTCGGTTCCCATCGTGTAGTCCATCAGCCAGCCCGTGGCCAGTCCGGCGAGGAGCAGTTTGACGTGGGCTGTGTCGAGCGGCAGCAACAACAGGAACGCAAGGTAAATCATCGGTGCGAAGTAGATGCTGATGGCGAGGCTGTCCAACAGAAAGACCTGCACGATAAGCGTCAGCACGAAAAGCACGATATAAGGAAACGTACGATACATGGGTCAGGGGCGGATGTATTGTTTGATGTTTTCGCTCTTTTGCAGGTTCTGTATTTCGTCGAGGTCGCGGTTTTCGACCAGAATGACGTGCGATAATCCCGACAGGTGGGCCGTCAGTTCCACGCGCGCCGTGTAGGTCGTACCGGTTTCGTTCAGATGGGCTTCGATGATCCGGCCGATTTTGATCCCGTCGGGGAAGAAGAGCGAACCTGTCGTCGTTTCCACCTCCTGGCCGGGTTTCGGTTCGGCATATTTCGACAGGTCGCTCATCAGCACTATATGAGGGTCGGTTCCGTCCCAGTAAATCAGTCCGGCGTAGTCCGTGCCGCTCAATTTGCCGCTGGTGCGGAACGAATTGCTCAACACCGAAAGCGCGATGGCGTACCGTTCCGTGCAATCGACGACGTAACCGACCATCGCACCGCCCGATGAAAGTACGGCCATTTCCTGTCGTACGCCGTGGCGCGAGCCGCGGTTCAGAACGAGGAAGTTTTCGGGTTTGTTGATCGTATTCGAAATGACCGTAGCCGGAACAGTCCGGTATTGGCGGTGTTTGATGTTGCGGCGATGGTTGCCGTCCTCTTTCGGGTGCAGCGAATCCGGCTGCTCGACGGTCGTCGTGTCCGCTGCGTGGAGGACAAAGGGGTGGACGCTGAGATCGGACAATGCCGCAGCTTCGTAGTTTGCAAGGCGTTCCTGCAGCGAAGCGGCGTATGCGAGCAATTCGCGGTTTTCTCGTTCCAGCTGGAAATAACGGCGGATTCCGGCCAATGCGTGCTCGCTTCCGCCGACGACCTGCGTCGCCTTGGCCAGCAGCCGGGCACGTGCATAGTGGGTCGAACGGGCGTAGTGACCGATCATGATCGCCTCCAGCAGAACGAAGAGCACGACCACATAGGTGCTGCGTATGAATTCGATCAGTTTGTACACGTTTCGCGACTTTTTATAAATTCAAGATTGCGAGCCGTAGCCCGCAATCCGTTTTTCATTCGATTCCGTCGTATGCCGACAAGTCCGGCCTTGCGATTGTCTTTCGAAGATCCCTTTATTTCATCAGGAACGAGAACCGGCTGATGTTCTTCAGGGCGATGCCCGTACCGCGGGCGACTGCACGCAACGGGTCTTCGGCGATGTGGAACGGAATGCCGGTCTTTTCGTTCAGTCGGCGGTCGAGTCCCTTGAGCAGCGCACCGCCACCCGCGAGGTAGATGCCGTTTTTCACGATATCGGAGTAGAGTTCGGGCGGCATCGATTCCAAAACTTTCATCAATGCCATGTCGATTTTGGCCAGCGACTTTTCCAGCGCATAGGCGATTTCGCTGTACGACAGCGAAACGGTCTGCGGCAGGGCGGTCAGCATATTGGGGCCCGTGACGACGAAATCTTCGGGTTCGTCGTCCAAGTCGGGGCAGGCGGCTCCGATGGCGCACTTGATAGCTTCGGCCGTACGTTCGCCGATACGGATATTATGCTGCTGGCGGACGTAGGTCTGGATGTCGTTGGTGAAGACGTCGCCCGCGATGTTGATACTCTCCGAGCAGACGATGCCGCCCAGCGAGATGCAGGCGATTTCCGACGTACCGCCGCCGATGTCGATGACCATGTTGCCCTCCGGAGCTTCGACGTCGAGACCGGCGCCCAAAGCTGCGGCCATCGGCTCGAAAATCATGCAGACCTCGCG
>RYWP01000102.1:3442-3863 GCA_003979135.1 Alistipes sp.
GCCGCGCAGCATCATCTCTGTGGCCGTGAAGTCGGCGATCACGCCGTCTTTGAGCGGGCGGATGGTCTTGATGTTCGGGTTGGTCTTTTCGTGCATCTGACGGGCGACTTGTCCGATGGCTTTGAGTTTGCCCGAGTGCACGTCGAGCGCCACGATGGAAGGTTCGTCGACAACGACCTTTCCGTTGTAAATTATCAGTGTGTTGGCCGTTCCGAGGTCGATGGCCAGCTCTTCAGTCAGAGAAAAAAGTCCCATAGCGTGTTATCACCCAAAAAAATCGTAAATGAACGGAGTATGGCGGCGATGCGTATCGTGTTTGATTCCAGTGTTTTTGCATCCTTGCGCGAATCTGCGCACATATTCCCGCACAAAGGTAGGAAAATCTCCGGAATAATTCGGAGATTACGACCGATTTTTTTTT
>RYWP01000102.1:3873-4360 GCA_003979135.1 Alistipes sp.
GCGGCCGACCGTCGGCCGGCAGTCATCGCCGGGCCATGCAGCGCCGAGACCGAGGAGCAGACGCTCGATACGGCCCGACAGCTGGTGGCTGCCGGATTCCGTATTTTCCGCGCCGGATTGTGGAAACCCCGCACCAAGCCCGGCGGATTCGAAGGGGTCGGTGCGGCCGGTATCGCGTGGTTGCAGCGTGTGAAACGTGAGACAGGCATGTACGTCGCTACGGAGGTCGCCACGCGCGAGCATGTGGCGGCGGTGTTGGAGGGCGGAATCGATTTGTTGTGGATCGGGGCCCGCACGTCGGCCAATCCGTTCGCTGTGCAAGAAATCGCCGATGCTTTGCAAGTCTTCGGGGCCGACATTCCCGTCTTGGTGAAAAATCCGGTCAGCCCCGACCTCGAACTGTGGATAGGAGCCATCGAGCGACTCCGCAATGCCGGACTTGTCGGCATACGACGGAATCGAATGAAAAACGGATTGCGGGCTACGG
>RYWP01000103.1 GCA_003979135.1 Alistipes sp.
ACGTGTCGGGGTTCAACAAGATGGTCTGCGACCCGAATTTCACGGTGGACGAGCTGGCCGCGATCTCCGCAGGCTACGCACGGCTGCTGGTGGAGGGCGGCGCGTTGGTCACGGAGTTGAAAACGATCATCACGGGCGGCAACGGCCTTTCGCTCTCTGACAAAGAGCGTATGGAAATCATAGATCAAGTCTATAATCGGATGCTGAGGTATCGGAACCTTACGCGCTACTTCACGCGCAAGACGATCTCCGTTTCCTACATCCGCAGCCGCGACAAGGGCGACGCGAGCCGCGTGCTGTCCCTTTACGGCAGCCCTAACGAAAGATACTGGTAGCCATGATGCCGTTAGCGATGAATTTCGACAATCTGCATCAAGTGCTGCGGAATCTCTATGTGGAGATGATGCCCATGTGCGGCGACATGATCGGCATAGCGAAAGGCGTGGCCGGCTTGGGCGCGCTGTTCTACGTTGCCTACCGCGCCTGGAAATCGCTGGCCAATGCCGAGCCGATCGACGTGTTCCCGCTCCTGCGGCCGTTTGTCATCGGAATGTGCATCATGTTCTTTCCGACCGTTGTGCTGGGAACGATCAACGCCGTAATGTCGCCCGTCGTGCAGGGCACCCACGCGATTTTGGAGGGGCAGACGATGGATCTGCGGGCATACCAGCAGCAGAAAGACGATTTGGAATACGAGGCACGGGTGCGCGAGGGCAAGGCGTGGTTGGTGGACGACGAAGCCTACGACCAAAAACTCTCCGAGCTCGGCATCACGGACTTGGGCGAGATCGTCAGCATGTGGGGCGAGAGAACGTGGCACGACGTGAAGATGTGGTTTCGGCAGTTGGTGCGCGATTTTTTCGAGTTGCTGTTCAATGCCGCGGGTCTTACGATCGACACGCTGAGAACATTCTTTCTGGTCGTGCTCTCGATTCTGGGGCCGCTGTCGTTCGCCCTCTCCGTGTACGACGGATTCCACGCTACACTCACGAGTTGGATAGCCCGCTACATCAGCGTCTACTTGTGGCTGCCGATTGCCGACTTGTTTTCCGCTGTGCTGGCGAAGATACAGACCCTGATGCTCGAAGCGGACATCGCCGCACTGCAAGACCCCGCCTATATCCCCGAAGAGGGCGGAGGTGTCTATATCGTCTTCCTTATCATCGGCATTATCGGTTATTTCTCGATTCCTACCGTCGCCGAGTGGGTAATCCAGTCGGGCGGAGGTGCGAGCGGCGCAATGGGCGGCATCAACAAAGCCGGTTCATTCGCGACGGGTGTGGCCGGCGGCATCGCGGGCAACGCCATCGGCCGGACGTTCCACCGCAGCGGCGGCAGCACCTCTTCCGACAGTGGCGGCGGAGCACCCGCCGGGCAGAATCTGGCCACACGCGGATAACAATCATTCATAAACACTCAAACAATGGAATTCAAGTCATTAAAAAACATCGAAAGCAGTTTTCGGCAGATTCGGACGTTCGGCATCGTCTTTCTCTGCCTGTGTGCGGCAGTCGCGGTGTTCAGCATCGTCAAGAGCTATCGTTTTGCCGAGGCACAGCGGCAGAAGATCTACGTGCTGGACGAGGGCAAGTCGCTCATGTTGGCTCTGTCGCAGGATCTGAGCCAGAACCGTCCCGTAGAAGCGCGGGAGCATATCAAGCGTTTCCACGAGTTGTTCTTCACCCTCTCGCCCGACCGTGCCGCCATCGAGAGCAACATCAAGCGGGCGTTGTTTCTGGTCGACAGAAGCGCGTTCGCCTATTTTCAGGATATGCAGGAAAAGGGCTATTACAACCGCATCGTGTCGGGGAATATCAACCAGCGTATCGAGGTCGATTCCGTGGTGTGCGATTTCGAGCGTTACCCCTATCGTGCAACGACCTACGCACGACAGTTGATCGTCCGCGAGAGCAATATTACCGAGCGGAGCCTCGTAACGCGCTGCGACCTTATCAACTCGGTGCGCTCGGACAACAACCCGCAGGGGTTCATCATGGAGCGTTTCGAGATTCTCGAAAACAAGGATTTGCGGACTTTGACAAGGTGAGGTTATGGTACGCAAGAGATTCGGCGCATTGTCGGAACATGTGGAGTGTTTCCTGCGGCGCATGTGCGGGGCGTTGTCCCCCGCAAGTCGGTTAATCGTCGTGCTCACGATGCTCGCGCTCTTCACCGTACTGTCGCTCTACTTTACCGTTTCGTCCGTCTGCCGGTTCGGACAGGGTGCGGACGATGCGATGCGGATTCGGCATATCGAGCCTGCGGAGCTGCAACGGGAGCCGACTGCAACGGACAGTGTAAAACAATCAAACGATTTCAATTATGACGACAAACGAGAAACAGAATGAACAATCGAAGAGCGTGGAGCGCAAGGAACTCACGCCGCAGCAGCTGCAAACGCGGAAGAAGATGGTGATTTTCCCGCTGTTCTTCCTCGCCTTCGCCGGGTGCATGTGGCTGATATTCGCCCCGGACACGAAAGACGAGCAGCCGACCTCCGGCTTCAACACCGATCTGCCGACACCGGAGCAGAACGGCATCGTGTCGGACAAGCGCGACGCTTACATACAGGAGGAGATGAAGCGCAAGCAGCAGGACAAGATGCGGTCGTTGCAGGATTTCGCTTTCGAGCTGGACGGCGGGGAGGCTGCGCAAGAGGCGGAGCCGCAGGTTACGGTATATGCCGACAACCGCCCCCGATACGGAGGCCGCACCTCCGGCAATGCGTTCCGCTCGTCTGCCGACGCTTATGCCGACATCAACCGGCAGCTCGGCAATTTCTACACGGACACCTCCGGCGAGAAAGAGGAACAGCAGAAAGAAATGCAGGCCCGGATCGAGGAGTTGGAGCGGCGGCTGGAAGAGGAGCAGGAGCGTAAGAGTTTACAGGAAGAGCAGGTGGCGCTGCTCGAAAAATCATACGAGATCGCCGCCCGCTACATGAACGGAGGACAAACGCCGACACAGGAACCCGCCGCAGCGCAGCCTGCCGTCATATCCGGCAAGGCTGTCGTGCAGCCCGTCAAGCAGGTGCGGCACAACGTCGTATCGCTGCTCGCCGCACCGATGCCCGATTCGGTATTTCGGGAGGAGTTCGTGAAACCTCGCAACTGGGGGTTCAACACCATCGGCGGGGATGCACAGGAAAAGGAGCGTAACGGCATTCGGGCATCCATCTATCGGACGGTTACGATTACCGATGGCGGGCAGGTGTCCCTGCGGCTTTCGGAAGCGATGACGGCCGGAGGCGTATTGATTCCGGCAGGAACGGTGGTCGCGGGAGCCGCCCGCATCGCCGGCGACCGACTGGGGATTACGATCAACGCCGTGCAACATGCCGGAACGGTCATTCCGATCGAACTGCTGGTCTACGACATGGACGGCAACGAAGGAATCTCCGTGTCGGGGTCGGAGGAGATCAACGCAGTGAAAGAGATTGCCGCCAACATGGGGTCGGGCATGGGAAGCAGCATTACCATAACCGATGACGCAGGGTCGCAGCTGCTCTCCGACTTGGGCCGCAGTGCCATACAAGGCGTATCGTCGTATGTGAGTAAAAAGATGCGCACGGTGAAGGTAACGCTCAAAGCCGACTATGCGGTTCTGCTGCTGCCGCCTCAGAAATAGAAATCGACAAGCCACTGAAAAATCCATTTTATCAATCATTAAAAACAAACGATATGAAAAAGATTCTTTTGGCATTCGTATTCGTCGGGTGCATGTTCGCAGCAAACGCGCAGGAAAAACCCTCTACGGGCGATCTGTTCGACGGACTTACCCGTCCGCTGACTTTCGACCGCATGATTCCGCCCTATGCGCTGGAAGTAACGTTCGACAAGACGGTTCACGTCATCTTCCCCTCGGCAATCCGCTACGTCGATCTGGGATCGGCGGATCTGCTGGCGGCGAAAGCCGACGGCACGGAGAATGTCCTGCGTGTGAAGGCCGCACTGCGGGATTTCTCGCGCGAGAGCAACCTCTCGGTCATTACCGAGGACGGGGCATACTACACGTTCAATGTCAAGTATGCCGACGAGCCGGTGAAACTATCCGTGGAGATGACGGACTTCATTCACGACGGCGAAGCGGTGAACCGGCCCAACAACGCGATGGAGGTATACCTCACGGAGCTGGGAAGCGAATCGCCGCTGCTGGTCAAGCTCATCATGAAGTCCATCTACAAAAACGACCGCCGCGAAATCAAGCATATTGGATGCAAACGGTTCGGGGTACAGTACCTGCTCAAAGGTATTTACTCGCATAACGGCCTGCTCTATTTCCACGTGC
>RYWP01000006.1:0-309 GCA_003979135.1 Alistipes sp.
TACTGCTTCCACGGGTTCCGAGCGTCGCATAAACATCGTTGACGATCGTCGGGAAACCGTCCTTGCTCGTAAAGAAATCCTTGTCGGTCACGGCACTCTTGTTGTCCGGCGTCAGGAAGTCGTCGCAACCGGTCAAAGCAAACGTACCGGCCAGCACGGCTATATATAATAACTTTTTCATTTGTCGTAACATTTTTTGATTAGAACTTCAGGTTGGCACCGAACTGATAGGTCACCGAAGCCGGGCCGCCGTTAACCAGCGTAGCGCTTGCCCATTCGGGATCGAAACCTTCGTAATCGGTCCAGCAG
>RYWP01000006.1:319-31534 GCA_003979135.1 Alistipes sp.
GTTGACGTAGAGGCGCAGCGATTTGACATGGATCTTCTGCATCCACGATTTCGGGAACGTGTAGCCCAAGCAAATGTTCTTCACCTTCACGAACGACGTATCGTGGTAACGCCAACCTTCGCCGACCGCTTTACCCTTGTTGCTGAACCAACCGCCACCCGTATTATCCGAATTGTTCGGATAAGGATAAGCACCGGGCTTCGACGTTTCGAGGGTTACGATATCGCCCGTCGCATGGTCGATGACCGGAGTTCCGGCCGGAATATAATAGTCGTAAGGCTTCTTCTGCGTACCGCGGTCGCTGATGCTCCAGAATGTCTCGTGGAAGTAGGACCGCGACCACTGACCTTGTTTGGTGTAGATGGTGAACGAGAAGTCGAAGCCCTTGAAATACATCGAAGAACTGATCGAGCCGGTCCATTTCGGGTCGGTGCAACCGTAAATCTGCTTATCGTCGTCGGTGATCTTGCCGTCGTTGTTCCAGTCATGAACACCCATCGTACCTTCGTAGAGACCGAATTTCTCGTAAGCCTCTTTCAACGTATAATGAACGTCGCCGTCTTTCGTGTGCATCGTTACACCGTCGTTCGTCACGACATCGGTATGCTTGTAGTCGCGGAGTACGTTCAGACGCTCACCGATGAACCAGTTTTTCGAAACGTCGTCGCCATTGGGCAGTTCCTTGATTTTGCTCCAGTTACGCGAGAAGTTCACATTCAGATTCCACGTGAAGTTCTTCGAACGGATGACACCGAACTGCAAGCCCAATTCGACACCGGCATTGCGCACGGCACCGATGTTGGTAGTAATCGACGATTCACCTGTTTCAAGCGGCACCGTAGCATCCATGATCTGACCGTCGGAGAGACGACGATAGACATCGGCCGTCAGATTGATGCGGCTGTTGAATACCGAGAAGTCGACACCGAAGTCGAATTCTTTCACTTTCTCCCATACGAGACCCATATCGATCAGACCGTTCGGATAATAACCTTGCACTTCGTTCCCTTCTATGATCGAATAGCTCGGACCGGCTGCGGAAGATGCCGTTACATAGTTGTCTACGTTGTTGTTACCCGTAACACCGTACGACAAACGCAACTTCAAGTTGTCGAGCCAGTCGGCACTCTTCAGGAAGTTCTCTTCGGACATCCGCCAAGCCACGGCGGCCGAGGGGAACACACCCCAACGATTTTCCTTGGCGAAACGCGACGAACCATCGGCACGCAGCGTAGCGGTAGCCATGTATTTGCCTTTGTACGAGTAGTTCAGACGAGTAGCGACCGAAACCATCGAAGCCTCGGTGAACGACGAAGCGATCTCCTTGTCACCTCCGGCTTTGCCGAGCGAATGATAGGTCAGCTTGTCGTCGGAAATATCCTTACCGGCAGCCGTGTAATCCTCTTTCTGGGTCGCCCACATCGAGAACAGACCCATCGCATTGAACGAATGATCGCCCCACGTCTTGTTGTAGTCGATCTGGTTATCCCACGTCCAGTCCAAACGATCGGTGTTGACCACCTTGGCATAGGTGTGTTTCTGTTTCAGGAAATAAGCCGACGAAAGCGGATTGCCCTGAATATCTTTCTGGTTGTTGGGGTTACCGGTACCGAAATAGATACCCTGACGACCGTGATAGAAGTTGGGCGACAACGTGGTCGTGAACTTCAGTCCGTCGTAGAGGTTGAAACGGAGATACATATTACCGAATACGTGGAACTTGCGTGTTTCGTTCACGTAAGCGTTCGGCAGCGTGAAGTCGAGCAGCGGGTTGTAGGTAGACGTAAAGCCGTTCCTGTACTTGCCCGGCTGCGATACGAAATTGCCGTTTTCGTCATATGGAGTCAGAATCGGAGAGAAGACGAAAGCATTGTGATAAGGCGAATAGTTGCTCGAATCTTCGGTCGTAAAGTCGTTCTGGTTGGCATAAACCAAATTGACACTCATACCGCCCTCGACCACTTTCGAGAACTTCGAATCGAACGCACCCTTGAGGTTGATACGCTCATAGTCGTTCTTGATGAAGACGTTCTCCTCCGACTGGTAGCCCATACCCAAACGATAGCTGGTGGTCTCCGTCGCACCGTTGGCACTGATGAAGTGGTTCTGCTGAGCAGCAGTGCGCAACACCTGCTTGCTCCAGTCATAAGTATCGTTGTTCATGAAACGCTGGAAGAGCAGCGTCTCCTTGTGAGAACTTGCAGACGAACCGTCGGGTTTCTGCGAACCGAATGCAGTGATGATATTGGCATCCTTGATGATGAAATGCGGATGTCCGTCGGCATCGACACCTTTCGTTTTGGAACCGTCGTATGTTTTACCATCCAACTCGGTGTAACGCTGGAAGCGATAGTCCATCCACTCATCCGTATCCATCAGTTCGGGGAAACGAGCTACTTTCTTGATACCATAGTAGCCGTCATACGAAACGGAGAACTGTTGAGCTTTGCCGCTGACACCTTTGGCGCCTTTCGTGGTAATCATAATGACACCCGCCGAAGCACGCGAACCGTAGATGGCGGTCGACGAAGCATCTTTCAAGACGTCGACACGCTCGATATCCTCGGGGTTCAGCATGTCCATCGAGGTGAAAACGACACCGTCGATCACATACAGAGGCGAAGACTTTTTGTTGATGGATGCCTGACCACGGATCAGAATATCGAAACCGCCATTGGCACGGCTGTTCGACTGCGTGATGCTAACGCCCGGGACGGAACCCTGCAAGGCATCCTCCAGACGCAACGTACCGCGGGCCGCGATGTCCTCGGCACTCACCGAACTGACGGAACCCGTCACGTCGCTTTTCTTCATCGTACCGTAACCGACAACGACGACATCATCGAGTGCAAGCGCGTCT
This sequence comes from Alistipes sp., assembly GCA_003979135.1. Lineage (GTDB taxonomy): Bacteria > Bacteroidota > Bacteroidia > Bacteroidales > Rikenellaceae > Alistipes. The sequence continues at coordinate 3,180 of RYWP01000006.1, forward strand.
TCCTGCAACACGATATCGATATGCGTACGACCGTTGATCGGAATACTTTGCGTAGCATATCCGATGAATGATACGGTCAGCACAGCATTCTTAGCATCCGGAACGTTCAACGAAAAACGTCCGTTCGCTTCCGAAGTCACGCCGAGGGTGGTACCGTCGACGGTCACGGATGCGCCTATAACTGGCTGACCCTGAGCGTCTTTAATCCCCCCCCCTACAATTTGGGCCATAGCGGTGTGCGCCAGCCCCATGCCCAGCATCAACAGCAAGGCAAATTTTGTAAAGTGTTTCATAAAGGTTAGTTTGGTGTTATACACAATCGCATCCGCAAAGATTTTCGCAGAATGCGTTAACAAAATTAGAAAAAAAATTTCAATCGGGAAGTACTTTTTTATGATTTTTTCTTCTTTCCGGCACACGGCAGGATAAAAAAATGCGGACGATATGAAAAGAAAATCATATCGTCCGTACGCGGGATCGGCTCCGTCGATCGCTATTTCTGCAATCCGCCTTTCACACGTTCGTACTCGAGAGAGGCCCAGATGAAAGGACCGACACCTTTGCAATCGTTTTCGATGATCGGCTCTGAAATGTAGTAGTCGAACTTACCGCTACGCATACTGCGGCCACCCAGACCGGCAACGGCGCAACAATCGGTAATCGAAATCGTTCCGTCGGGATTTTCTTTCACGAAGCGCTCGACGAACCTTTCGTACAGACGCTGCGCCTCGGGGCCCAGCTCCGCAGGCAGATACCCCAACCGAACGCCTTTCAACATGGCGTAGACGAACATGATCGAGCCGGTCGCCTCGACATAGTTTCCCTCGCGCCCCGGCTGGTCGAGCACCTGATACCACATACCCGTCTCGGGATCGGCATACTTCGGGAGCACCTCGTAGATATGGTGCAGAATATCGACCATCGGCTGTGTCGTCGCATCGACGCCGAGATACTGCAATGTCTCGACGATCGCCATCGCGTACCACCCCATCGCACGGCCCCAAGCATGTGCGGACTGCCCCGTGGTTTTATCGCACCAGAACATTTCGCGCGATACGTCGCAGGCGTGACGGTAAAGTTCCGTGGCAGGGTCGTAGGTATGCTCGGCGACAGTGGTGAACTGCCGCACGATGTCGGCTTTCAAGTTCGCGAACAATTCGCTCTCGGAATAATTGCGTACGGCATATTCGGCATAGAACGGTTCGGCCATGTAGAGTCCGTCCAACCACATCTGATGCGGATAGACCTTTTTGTGCCAGAAGCCACCGTCATCGTTGCGCGGATGCTCCTGCAACTGCACGAACAATGTGTCGAGCACGGCATGGAAACGCGGCTCGCCCGTCCGCTCGGCAATCGTGAACAACGGACGCCCCGGGCAAATATGGTCGAGGTTGTAATTGCTCGTCTTGTAGGTAATAACCGAGTTGTCGGGCCTCACGATGGTGTCATAATAGCGTAACGCATAGTCATAGAAATCGGGACGGCCGTATGCCTCGCCCGCATCCATCATGGCCAACAGTTCGAGGCCCGACGTATAGTTCCATTTCACACGCCCCGCAGGAATGCCGTCGAGCGTCGTCGGCGACGGATTGCGCACGATTTCGCTCTCGACCATCCGGACGGAGAGCGGTGTTCCGGCATCATAGAGCGGACGTTCACCGCACGAGACTGCAAGCGCAGCGGCGCATAACACCGGCAAAAAAGAGATTCGGTTCATCATTCGATTCATTTATTCAAGTTCTTTTTCAATTTTTTTTTACAATCCGGACAGGCGACACGTTCGAGTTGCATACTTCGGTTCCGGTCACGGCAACTGTCGCCAATTGCAACTGCGCCTACACACGAGCTGCAAACCTCAGTTTCGAAGCCTGTCGGCCTATTCTTCGAAAAACGCGTCGAAGATATTCCGCACTTGCTTGTCCGACAGGCGATGCGACCACTTCACGCGATCGCCTGCTGCCCCGGGGCCCTTCGAACCGCTCTCGGCATAGAAAGCATGTTTATGTGCCTGCGGCTTGTTCCAGTCGTGCCACCCCTCGGGACGGATGTGACCGCCCAACTCACAATCGATGAAGACGGTCTGCGCGTATTCGCGCCACGGACGGCCCAAATAGCATTTCGTCACGCCGTCGTCCGCGGTCAGCCAGCAATTCCAAAAGATGAAACCGCAGGACTGCCCTTTGCACGTGGAGGCTGCCGTAATGAACGAATCGGCCAACGACCGGATTTCGCAATCGCGGAACAACGCCGAAGCGGCCCCGAAAATAAAATCGGTCGTACCCTCGATATAGCATTCCGAGAAGCGAATGCGGGCATTTTCGGGAACGGTCTCGCCATCACGGTTGCCCGACCCATATAAATATAAGGTATCCTGATTGCCAAGGAATCGGCAGCCGATGAACCACAAGTTGTCGCCGAGACATTGCACGGCCACGGCCTGCCCGACCCGACCGGCCGTATTCTCGAACGTGATGTCGCTCACACGCCAGTTGTCGCCGCCGAAATAGACGGTCGACGAACCCGACGTACCCAATTCATGGCCCGTCGCACCGATTTTCGAAGCGTAATCATTCCACGTAATCGTCACACGACCGCGCCCCTCCAACCAGACATTTCGTTTGGTATAGGGAATGGAAATTTTCTCACGATAGATACCATCCATCACCCGCAGACGAATCTCCTTGCGACAGAAATCGGGAATGGCGGCAACGGCTTCGGCCACAGTGAAGAAGTCGCCCGAACCATCTTTGGCTACCACCAAGTCGGGAATATCCAAATGCGCAGCCAACTCGGGCACTACGGCCGGCAATTCGGCCGCGAACATCCGCGCCAATGTGCGGGCACCGTGTACATTCAGATGGGTGTTATCCTGCCGTCCGTCGGGATAGAGCGGACATGTTCCGGGCTTCACCCACATGAAATACTCCCGCGAAGCCTCGTCGCCCATCGTCGACACCCATTTCTGCGTAAGCCGTTCGGCATCGATGAAAGCGACCTTCTCCTCGGCCGCCACGCGGCGGCATGCCGTAAGGTATTCGCCGTGCGTATCGGTCAATATGCCGTCGACGAAGTTACGCCGCACGATGGGCGTCAACAACACAGGGACAGCCCCTTTCTCGCGCGTTTCACGGATGTAACGACGCAGATTCTCGGCATAATCGTCGGGTGTCGAGAAACGCACCGTGTTCACTTTCTGATCGTTGTGACCAAACTCGATGAAGACGTAATCCCCGGGCCGCAGTTTGGCGTAAATCGGATCCCACCGACCCTCGTCGCGGAACGAACGGGTCGAACGGCCGTTGACGGCGTGATTCTCGACAACCACACCGGCATCGAACAACGGTTGGAACATCTGGCCCCATCCGCGTTCGGGATTCTCCTTGTCGAATTTTTTATTCGCACAGGTCGAATCGCCGATCAGATAGACGTGCAGCAAGTCGCCGGTAAAATCGGCAGGCAGGCGCTCCACCCGCACGGGTTGCAGCTCGCGGGCAACCGTTTTCAAAGCCAAGTCGAGACACTCCTCGTCGCTTTTACCGTCCAACCATTGGCTGCGACGCCACAACATTTCGAAATCGTAATCGATATGTCCGCGGTCATCGGGCCGTAACTGGAACAGATAGCTCGTGTTGTCATCCTGCTGGCCGGCAATCTGACTCTGCGGCACGGCAATAGCCAAAGCAACGCTCTCGCGCTGCCACTTCACTGTATCGTTCTCGGGGAAATCGCGACCGAAAACGCCGATGGTACCGGCACCCCGCTCCACGCGATGTTCGGCCATCTTCATGACACCCGTTGTGAAAACCAACCCTTTGGTGTTGCCTTCGAAACGGTTTTCCACATGCACGTCGCCATGACCGGCATAAAGAATATAACGCGAGGTCATCGCAATCTCACGACCGCAATAGTTCCAACCCTCCACGCGCATTTCGACCACCGTGCGCACGGGACCTTTCGCGAGGATACGTGCTTCACGGCGCTTGAAGTCGGAGATATGGGTCATGCACCCCTTCTCGGCATCCCAGCCCTTAAGCGTACCCACGCCCACCGATCCGAACACACGCAGGTTGTCATAACCGAAATTGTCAGCCAACTGTTCAGGTGTCGAATACCACATCGACTGCGCCAATTCCAGACGCGGCACCTTCTTTCCGTAGGTATCGATGGTCTGTTTCTTGTCGAAATAGATGCGGTAAGCGCCATACTCCGACTCGAAAGCGGGACCGTGGTGGTGCAATTTGCGATACATATCATCTTTCGTCGAAGCGAGCGTATCGGCAGCACGCAGCGTCTTGTCGGGATTCTTCCACCACATCTGTGCATGGACACGGGCCGGATAGGCCTGTTGCGACGGTTCCGACGAATAAACGACGCGGAAATCGCGCTGTCCGTCGACATCGGCAACGAATGCCAATTCTCCCAATGCGCGATCCAACTGCGAGGGGATTTCGCCCTCGGCACCACAGACAGTAGCGCTCACCGCCCATTCGGGCACATCGGAGATCACCACCGGACAATCTTTGCGGAGCCCTTCGACCGTCACACGGTAACGATCCTCTTGGGTGCGGGCCTCCGCACGACCGGCGCCGCACACCGTGCAAAACGCCAGCAAAAACAGCAAAATTCGTTTCATGGTCAGTATTGTTTCAGGTTTTCAATCATTCGTTCCAGTTCGTCCGCCGAACGCACGGCCGTCACTGGCCATCCGTCGCGGAAAGTCTGCAAATCGGCAATCGGTAGGAGTTCCACCTCGCTTTCGTCGACCCGTTCGATCGGCAGGCCGAACGTCTCGGCGAAAAACGCACACACCGCACGGCGTTTGTTGACGCCGAAATCGTGTCGTTCATCGGCCAGATGGACATTGCGCACACAGTCGGAAGCGTCGTAGAACTGCCAAATCCGCTGCAAATAAGGATATTCCAACGTCGGATACGAGGCCGTCCAATCGCCGCCGTCACTCACGACCAACACCGGTTTCGGAGCCATCGCGGCCGCCAAAATCTCGGGCATACAGCTGCCATCCGCCGCCAAAGCTACAGGGCGCCCACTCTCGCACGCACACCCGCCGTCGAAATGCGACACCAAATGCACCACCGGTGCAAGCGCTGCAAACCGCCCGTCGACGACTGCCAACAAAAGCGCATGGGTCGCACCGCCCGAACCGCCCGTAGCCGCCATACGGGTCGTGTCGATGTCACGACGGGTCGCCAATATCCAGTCCGTGACCACTTTCGACCACAACACCTGTATCTGCATCGCATAAGACGCCGTATGGGCTTCGCGGCCGACCTGCCGTTCCGATTCGCCCCATCCGAAAATATCCATATCAACCGCTACGGTACCCATACGAGCCAAATCTGCCATCAGATATTGGTGGTCGGCACGGTAACGGCCATCGGTCCAATGACCGGAGGGGGCGACGATCAACGGAAATTTCGCCCCTTTGCGGGCATTCGGTTCTGCCTCCGCAGGAGCATAGATTGTCCCGCAGACATAAAGCCCCGGCAACGTTTCGAGCGCAAAATTTCGGGTCGTATAACCGTTGTGCCGCCACTCCTCGCCGACAACAGCCATTGGCCGCTCCGGTACCGCCCGCAAAAACGATTCGAGCGCCAAAGCCTCGCGCACATCGGTCAAAATCCGTTCGCGGCGCTGTTCCCAAGCATCCCGATCCATATAACAGGACGACAGCCACGCCAACAATTTTTCGCCGTCGGCCACCGTGCGGCGGTAATATTCATACGGCTGCACGACGATACGAGCACCTTCTTCTTTCCACACCAAATCCAACGGATGGGTCACGTTATCGAGCGTCTCGGCCAACGAATACGGTCGGATTCGGAACGGAGCCCATGCGACAGAAACCGTATCGGCATCGATTCGCTTGCACACGATGCGCACATCGAAACATTCGCCGACATACGCCAACACCTCAGACAAAGGTCGGGATGACGGACCGGTGAAAAACGAATTCGGCATCGAATTTTGAGCAAAGCCGGTCAATTCATCCGCAACAGACGATTCAATGCGCATGGGGAATGTCGCAGCAACTGCACCGAACTGTACAGCAACGATTTCCGAAAACAGAAAACAAACGAGCGCCAAACCAAAACGACGAGCCATCCGATAGATTCTAAAAATCAGTCCGAATGCAAATATACAAATTTTAGAGGTTATTCTTTGTAATTCAACAAAAAGATTCTATATTTGCATGCTTGTTTTTCGAGTCTCTACTCAAGAACGATTGCCGTTCGATGGAACGAGACTCACGGCAATAAAACCACGGAGAGGTGGGTGAGTGGCTGAAACCACCGGTTTGCTAAACCGACGTACGGGTCAATCCGTACCACGAGTTCGAATCTCGTCCTCTCCGCAAAACGACAGAACCGTCCGATTTTCCCAATGAAAATCGGACGGTTCTGTTTTCATCCCCCTCACCGAAAGAGAGATACGGAAACTTTCGGGACGCTATAAATTCTCCTGCGACTCCTCTTTTTTGAATCGGGACGCCACCTCACCGCCGAAAAGCGTCAAAACCGAAGCGGCAACACCGAAAAGGAAGATAAAACCCACGAGAATCACCATCTTCGATGGTTTCGCAGCGCGAAGCGGCACCGTAGCAGGCTGCAAAACGACATAGGCAGGCGTAACCTCCTGCACTTTAGCCTTGGCCATCTGAAGCTGCTGCGCCATCTGGTTGTAAAGGTTGTAATTCAGAGTCATCTCATTCTGCAACCGCTCCTGCTCCGTACGCACGGAACGCCGCACGATATTCTGATTCGCATCCATATACCGCGCATACTTCGACTGAGCAGTATAATAGGCTGCCTGTGCCTCTTCGTAGAGTTTCTGCGTAAAATCGAAATCACGACGGGCTTTATTGGTCCGGTATTCGGTGATGTAGTTCTGCAAATTGAGCATCACCGTATCGGTCAGCGTAGCAGCAATCAACGGATCCTGCATCGTCACGGTCAACGAAATTACCGACGTTTTTTTATCGACCATACACGAAATACGTTCATTCAACGCTTTCACAGCCATATTCTCTTTTGCAGTCAACCGGAACGGATCCGTTTTACCACGCCCGGCCTGCTCTTTCTCCTTGAACAGCGACATCGTCCATCCGATGAACCGGAACGGCGCCGAAAAAACAACTCCCCACCACGGCCGACGGATATGCTCCGTCAGATAATCGTAGACCGTGGTCTGCAACTTGCCTTTCCGGTCCGAAACCTGCACATCGAACAACTCCGCCGCAAACGGTACGGACTCGACGATATCGGGATAGAGCGTCGGTGAGACGGCATCGTTCGAAGTCATATTTCCGACATTGAGGCCTGCCATTGCCGCCAAATCGCCCAAACCACCCATCGATTGTTTCGAATTGGAGATTTCGGGCGCGAGTTTCACCGTCACACTGTACTCTTTCGGGATGCTGAAAGCGACAATGATACCCACCAAAGCCCCGATACCGCACCATTTCAATATGCGTCGGCGACCGGCCCACAGTTTGCGGGCCAAATCCAACAAATCGATCTCTTTATCCGGCATCGATTGTTCCGGACGGTTCGTCAAAGTTTCGTCTGCCATCTCGTTGTCCTTATTATTTGCGCCTAACATCCTATTTCGATGCTGCGACTATCACGGCAGCCAAGGAGGCAGCCGAAGACGTCAGTCCCAAAATTTCATTCAGACGAACCGGATTACGCTTGCGCTTGCTCGGAACGACGATTTCACAACCGGGCTCGATTCTCGTGTTGCCTTTCGCCTGCGTAATCATGCCGTTCATATAAACCACATAAACCCGATTCTTTTTCGCCCGGTCGGCATATCCACCCGCTTGCGAAATATAGTATTTCAACGGTTTGTTCTTCAGATAGGCCACCGTATTGGGACTCAACACCTGCCCATTGACAGTCACGGTGCTGACTCGTTCCGGAACAATCAACCGATCGCCTTCGCGCAAAATCACGTCGTAATCGGAACCCGGGTTCTCCAGCGCTTTATCCAGTTCGATACCCACGTTATAATAATCGTTTACGGCCAATCGCTCCAAAGAGATGGAATCACCATCCTCCCGTTTCTGACGAGCCGCAAGAATGGTTGCCTCACGCACGGCCCGTTCCTCCTCGTTCATGCGACGGATCAATCGTCCGCCACCTGTATAGGCATCGGGCGTAACACCGCCCGCCCGTTTAATCAAATCCGACACACGTTCGTTCTTCCGAACGAGTGCATACCGCCCCTCGAAAACGACCTCGCCATCGAGTATGACCAAACGTTGTTTCTGGTACCCCGGACTACGACGCACAGCCACAACATCGAACGGTTCCAAAACGAACGGCTCTTTGCCGTCGACCACGAATCCGTCCTTGATTTCGAATCTGTAAACCTTACCGATCTCTTCGGTCGGCACCTTGCTCTTGGGCGAACGCACACGGCGCATGACGTCGACCTGTGCCGTCGAAGCACTCTCCAACAGACCACCGGCCTGAATAATCAAGTCTTCGATCGTCGTGTTGTCGGCATAGGGATAAAGCCCCGGCCAAGCAACCTCGCCGTCGATGGTAAACGCCCCGAATTCTTGCAATTCCTGTATACTCGGCACCATCAGCACATCGTTGCGCCGCAACGCCAGATCGGGAACCGAACCCGACAGAATGCCCTGCAAGTCGACCGCAATCATCTCTTTGGTCAAATCCTCTTTCTCTCGCAGAATCTGCGCCCGATTCAGGAAAGCATCCTCCCGCGGCCCGTCGGCCCGTTCGACCAACGCCCGCACGGTATTCATCTCGTCGCCGAGTTCGTACATACCCGGACGGAACACGGCACCGTTCACTTCGACCCGATTGGCGAATCGGTTCAACGTGCCGCCCACGCGTACGGAGTCGCCGTCTTCCAAGCCGAACGAATCGTATTTTCCGCTCTGAACGCTGAAAATCCGACGATCCTTTCCGGTCTGACGAATCAGTCCGACTTCATTCGAATAGGCATCGCCGGCGAATCCGCCGGCATAACCGAGCAAAGCTCCGAGCGGCTCGCCCTTCTTGACCTCGTAATACATCGGCCGCTTGACCTTACCTTGTATGGTCACCAACGCTTCGTAAGGCGGCACAATAATCACATCGCCCTCTTTCAGCCGAATATCGTCCGCCGTTTTTCCATCAAAAAGATATTCGTACAAGTCAACCGACGCGACCTCCTTGCTATCGCGCATCACACGGATATTGCGCAACGAACCGATATCGGTCACACCGCCCGCACTATACAGCGCATGGAACAACGAAGCGAACGCCGACAGTCGATAGGTTCCGGGCGTATGCACCTCGCCCATCACATTGACCGAAATCGTCCGGATCTGTCCCAATGTGAGACGGATGTCCGAAAGAGGGGCTTCGCCCATGACATCCGCATACTTACGTGCAAAGACACGGCGGACCTTTTCGTTAGCCTCCTTAACGGTCAATCCATTCAGATAGATCGGTCCCAACTGTTCGACAAAGATGTTCCCGTCGGGCGAAATCTCCTCATGAATACTATCCTCGTTGGCACCCCAAATATCGATAAACACCTCATCGCCCGGCCCCAACTGATAATTTGCCGGTGTCGCAAGATTTTCGTTCGGCTCGAAAGTCAGTTCACGATCGACGAATATATTATGCCCGAATTTACGCAGGCTGTCCGGAACGGATTTCTTGCGCGACTTGGACGACCTGCCGAATCCGAGCGAATCGGAAGCGAACATATCCATCGACATATATGGATTGTTGTTGAGTTCATCCATGTATTCGAACTCTCCGCCATCCGTCTGCCAATCGCTGCGACGGTCGAACTGGCTGTTGTTACGGTCATTCCGGCCATAACGATCGTTGCGCGAAGAGGATCCGTCACGCCTTTCGACGAAAGGCCGGCCTTCATTCTCGGCATCGATTCGCCGATCCGGCAACGAAGTGCGTTTCCGCGTACGGTTCAAGGAAGAACGACCATTAGTACCGAAGCCCAACTCCGAATCCGAATTCAAATTCGAATTGGAATCCGAGCCGTATTGTTGACGCAATCGTTCGATCTGGCTTTTCGTAACGCCTTTCATCAGCAATTCCCGACCGATTTGCGCCTGACCTTTGCCGGCCATCATCCCTTCCTGTACATATTGCATGATTTGATCGTCGGTCATCTGCGCCCGTACGGGAAGTATCAATCCGAGGAACAGGCAAAGCAAGGCAAGAAATGAAATACGTTGGGTAAGCATATCGTTTTCGCTATTTTATTTTCACAATCAATATTTATCCACGAATTTTCGAAGCGCCAAAAAGGAACGGGAACGACTGAGGTGCGTGTGGAATCCCAACCGACGCAACCGACGCATCAGTCGGGTTTTGTGCCGCAGGTGGTAATCCATAAAACCGTAAACTCCGAATGTACCCAGCACACCGACCACCACGACAACGAGACACTGCACACCAACCGGCACGCAAAAGACCGAAAGAATCCACCAACAAAACACCACGCCCAAATCCGACACCAGTATGGCCAGTGTCGTCATCGGATGCGAACACCCGATCGCGATGAACATGTGATGCAAGTGAGTTTTGTCCGCATGGAAAGGAGAGATTCCATGCCGGATACGGGTCGACATCACACGCAGCGTATCGAATATCGGAATACTCAACACAGCCAGCGTAAAGGGAATCAATCCATAGCGAGGACACAGGGAACATCCCACATCGGACCGCAGCACCTCGCAAACGAAGACCGACATGACAACGCCCATAGCCAACGTACCGCTATCACCGATGAACATGCGCGAAGTCCGTCCAAAGACGTTATGGAAAAAGAACGGAATCAATGCACCGGCCGAAACCGCAGCCAACAACACCATCGGCACATTGCCGACACAATAGAAAAACACGCCGAAAATGGCACAGGCCATGACGCAGAATCCCGATGAAAGCCCGTTCACCCCGTCAATAAGATTGATGGCGTTGATGATGCCCACGGCAGCGAACACGGTGAGGGGAATGGCTACCCGATCCGGAATTTCATAAATACCGCATAATCCGTGAAAATCATCGATGCGGAATCCGCCGAAATAGATCAGACACAGCACCACAGCGATTTCGACCAGCAACCGGAACCATGGAGAAAGACCTTTCATATCATCCCGCAATCCCGTAACAAGCATGACCAGCATGGCTGGAACGATGATTCGCATCACCCGCAAATCGGTAAACAGACCGGCAACGATCAATCCGACAGCAACCCCGCAGAACACCGCCACACCACCCAGAACCGGCACCGGCTCTTTCTGGAGTTTCCGTTTGTCGGGATTATCGACGATTCGGTATTTCACGGCGATTTTCACGACACGTGCGTGGATGCAGGCCACCAGCACGAGCGACACGAAAAAAGCGATAGTCAAAAGTACCCCTATAGTCATAAAGTTCTGTTTCTCGACCCCTGTCCGCTTCGACTCACGAATCACGCCTCGACCGGCAGGAGATATCTTGTGAATGCACACAAATAGGGCCCCGCAAGAGGGTCCTAACCTAAATTATGCACAAAAGTACATAAAATCGGCTACACCGCCAAAGATTGAAGAACTTTTTTCATCGCAAAAATCCCCCCCCCTCAAAAATACGCAAACAACTAAATATCAGTAATATATAACTCAACACAAACAATAGAGAAACTGAAATATATTTTATCACGGCTAAACAAAGTAAATTTTGCACCGCAAGCACAACCCGCTGCAGCCGTGCGATTATCCGAAACAGACCGCGTCGATCGCACAATCGTGCGGCTCCGTCGGCAACGTCTCGACCAACTGGTGAGCAAAACAAACCCCGACGCGGAAAGCCTGCAACTCGGGCTGTGCCATATAACGATCGTAGAAGCCTTTGCCGCGGCCCAGCCGAGCACCTTCGCGCGTAAATGCCATTCCGGGCACAAGCATCAAATCGATTGCCTCGGGCGGACACACAGGGCAATCCTCGACGACCGGCTCCGCGATACCGAACGCACCGGACGTTAACGCCGAAGGACGATAATCGTAAAACTGCATCGCATCGCCTTCGACTCGCGGCACGACAATCCGTCGCACGGCGCTCCAACGCCGTAAAACCGCTTCGGTCGGCGGCTCGTCGGGCAATGCACAGAAACACGCCACGCACCGCGCCCGACCGAACGCAGGAAGCATCTCCACGGCAGCGAATATCCGCTCGGCAGCCGCGATCCGCTCCTCCGGAGACAACTGCCGATTTCGGACCCGCATCACGCTGCGCAATTCGTTTTTCGTCATAAAACCGTTCATTCGCATAACCGTTTTCACACCTCGATATCCACCGAACACTCCTCGTCAAATCGAAAATGTTCCCTTTCCCAAGAAAACCGGAGCCGTTTCATTGTTATTCCGCAAACAATAGCTATATTTGCATCGCAAACGGATTTCCGGAACCGGCCTGCCGTTATACGATCGCAGCCTTTTCGCATACGATCGTACGACAAAAAGAACGATATTGCCATCGAAAACCGGCAGACGGGCCGAAAACAAAAATACGACTTTTCAATCAAAAACAAAACAAACCAATACAAAAACATTATGAGCTGTTTCCTGACCAAATCCTCTCTCGGCAAGAAGCTGGTGATGAGTATCACGGGCGCATTTCTCGTGCTGTTCATCCTCTTCCACATGTCGATGAACCTCACGGCGATCATCTCGCCCGAGGGCTACAATGCGATCTGCCGCTTCTTGGGCGCCAACTGGTACGCATTGGCCGGCACCGCCGTGCTGGCGCTCGGCGTCCTCGTGCACTTCGCATTCGCGCTGATTCTCACCGTGAACAATTATCGCGCACGAGGCAAGCAGCGCTATGCCGTCACCGTCACCGAGCCGGGCGTGACCTGGGCCTCGAAAAACATGTTGGTCATCGGATTCATCGTGCTGGCCGGTCTGGCATTGCATCTCTTCAACTTCTGGGCGAAGATGCAGCTCGTCGAAGTCTTGGGCGGCCACGCGTCTCTGGTCGGCGGCCGCACCATCGCGGCAACCGACGGTGCTGCGCTGATCGCTTACACGTTCTCGCAATGGTATTATGTCCTCATCTATCTGCTGTGGTTCGCTGCGCTGTGGTTCCACCTGACACACGGTGTATGGTCGATGTTCCAGACCGTGGGCTGGGCCAACGACACGTGGTATCCGCGATTGAAGTGCATTGCCAATGCGGTCGCCACGCTCGTATTCCTTGGCTTCGCAGTCGTCGTGGTGGTCTATTACATCAAGGGCGGATGCGCCTGCTGCTGCGCCTGAGGGATTTCCCTTTCGCCACATCCAATAAGATATTGAATATTGCTAAGCACATCCAGTATATCGATAAGTAATATTAATAAAAATATGGGTTTCAAATTAGATGCTAAAATCCCTGCCGGCGAACTCGCACAGAAGTGGAGCAACCATAAGGCAGCCATTCGGGTCGTGAGCCCCGCCAACAAGCGCAAGCTGGACATCATCATCGTCGGAACAGGTCTCGGCGGTGCTTCCGCAGCCGCTTCGCTCGGCGAATTGGGTTACAACGTCAAAGTCTTCTGCATTCAGGATTCGCCGCGCCGCGCACACTCCATCGCGGCACAGGGCGGTATCAATGCAGCCAAGAACTATCAGAACGACAACGACTCGGTATATCGCCTGTTCTACGATACGATCAAGGGCGGCGACTACCGTGCCCGCGAGGCCAACGTATATCGTCTGGCCGAGGTTTCGAACCTCATCATCGACCAGTGCGTCGCACAGGGCGTGCCGTTCGCACGCGAATACGGCGGTCTGCTGGCCAACCGTTCGTTCGGCGGCGCGCAGGTTTCGCGTACGTTCTATGCTCGCGGCCAGACCGGCCAGCAGTTGTTGTTGGGCGCCTATGCCGCGCTGAACAAGGAGATCGCCGCCGGTTCGGTCAAGAGTTATCCGCGCCACGAGATGCTCGACCTCGTCATCGAGGACGGCGAGGCGCGCGGCATCATCGCCCGCAACTTGGTGACGGGCGAAATCGAGCGTTTCGGCGCACACGCCGTAGTCATCGCCACAGGCGGTTACGGCAACGTGTTCTTCCTCTCGACCAATGCAATGGCTTCGAACGGTTCGGCTGCATTCCAATGCTACCGCAAGGGCGCCGGCTTCGCCAACCCCTGCTTCACGCAGATCCACCCGACCTGCATCCCGAAGCACGGCGACCAGCAATCGAAACTGACGCTGATGTCGGAATCGCTCCGCAACGACGGCCGCATTTGGGTGCCGAAGAAACTCGAAGACGTGAAAGCACTCCGCGCCGGTCAGAAACAACCGTCGGAAATCGCCGAGGAAGACCGCGACTACTACTTGGAGCGCCGCTATCCGGCGTTCGGCAACCTCGTGCCGCGCGACGTCGCTTCGCGTGCTGCCAAAGAGCGCTGCGATGCCGGCTTCGGCGTCAACGAGACCGGGCTGGCCGTGTTCCTCGACTTCAAGACTGCCATCGAGCGCTTGGGCAAGGATATTATCAAGCAGCGTTACGGCAATCTCTTCGACATGTACGAGGAGATCACCGACGTGAGCCCCTACGAACAGCCGATGCAGATTTTCCCCGCCGTGCACTACACGATGGGCGGCATCTGGGTCGACTACAACCTGATGACCACCATCCCGGGCCTCTACGCCATCGGCGAAGCCAATTTCTCCGACCACGGCGCGAACCGTCTGGGCGCTTCGGCGTTGATGCAGGGTCTGGCCGACGGTTATTTCGTGCTGCCCTACACCATCGGCGACTACCTGTCGCACAAGATTCAGGCGCCGAAGGTCAAGACCGACACGCCGGCGTTCGACGAAGCCGAAAAGGGCGTGCGCGAGAAGATCGAAAAGCTGCTCTCCATCAACGGAAAACAGTCGGTGGATGACATCCACAAGCGACTGGGCAACATCATGTGGGAGTACGTCGGCATGGCACGCTCGAAAGAGTCGTTGGAAAAGGCCATTGCCGAAATCCAAGCCCTGCGCAAGGAGTTCTGGCAGGACGTCAAGGTCGTGGGCCGCGCCGACGATTTCAACGTCGAGCTCGAAAAGGCCCTGCGTCTGGTCGACTTCTTGGAACTGGGCGAGCTGATGGCCCGCGACGCACTTATTCGTGAGGAGTCGTGCGGCGGCCACTTCCGTGTCGAACACCAGACCGAAGAGGGCGAAGCGAAACGCGATGACGAAAACTTCGTCTATGCAGCCGTGTGGGAGTACAAGGGCCCCGACCAAGCGCCCGAACTCACCAAGGAACCGCTCAATTTCGAGTTCGTTCATCCGGCTCAGCGCAACTACAAGGACTAACCGACGTCGTAACCCGTTAATATTTCAGCAAACATCATGAATTTCACGTTGAAGATATGGCGTCAGAAGGACGCCAAAAGCAAAGGAGCGTTCGAAACCTACGAAGTGGAGAACATCTCGGCCGACACCTCGTTTCTGGAGATGCTCGACATTCTGAACAACAACCTCGTGCACGCCGGCAAGGAGCCCGTTGCATTCGACCACGACTGCCGCGAGGGCATCTGCGGCATGTGTTCGTTGCACATCGACGGACAGGCCCACGGCCCGAGCCAAGGTGCAACGACCTGCCAGATCTACATGCGCAAGTTCGAGGACGGTGCTACGATCACCATCGAGCCGTGGCGTTCGGCGGCATTCCCCGTCATCAAAGACTTGGTCGTCAACCGCAGCGCCTACGACCAGATTCTGCAAGCAGGCGGTTTCGTCTCCGTGCGCACCAACTCGGTGCCCGACGCAAATGCCATCCCCATCCCGAAAGCCGACGCCGACGAGTCGATGGACGCTGCTTCGTGCATCGGTTGCGGTGCCTGCGCCGCAACCTGCAAGAACGGTTCCGCGATGTTGTTCGTCGCCGCCCGCGTCTCGTCGCTGGCCAAATTGCCGCAAGGCCGCGTCGAGGCTGCCCGCCGCGCCAAAGCGATGGTCGCCAAGATGGACGAACTCGGATTCGGCAACTGCACCAACACGGGCGCCTGCCAAGCCGAATGTCCGAAATCGATTTCGATCGCGCACATCGCCCGCCTCAACCGCGAATTCCTCGCGGCCAAGTTGGAGGATTAGATTCGGGCTGTTGCAGCCGTACAGAAAAGGGGTCGCCGGTTTTCTCGGCGGCCCCTCTTTTTCATTAAAAAGGGCCGAACCTCGGAGCATCAATTCGGTCATTCCGGCGAAGTAAATTATTGATCCAATAATCAAAATGACGCGAAAAGGTAAAATGCGTTCGCCGCAAGTCCGGCCCTTATGGGCATAAAAAAAGCGGGCAAATCACTCAACCCGATTTCAAGGCCTTGGACTGCCCACAAAGAAGGATTTAAGTACGATGCCCGCGCTGAAAAACAGCGCGGGCATCAACTCAAATTCCTCTTGTGTATCAAAAGTGTCCAAATTCTGATTAAAGAAGAAAAGCCGATGCGCTTTCAGTATGTTGAGACAAATATACGAATAAACGAAAACAAATGCAAATTTTTACTCCGCAATCACGCCCGAACCGACCAGTTCGTCACCATCGTACCACGCCGCGAACTGTCCCGCCGTGATACCGCGCTGCGGCTCGTCGAAAAGCAGATAGGCCCCCGCCGTTCGCATGTGGAGCGTAGCTCCCTGCAACGGCTGCCGGTAACGAATCCGCACCGAATAACGGCGGCTCTCGCCCACCTGCAACGCCTGCAACGGATTCAGCCAATGCAACTCGTTCAGTTCGATGCGCAAAGCCTGCCGCCACAACCCGGGATGGGCATCGCCCTCGCCGACGTAGACGACATTCTCCGCGACGTCGGTCGCCAAGATGAACAACGATTCCTTGCGGCCGCCGATGCCCAGCCCTTTGCGCTGACCGATAGTATAGAAATGCGCGCCGGTGTGTTCACCGATTTTCTTGCCGTCGCGCACGGTGTAGCGCCACGGCGCCGCCCACGCGGCCAATTGCTCGTCGGTCGGCACCAGCCGGTCGGCCGCATCTGTCGGACTGCCCAAAGTTGCCATATCCGAGCCGTCTGCAACGGAGTCGCCCACCCCAATGCGGCCAACGAATGAATCGCACACCTCGCGCTGTGCATATTTGGGCCACGAGGGAAGAATTTCGTGCACGTTGCCCCGTTTCGAGGCCAATTTCTGCTGGAGAAAGACCGGCAAATCGACTTTGCCGACGAAACAGATGCCCTGCGAGTCCTTGCGTTTGGCCGTTGCCAGCCCTTGTCCCTCGGCAATACGCCGCACTTCGGGTTTCAGCAAATCGCCCACAGGAAACATCGCATAGCGCAACTGCTCCTGCGAAAGCTGGCACAGAAAATAACTTTGGTCTTTGTTGGGGTCGGAGCCCGCAAGCAGATGATATACAGCGTGTCCAGCAGAATCAACCGTTACGGTTTTCCGGCAATAATGGCCCGTCGCGACGAATTCAGCGCCGAGCTTCAGCGCCTCGTGCAGAAAGACATCGAACTTGATTTCGCGGTTGCACAGCACATCGGGATTGGGCGTACGGCCCCGTTCGTACTCGGCGAACATGTAATCGACCACGCGCGCCCGATAGTCGGCCGAAAGGTCGACGACGTGCAACGGAATATCGAGTTTCTTGGCGACCAGCTCCGCGAAAACACGGTCGTCGTGCCACGGGCAATCGCCCTCCAACGTACCGGTCGTATCATGCCAGTTGACCATGAACAGACCGATCACCTCGTGTCCCTGCTGCTTCAGCAGATAGGCGGCCACCGACGAATCGACCCCGCCCGAAAGTCCGATAACTACGCGTGCCATCACTTATCCATATTCAACAACCCTTCGGGCAAAACCAGTCGCAACGAACGCTGCTCAAAGTCGATGTGTGCAAAAAATTCTTCGGCAGCAGGCACCAGCACACACCGCCCGTCTATGTCCAGTTCGAACAGCGGATTGCTCTCGCTGTCATAATAATCCGAGACCCATCCCGCAAATTCCAACGCCATGCCTTCGGCCCGTGTTTCAATGCCCGACACGGCGAACCCGACCAAATCCTCCAAAAAGAACTCGTCGTCGTCCGCCTCGGATTCGGGTACAGCGATGCGGAACTCCGATCCGATCAACTCCTGTGCACGCCGTTCGGTATCCATATCGGCGAAAGTCGCGACAGCGCCCGAAATGCCGCGCCGCTCGAAGCGCTCGCAATAGAGCGGCACCTCCAGTCCGTCGATCATGACGAACAAAGGCTCCTCAATAGTAAAATTTTCGGGGAAAGCGGCATACAACGAAAGCATCAACCCGCCACCGATACCGAACAACTTGTTGATACGACCGGCAGGAACAGTCAGAACTGCGGAACTGTTTTTATCGGAGAAACGAGACATTGCAAAAATATTTCAACAGCGAGGGTAAAGATACAAAAAAACGGCAAATCCACTGATAGGATTCGCCGTTTTATCGATCAGTCGAACGTACTATTCGGCAGCGCCTTCCGCAGCCTCGGCAGGAGCCTCGGTCGTTTCGGTAGCTTCGGCAGCTTCGGCAGCAGCCTCTTCAGCCTGCTCCGCTTCATGTGCAGCAGCCTCTGCGGCGGCTTTTTTCTCGGCAATCGCCTTGGCACGGTCTTCCTTGATTTTGGCTTCGGCAGTCAGACGAGCTTTTTCCGCCGATTTCGCGTCGGAAGCGAGCTTGTTGGTCTTAGCCTCGATTTTGCCGTTCTTAGCTTCTACCCATTTATTGAAACGAGCCTCGGCCTCGGTCTCCGTGAAAGCACCTTTGGCGACGCCGCCGAGCAGGTGTTTCTTGTAGAGAACGCCCTTGTAGGAAAGAATCGCCCGACAAGTGTCAGTAGGTTGTGCGCCTTTGAGTAACCAACCCAGAGCTTTCTCGAAGTTCAGGTCGATCGTAGCAGGATTCGTGTTGGGGTTGTAGATACCCAACTTCTCGATGAATTTACCATCACGTGGCGCTCTGCTATCTGCGGCAACGATGTGATAGAAAGCATAACCTTTCTTACCGTGACGTGCCAAACGAATTTTAACAGCCATTCGCTAATGAATTTTGATTAAGGTTAATTAAAAACGCGCTCACCCTTTCGGGCAATCGAGCGCGCAAATGTAGACAAAATTTTCGAGCCGACCAAACAAACAGACTAATTTTCCGGAAACTTTCCCGTTCTGCGACTGTGCCGAAAACCTTCCGGTCCGGTAAATGTAAATCATTATGTTTGCTTTTGCGCTCGGTTTTTCATATCTTTGCGCCGCGGCGCCGCCATGAGCGGCATCTATACATTACATAAGGATGGTTCCGTAGCTCAGTTGGATAGAGCAACAGCCTTCTAAGCTGTGGGTCTCGGGTTCGAATCCCGACGGAATCACCGATCGGAAAGCAAGAAAACAACATACTACGATGACGCAGGAAGAACTCTTCAAAAAACTGGTTGCCCATTGCAAGGAATACGGATTCGTATTCCCGTCAAGCGAAATCTACGACGGACTGGGTGCCGTATACGACTACGGCCAAAACGGCGTGGAACTCAAGAACAACATCAAACGCTACTGGTGGGATTCGATGGTCAAGCTGCATGAGAACATCGTAGGTCTCGATGCCGCCATCTTCATGCACCCGCGCACGTGGGAGGCATCGGGCCATGTCGGTGCATTCAACGATCCGCTCATCGACAACCGCGACTCGAAGAAACGCTATCGTGCCGATGTATTGATCGAGGACTGGCTCGCCAAGCAGGACGAAAAGGTCGAAAAGGAGATCGAGAAAGCTCGCAAACGTTTCGGCGAAGCGTTCGACGAAGAGAAATACCGCGCCACGTCGCCCCGTGTCGCCGAGGTGCTCGCCCACCGCGACGAAGTGCACAAGCGCTTTGCCGATGCGCTGAACGCCAATGACCTCGATGCGCTGCGCCAGATCATCATCGACTGCGAAATCGTCTGCCCCATTTCGGGCACGCGCAACTGGACGGAAGTGCGCCAGTTCAACCTGATGTTCTCGACGCAGATGGGCTCGACAGCCGACGGCGCCAACACCATCTACCTGCGACCCGAGACGGCGCAGGGCATCTTCGTCAACTTCCTCAACGTGCAGAAGACGGGGCGCATGAAACTGCCGTTCGGCATCGCGCAGATCGGCAAAGCGTTCCGCAACGAAATCGTCGCTCGGCAGTTCATCTTCCGCATGCGCGAGTTCGAGCAGATGGAGATGCAGTTCTTCGTACGCCCGGGCACCGAAATGGAGTGGTGGAGCCGCTGGAAAGAGACCCGTATGGCATGGCACCGAGCGCTGGGCTTCGGCGATGACAACTACCGCTTCCACGACCACGAAAAACTGGCCCACTATGCCAATGCCGCAACCGACATCGAATACAACTTCCCGTTCGGATTCAAGGAGGTCGAGGGCATCCACTCGCGCACGGACTTCGACTTGGGCAACCATCAGAAGTTCTCGGGCAAGAAAATCCAGTATTTCGACCCCGAAACGGGTGAAAGCTACGTTCCTTATGTGGTTGAGACCTCGATCGGAGTCGACCGCATGTTCCTGCAAGTGATGTCGGCAGCCTATACCGAGGAACAGCTCGACGGCGGCGACACGCGCGTCGTGCTGCGTTTGCCCGCAGCGCTGGCTCCGGTCAAGGTGGCCGTATTGCCGCTCGTCAAGAAAGACGGCATGCCCGAAAAAGCACAGGAGATCGTCGATCTGCTAAAATACGATTACAACATCGTCTACGACGAAAAGGATTCGGTCGGCAAACGTTACCGCCGGCAGGATGCCATCGGCACACCTTTCTGCGTGACAGTCGACGGTCAGACACTCGAAGACGGTACCGTGACGGTGCGTCACCGCGACACGATGCAGCAGGAGCGAGTGGCCATCAGCGCCCTGCACGCGATGGTCGACGAGGAATGTTCCTACCGCAAGCTGTTCCGGAAACTGAATCTGTAAACCTCGGCGACGGCGTGGGGCGCATCTTGGCCATAGACTACGGCACGAAACGCACGGGCATTGCCGTGAGCGACCCGCTGCGCATCATCGCCGGAGGGCTGGAGACAGTCCCTACGAAAGAGCTCGAAAAGTGGCTGGCCAGCTACTGCTCCCGCGAGGAAGTAGACGTAATTGTTTTAGGAAAACCGTCGCGCATGGACGGCACTCCGTCCGAAACGTGGCGTTACATCGAACCGCTGGCCGCACGGCTCCGCAGGGCCCACCCCGACAAGGAGGTGACGTTCTTCGACGAACGGCTGACTTCGGTCATTGCCCACCGGACGATGCTCGACAGCGGCATCGGCCGTATGGCCCGCCGCGACAAGGCGCTGGTCGACCGAATTTCGGCGACGATCATTCTGCAAGGCTACATGGAGCGGATGCAGACGAACCTATGAAAAACTGAGGACCATGATCTATCCTATCGTAATATACGGTGACAATGTGCTCCGTGAACCATGCGAAGCGCTGACGCCCGACTATCCCGACACCCGCAAACTGATTGACGGGATGTTCGCAACGCTCGACGAAGCCGGCGGCGTCGGACTGGCCGCCCCGCAAATCGGCAAAAGCCTGCGGCTCTTCATCGTCGACTGCACGGCGTGGGCCGACGACGACCCCGACTGCACGGATTATAAACGGGCATTCATCAATCCGGAAATCTATGAACGTTCCGAGGAGACCAAGACCTACAACGAGGGATGCCTCTCGTTTCCAGGGCTCTACGCCGACGTAAAACGGTCGCTCGGCATCCGCATGCGCTATTTGGACGCCAATTTCCAGCCGCACGACGAGGAGTTCACCGGCCTGAAAGCGTGGGTCATCCAGCACGAGTACGACCACCTCGAAGGCACCGTATTCATCGACCGCGTATCGCCGCTGCGCCGCAACCTGCTTAAAAGCAAACTGCTCAATCTGGCGAAAGGCAAATACAAGTGCGCCTACAAAACCCGTTGACCGTCCGCCCGAAGATGCGACGTTGTGCGGTTCTCTGTTGGTTGGCGTTGAGCAGCGCATGTGCGCTCCGTCCGGCGGCAGCCCAACATCTCGACATCGCCTACTACGACGTCGACCGACTTTACGATACCATCGCTTCGCCTTTCTACAACGACACGGACTACACGCCCGAAGGCCGTTTGCATTGGAACGCCGAACGCTACCGTCGCAAAATCGACCATACGGCCGCCGTCATCGATTCGATGGCGCTGTCGCTCGTCGCGCTCTACGGCGTGGAGAACGAGGAGGTCGTACGCGACCTCGTACGGCGCAGCAATGGCTATTATGCCTATTTCCATCGCACGCTCAACCGGCTCGACGGACTGGATTTCGCGCTGCTCTATCACGGCGACCGTTTCTTCCCACACTACACGGAAATCGGCAACAACTATCTCTACATCGAAGGTTCGCTGCCCGCACGTCCCGACAAATCGTGCGATACGCTCGGATTGTTGCTCTGCCGCAACGACCGGATAGCCCATATGCTTTCGGTAGCGCTGCGCAAGGAACGCCCGAGCGCCAAGCTGTTGATTCTGGGTCGCTTCAAAGCCTCGGAAATTTCCGGACAAGGATTCCGAGACGCCACAGCCCGTGCCGAAAAAGCCGGTCGGGGCAACTTCTTCCGGCGTGGCGGATGGGAGATGCGCGACCGAATTGCCGTCGACACAGCATGGCGCATCGAGGGTTGCGACGTCTTCATCCGACGCTGGATGCTCGACCCTGCCAACGGCAAACCGCTGCCGACCTACGAATACACCCGCTATCGGGGCGGCTACGGATCGCGGCTACCGATTTTCATCCGTATCTCCCGCCCGTAAGTCCATCTGAACCGACACCGCTGCAAGCGAAAATCGAGTTAGATCACCGAGGTGAATTCAGACACAAAAAACGCATCGCACTGGCATAAAAAATGCACCTTTCGGCGTACTCTCAACCGAAAAACAAGCCGAATCATGAAAGTGCGCCCCTTGATTATCCTGTTATTGTTCGTCGTCTCCACCGGTGTTTTGGCGTGGATTTACTATGCCGCAACCCGTCGGCCCGACAATCGGGCATCCGACGACCCGCAACGTGCCGAAACGCTCGCCGACCTCGATGCCTGCGGTCGGCGCAAGCATGCCAAATCGATGCAATACGAATATTTCGCCCGCATCGCCCACGCCGAACGACAGGAGCAGGCCGCACGGCTTTTTCGCGCCATGGCGCTCTCCGAACGAGTGCACGAGGGAATTTGCGCCGACGCCATCGTCCGATTAGGCGGACATTACGAACCGCCGGTACGGGTCGTCGTATTCCGCGGCACGACCGACGGCAATCTGAACCGGAGCATCGATTATGAACGGCAATCGCTCTGCACGCGATGCGGCAAGGACATCCATCGGGCCTTGTCGGCCGGCAACCGCTATGCAGCCCAGATTCTCGCGCGGGCCGATGCAGGCGACATGCAGCACGTCATTCTGATGGAACGCAACCGCAATTCGCTCTCCCCGCAAGACACCGTACGCACCTATGCGGTCTGCCCCGCGTGCGGCAACCTCATCGTTTCGGAACACGAGCCCGATTTCTGTCCCTACTGCCTGACCGAACGGGGCCGCTTCGTCCGGTTCTATTGATGATTCTCGGTGCCCCGACCTCCACCAATGCACGAGGCCGCTTCCCTGTCGTCGGGAAGCGGCCTCGTTTTCAGTCAAAAGTCTCCGGGAAAACTACTTGCGGGTGTAAACCTCCGTATAACCATCTTCATCGGCGAGCGTCAACTTATTGCCTGAAATCTTCGCCGTATATACATCGACCCAACCATACGTGAAACTACGCATCGTCAGAATCGACTTTTCATAAGTGTAAGTACCGCGATCGAATCCCGTCTTGCCATCACCTTCCTGCCAACTGTTGGTATACGAACCATCGGCGGAAAAGGTATAGCTGTCGGCCAATCCGGGTTCCCGATATTCCCACGTTCCGACGATCGACGAAGAATCAGCGTTGTCATCGTCTTTATCACAAGATACGAAACCGCAAGTAGCGACCGCCGCGATGAAGAGCATCAAAAAAAGTTTGAGTTTTTTCATAACATTTGAATTTGTTTGAATGAATGATTTGTTTGTCGGGGGCAAAAGTACGCCGAACCACCCACTGTTCGGCGCATCAGACGTAGTCGAAAATCGTACGAAAGTGTCGAATTTTATTGACGCCCGACGGATTCGCGCTCGGATTCGACAGCGCCGGCCTCGCTCGAATAGTAACGGAAAAAATCGTGCTGCAAAACGACCGAAATGCGCAACAGCATCTCGGTGTCGATGCTTCGGCGTTTGAAGATGTCGTAGACGTTGGTTCGCTCGCAATAAAGTTTCCGCGCGAACCAGCTCACCGGGCGTTCCTGCCGCCGGAGTTCCGCCTCGATCAATTTGCCGATATGTATCATGCCGTCACCCAAAAGAAAGCGCGGACAAATTCCCTATCCACGTCAGAGGTATTGGACGACCCTTGTAATAGGATGTCAGGAAATGCCCGCGCCGAAAACAGCACGAGCATCAACTTTAGTTCCTCATTACAATCGAAAGTGTCCAATTTTCTGACGTAAGAAGAAAAGCCGATGCGCTTTTACGTTCGAAATATCCACAGCCCTGCGGACTGCACGAGACAAATATAGGGATTTTATTCGAAACCGCAACGAAACGGGGGTGCGAATGTTTCGCACCCCCGTTGTCATTCTGCCGGATCCGGCCGTCGGCTTCTTATTCGGCGTCGGACTCCTCCTCTTTCATGTTATGATAGACGTTCACCACGTCGTCGTCCTCTTCGAGACGCTCGACCAGCTTCTCGACCGATTCGCGCCCCTCGGCATCCAACTCTTTCGTATCCGTCGGCAGGCGCACGCCCTCGCCCGATACGATCTCGTAACCGCGGTCGTCCAACCATTTTTGAATCGCGCCGAACGATTCATAGGGTGCGTAGACCGTCACCCCGTCCTCCTCGGCATAGAACTCGTCGACACCCAAGTCGATCATATCGAGTTCCAACTCCTCGGGATCGACACCGGCTGCGGGATGGAACTTGAAGACGCATTTGTGTTCGAACATGAACGCCACCGAGCCGCTGTTGCCCAGCGTACCGCCGCACTTGTTGAAGTGCATGCGCACATTGGCCACCGTACGGTTGGTGTTGTCGGTCGCCGTCTCCACGAGGAAAGCAACGCCGTGCGGGCCGTAACCTTCGTAGATAACCTCCTTGTAATCGGCGGCATCCTTTTCCGAAGCACGCTTTATAGCCCGTTCGACATTCTCTTTGGGCATGTTCTCGGCCTTGGCGTTCTGAATCAGAATGCGCAAACGGGTATTTCCCGAGGGATCGGGACCGCCTGCTTTAACGGCGATTTCGATCTCCTTGCCGATTTTGGTGAATGTTCGGGCCATGTGCCCCCAGCGTTTCATTTTGCGCGCTTTGCGGTATTCGAAAGCTCTTCCCATGAGTTATGCGATGTTTTTTGATTTTCGTTCGAGACGCAAAGTTATAAAATTCGCGCGGAAAAATGCCGGTTCCGCGCAAAAAATCGCACGGCCCCGATGACAAACACCCCGCGGCTCCGTCTTGAACGAAGATTCGAGGTCGCGCACCCCGCAACGATCACAGTTTGCAGAACTTCGACCGACAGACGAACCACGGATTATGCAGATCGGCCTCGTTGTAGCGCAGTTCGCGGCCATCGGGAAGCGATTCGGTGCGGCCGCCCGCCTCGGCAAGAATCAGTTCGCCCGCGGCCGTATCCCATTCGTAGGTCTGCGTCGTACGGACATAATAATCGACTTTGCCTTCGGCCAAGAGGCAAAATTTGTAGGAACTACCCTGCTCCACCACTTCCAGATCGGCCCGACGTCGGCGCAAATCGTCGATATGCGCATGGGTTTCGGGCGTCTGGTGCGACCGCGACACCGCCACCACGAACTTATCGCGCGCCGGCTCGTCGACCAACGGCAACCGTCGGCACGCATCCGCCACACCGTCGTAATCGTATTCGGCACAGGAATCGGCCGGAACCTGTTCTTTGAGGAACGACCCACGCCCTCGCCATGCGATGTACATCTTCTCGAAATAGGGCACGTAGATGACTGCTCCCATGCAGATATTGTTCTCCATCAAGGCGATGTTGACCGTAAATTCGTTGTTGCCCTTGATGAACTCGACCGTCCCGTCGAGCGGATCGACCAGCCAATAAAGCTCCCAATTGCGCCGCTCCTCGAAACGCATCTCGCGCCCCTCCTCCGAAAGCACCGGAATACGCGTTGGCCCCAGATATTCGCGGATGACGCGGTGGGCCTCGCGGTCAGCCACCGTAATCGGGGTTTTGTCATCCTTCATGCTGATGTCGTAATCGTCGAAGTGCTTGTAGACCTTCATGATGGCAGCTCCTGCCCGCACCGCCGCATTGAAGAGCGGCGGCAAAAGATAGGTTCTCACCTCGTCGTTTATCATCGTCGTGCGTATTTGGAAGTGCGTAGTCTCGGTTGTCATGGTAAAGATAACACTTTTTTGCAATATTGCATCCGTTTCGGAAGCGATTATACAACTATCCGTACAATTCTGCCTACTTTTTCCGGAACCCGGACCGCCCTGCCTACGGACGTTCGCGCAGATTCACGCACCGGTCGCCCGCAATCCGCATCATCGCCTGTCGTGCACACGAGACAGCCCCCAAGACAACCGCCGCTGTAGCCGCCACGGCCGCCCATATCCAATGGCCCGCAACCGCAGCCCATCCGACAAGCACGAATGACACGACCAGCGCCAACCGCAACCGCCACGTCACACGTCGGCAACTGCATGCGGCATCCGTCCGATCAGTCCGGCAAGCCAACGGTTCCCAGATATCAGACCGGCTCCGCCCACGGAATCCCCCGCAACCAGCGAGCGCCGAATCCGCCCGCATCCGTCACGACGTCACGCGCAATCAACGTGACGGGTACGCCAAGATGCGACCGGACGAGCAAGAGCTTTCCGACCGGATATTCGCCCAATTCGGCGACCAAGCGCGTCACGGCATCGGGCAGCAGACAGGCCCGCCCCTTCAACGGAAGCAACCAATCGTACGACGACACGGCAGCTGCGGCATTCCAGTCGGCTGCGACTTCGTTTTCCGCCGTTCCCTGCGGTCGGTCGACCAATACCAGCCGACGGCAACTGCGGCGCCGCGAGCGCCACAAGGAACGGACGCCCGTCGTCCGAAGCTCCTGCGACCCTTGCCACTCGACCCGTATCATCCGATAGCGGGCGGTCAGAACGGCGAACTCTTCCGGAAACCCTGCGGCATCAATCACGACGATCACCTCGAAACGAGTGTATTCCGACACCAGCAGCGCTTCTATACGCTCGGGAACATCGATGCCGCTGCACAACACCGAAATGCCGAAATCCTCCGACATACTGCTGCCGATTCCGTGGGCATTACGAAGCAGCGACCGTTTATCGCGACCCCGCAACACCGCCCGCAGAAAAAGACAAACCGCCGCAACCACTGCACAGAGAAGCACCAACAAACCGATTCTCATGCCAACGAACGTTTATAGGAACGAACGAGCGTTTCGTAATAGGGGCGTTCGTCCTCGTCGAAAAGGCGCTGCATCGTACGAAGCGCATATCCTTCGAGGGCCATGCACCGCAGCAGCGCACGCCGAGCCCGATCGTCCATACCCACAATGTAGACGGCGACCTCGCGTCGCAACAACGACCGCCGTAACGAACACAACGCATAGAGCGCTTCACGACCCAAATCGGGGTCGGACGTATCGGACACGAACTGCAACAGACGTCCTTCGGCCTCCTCGATACCGAACTGTCGCACGATGGCCAGTCCGACTCTGCGCAGATTGGCCGGCCGTGCTTCCAATAACGGTCCGTAGGCGAGCGGCAAAATACCGCGACGAAGCAGCGCCATCAGTTCCGACACCTCCGAAGCCGACAACACTCCGGAATATCCGCCGATGCGATGCAGGGCATGTGCCGGATCGACCGACAACTGCACGGCCAACGCATAGAAGCGCACGTAACGGTTCCGGCTCCGGAGATAGGGCTCCACAGAGACCGCCATCCGCTCGTCCGAGGGCAGGCACGAAAGTACGGCGAGCGCATGGGCTCGCCGATAACCGCGACGCCGACGGGCATGACGCAACATCCATCGGTCAAGGCTGTAATGCTCCACCACATGGCGCAACCGGCCGCTGTCCAGTCCATAGGTAAGCGCCACGACCCCGGCAACGGCTTCACACAACAGACGACGGGTTCCGTAGTGCCCGAAAAGCGGGAAATACGGAATCTGACGGCCGTCGTTTTCGAGGGCCAGCATCAACCCATGCAGATATTTGGCTGTCTCTTATACACATCT
>RYWP01000007.1 GCA_003979135.1 Alistipes sp.
GGTGTGCTTGACGAAAGCCTCCTCCAGCTCCAGATCGCAGACGCCGTCGCGACCTTTGTAATAACTCAGCAGGCCGTCGAAACCTACCGACGTGCGCGAGAAGAGGAAGTCGCCGACCTTGATGTCGGACTGGATGGCGCCCGAAGTGCCGAGACGCACCAGCGTGAGCTGTTTTTTCTCGGGTTTCTCCTGGCGGGTGGCGAAATCGACGTTGGCCAAAGCGTCGAGCTCCGTGACGGAGATGTCGATGTTGCCGATGCCGATGCCGGTCGAGAGAACGGTCATCCGCTTGCCCTTGTAGGTGCCGGTCACGGTGTTGAACTCGCGGTTGGAGACCTTGCATTCGATATTCTCGAAATGTTCGGCGACGAGGGCCACACGGCCCGGATCGCCGACCAGAATGACGGTGTCGGCCAGCTGTTCGGGACGGAGGTGGAGGTGGAAAATGGAGCCGTCTTCGTTGATAATCAACTCGGAAGCAGGGATAGTACGCATAACGGTCTGATTTTGCATTTTCATAATTGGCATAAAAGTACTATTTTTACATCAAATATCAAAATCCGGCGAACGAAACTTCTATAAACATAAGTAACCGCTATGACACTCATCAAATCCATTTCGGGCATCCGCGGAACGATCGGAGGCCCTGTAAAAGAAAATCTTACGCCGCCTGATGTCGTAAAATTCACCACAGCCTACGTGCGTTTCATCGCAGCCCGTTGCCATGATAAAAAACCGACTATCGTCGTCGGTCGCGATGCCCGCATTTCGGGCGAACTGGTCGCCGATCTGGTGGAAGGTACGCTGCTCGCCTGCGGCGCCGATGTCATCAACGTAGGACTCTGCACAACCCCGAGCACGGAAATGGCCGTCATCACCTACAGGGCAGACGGAGGTATCATTATTACGGCCTCGCATAATCCGCGCCAATGGAATGCCTTGAAGTTGCTCAACTCCGACGGCGAATTTCTGACCGACAGTGAAGGCAAACAAGTGTTGGCGATGGCCGAGGAAGAAGATTATGCCTACCCTGCCATCAATGCCATCGGACATGTCGTTTCCCGCGAACCGTTCAACGACCGACACATCGCGCAGGTGTTGGCCCTGCCGACCGTAGATGTCGAAGCCGTGCGCAAACGCCGTTTCAAGGTCGTCGTCGATGCCGTGAATTCGGTCGGCGGCATCGTCATGCCGGAATTGTTGCGCGCACTTGGCTGCGAGGTCGTCGAACTGAACTGCGAACCTACCGGTGAATTCGCCCACAATCCGGAACCGCTCCCACAACACCTGACGGAGATTTCACAGGTCATCGTACGCGAAAAAGCCGATCTGGGTATCGTCGTCGATCCCGATGTAGATCGGCTGGCATTCGTCAGCGAAGACGGTTCGATGTTTGTAGAAGAATACACGTTGGTAGCCGTTGCCGATTACATTCTTTCGCTCAAACCGGGCCCGACGGTCTCGAATCTCTCGTCGTCACGGGCCCTACACGATGTCACGGAACGCTACGGATGCACCTATCACGCCGCGGCTGTCGGTGAAGTGAACGTAACGACAAAAATGAAGGAGATCGGGGCCGTCATCGGCGGCGAAGGCAACGGCGGAGTTATCTATCCGGAGTTGCACTACGGACGTGACGCACTGGTCGGTACGGCGCTTTTCCTCACCTATCTCGCAAAGAAAGGCTTGACGATGACGCAACTGCGCGCAACCTATCCATCCTACTACGCGTCGAAGAACAAAATAGAACTGACGCCCGCCATTGATGTGGATAAAGTTCTGCGTGAGATAAAGACTCGTTATGCGAATGAACAAGTGAATGATATAGACGGTGTGAAAATCGATTTCCCTGAAAACTGGGTGCACCTCCGCAAATCGAACACCGAGCCGATCATTCGCATCTACACCGAAGCCAAATCGATGGAGGAAGCCGATGCGCTGGCACAGCGATTCATCACCGAAATCAAAACGATCTGTCAATTATGATTCGTAGCATTATTCTTTTATCGACACTCTTTGCATTGACCGCCTGCGGCAATGGCCGTCAGCGCACCACAGCCTCGGGCGAAAAAGTCACTACCGTAAACAGAACTGTCGAATACGACATTTACGGCACCTATACCGGCACTCTTCCGGCAGCTGATTGTCCGGGTATCGCCGTATCGCTGACGCTTTTCGAGGACGGGAACTACGAACAACGCTCGGAATACCTCGGACGCGAGGTTGTTTACAACGAATGGGGGCGTTTCACGGTCGAAGCCGATCAGTTGACACTCTATCCCAATGAGGCAGAAGCCGCCAACCGTTATCGCATCGAAGAAAACCGTTTGCGCATGCTCGACTGCGACGGAAAACCCATCACAGGGAAACTGTCCGATCATTATCTACTGACTCGCACTACCGAAACCAAATAACAATATGAATAAAGTAAAGAATTATATCGACAAACACAAAGATCGTTTTATCAACGAATTATTCGATCTACTGCGCATCCCATCCATCAGTGCGCAATCCGAACACAAAGCGGATATGCAGCATTGCGCCGAATGGCTGGCCGCAGCCTTGAGCAAAGCCGGAGCCGACAGGGCCGATGTGATGCCTACCGATGGCAATCCGGTGGTCTATGCTGAAAAAATCATCGACCCGAAAGCTAAAACCGTATTGGTCTATGGGCACTATGACGTGATGCCCGTCGACCCGCGCGACGAATGGCGGACCGAACCGTTCGAACCGGTCATCAAAGAGGGACGTATCTGGGGCCGAGGTGCGGACGACGACAAAGGCCAACTTTGGATGCACGCCAAAGCATTCGAGGCGATGTGCGCGACCGGCACGCTCCCCTGCAACGTAAAATTCATGCTCGAAGGCGAAGAGGAAATCGGCTCAGCAAGCCTTTACAAATTCTGTGAACAAAATAAGAAACTGTTGCGTTCGGACATCATTCTGGTATCCGATACTTCGATGCTCTCACTGCAAACGCCTTCTATCACCTGCGGTTTGCGCGGATTGACCTATATGGAAGTAACAGTCACCGGCCCCGACAAAGACCTGCATTCAGGTCTGTTCGGCGGAGCCGTGGCGAATCCGGCCAACGTATTGGCCCGTTTAGTGGCACAACTCGTCGACGACAACGGACATATCGCCATCCCTGGTTTCTACGACGATGTACGCGAACTGACGCCGACCGAACGCAAGGCTTTCAACAAAGCACCGTTCAAACTGGCCGATTACAAACGCTCGCTCTCTATCGGCGACGTTGCGGGTGAAGCGGGATATACGACACTCGAACGCACCGGTATTCGTCCTTCGCTGGACGTCAACGGCATTTGGGGCGGTTATACGGGCGAAGGAACCAAGACCGTAATACCGTCGAAAGCCACGGCAAAAATCTCCATGCGATTAGTTCCGAATCAAGACTATCGCAAAATAGCCCGCCTTTTCGCCCGATATTTCAAATCGATTGCCCCGAAAAGCGTGAAAGTTGAAGTCAAGGCGCTGCACGGCGGTATGCCCTATGTCGCACCGACCGATATGCCGGCCTATCGTGCAGCCGAAAAGGCCATCATAGAGACATTCGGCAAAAAACCGCTCCCGTTCTACTCGGGCGGTTCGATTCCGATCATCAGCGGATTCGAAAAGATTCTGGGTGTCAAATCGTTGTTGATTGGATTCGGTCTTGCAGAAGATGCCATCCATTCACCGAATGAAAGTTTCGGATTGGAGCAATTCGACAAAGGAGTACGAACCATTCCGTTGTTTTACCAATATTTTGCAAAAGCGTAATGATCATTACATCTTTTTGAAAAAACAGGCGGGCATAAAACCCGCCTGTTTTTTCGTTATTCTGCGATTTTTTGTTATTTTTGTCCAACTTTCTAAACGAATCGATGAAAATATGTGTGGAATTGTAGGATATGTCGGGAACCGAGATGCCTGCCCGATTTTGCTCAAAGGGTTGCACCGTCTCGAATACCGCGGTTACGATAGCGCAGGTGTCGCCATGGTGAATGGCGACGGCGCACTTAATGTCTATAAATGCAAAGGAAAGGTCGACGATCTGGAACATTTTCTGGATGGCAAAGATCTTTGTGGCAGCATCGGCATCGCACACACCCGCTGGGCGACGCATGGCGTACCGAACGATGCCAATGCCCATCCCCACTACTCGGAATCTGAAAATATCGCACTGATCCATAACGGCATCATTGAAAATTTCCGTGTACTGAAAGATGCTCTGATCGAAAACGGATATACGTTCCGCAGCAGTACCGACTCGGAAGTGTTGGTCAACCTGATCGAATACATTCGGACCACTGAAAACTGCACCTTGTTGGAAGCCGTTCAACAAGCGCTCAAACAAGTCGTCGGGGCTTATGCCATCGCCGTCATCGAAAAGGGCAACCATGACGAAATCATCGCTGCCCGCCAAAGCAGCCCGATGGTCGTAGGTATCGGCAAAGGCGAATATTTTCTGAGTTCCGATGCTACATCCATCATCGAGTATACGGAAAACTTCGTTTATGTCAACGACGGCGAAGTGGCTGTCATCAACCGAAACGCACCGTTGAAAGTCTTCACGCTCGACAATGAGGAAGAACGCATCCATATCCAAAAGCTGAAGCTTTCGATTTCGCAACTGGAGAAAGGCGGGTTCCCCCACTTCATGCTCAAGGAGATTTACGAGCAGCCGCATACGCTGGTCGATTGTATCCGCGGACGCATCAATCCCGAAACGGGCGAAGTGAAGTTATCGGGCGTCATCGACAATCGCGAGAAATTCGTGAACGCCAAACGTATTATCTTCGTGGCATGCGGTACATCGTGGCACGCATCACTCATCGGCGAACACTTGATCGAAAATATATGCCGGATACCGGTTGAGGTCGAATATGCTTCTGAATTCCGGTATCGGAATCCGATCATCCGTCCGGACGACATCGTTATCGCAGTTTCGCAATCGGGCGAGACAGCCGATACGCTGGCCGCCGTAGAACTGGCGCGCAAAGCAGGGGCATTCGTCTACGGCATCTGCAACGTGGTCGGTTCATCCATCGCCCGAGCTACCGATTCGGGTTCCTATATCCACGTCGGCCCGGAAATCGGCGTTGCTTCGACCAAAGCATTTACCGGTCAGGTAACGGTCATGGCCATGCTGGCGTTAGCCATCGGACACGAAAAAGGGACCGTCAACAAAGAATACTATCAGGAGATTTCACAGGCTTTGCTGAAATTGCCGGAGACATTGGAAGATGTTCTGAAAATCGATGCACAGGTCGAAGACCTTGCCAAGATATTCACATACGCACACAATTTCATCTACCTGGGTCGAGGATACAATTATCCGACGGCGCTCGAGGGCGCTCTGAAACTGAAAGAGATCTCGTACATCCATGCCGAGGGCTACCCCGCAGCAGAGATGAAGCATGGCCCGATTGCCTTGATCGACGCCGAAATGCCCGTCGTATCCATCGCGACACCCGATCATACCTATGAGAAATCGGCCAGCAACATCGAGGAGGTCAAAAGCCGCGGCGGCAAAATCATCGCTGTGGTCGCTCGCGAAGACGAACAGGTTCGCAAACGGGCCGATTACGTCATCGAAGTTCCGGTCATCACCGACTGTCTGATGCCGATCGTCGTATCCATTCCGTTGCAGTTGTTGGCTTACTACATCGCCGTCAACAAAGGACGCAACGTCGACCAGCCCCGAAACCTCGCCAAGTCGGTTACGGTCGAATAGGAAAGATTCGATAGCGGATATTTCCACTAAAACGCCCCTGCCACAAAGATTATGGCAGGGGCGTTCGTCTTGCGATTCAGTCAAAAGAATCACCGCATCTCATCGTAAGCGTATTGCACCGCCCGATTGAGTTGTGCCACAAACGGCGCCGTTCGGCGGAACTCCGCCACCACCCGTTCCGCAAGGTTCGGCTGCAACAGAAAATTTTCGGTCAGCGGTTTTTCGATACCCCATTGTTTCAACCGCAGCAAATCATCGTGTGCCGTTCCCGTGGGGAAGCCTACGGGCGTGCGCTTGAGCGTATCGGAACGGTCGAGCCGGAAACCGCTTGCCTTGCGGATATTCTGCACCAGTTCATCCCCGTTATCCAAAATTTCTTCGCGCACGGAGCGCATCACTACCGGTTCGGGACAATAGAGCCCCGCCCACAGCGAATGTTCGCCGACCAATCGGTCATGATTCGGCGCAATGTGCAGATAGTAACCGGCATACCCCGATTTCTTCCCGTGATGGGCGACATAAACGCCGACCCAATTCTTATAGGGGCTTTTATCATTGCTGAACCGCGTATCGCGCGCAATGCGATAAGTACAATCCTGCGGACGCAACCCATCCACCGACGGATCGAATGCCGCGATTCCGGCTATCAACTCCTCGGCTAATGCAGCAATCGAACGCTTCACTTGCATCCACTCCGCGCGGTGCTCATCGAACCACACACGGTCGTTGTTGGCATCCAAGCGCCGGAAAAAATCGAGCAACTCCTCCATCGTACCCACTAACTACCAAGCGAACAACGGATAATCGGTCATCAGAGCGTTGACCTCCTTACGAACGGCAGCAATGTTCCCCTCGCTCTCGGGATTCTGAAGCACTCGGTCAATCAGCCCGACGATAAAATCCATCTTATCCTCTTTCAGTCCGCGTGTCGTAATGGCAGGCGTACCGAATCGCAGACCCGAAGTCTGGAACGGCGAACGGCTGTCGAACGGCACCATATTCTTGTTGGTCGTGATATCAGCCGCCACGAGCGCTTTTTCGGCCTGTTTGCCGGTCAGTTCGGGAAATTTCGTACGCAAGTCAACCAGCATCAAGTGATTATCCGTACCGCCCGATACGATTTTGTATCCACGACGGGTGAACGACTCGGCCATTGCTGCCGCATTCTGCTGTACCTGTTGCTGGTACTCCTTATAAGCCGGTTCCAGCGCTTCACCGAACGCCACCGCTTTAGCTGCGATTACATGCTCGAGCGGACCGCCTTGAATACCGGGGAATACGGCAGAATTGATGATTTGCGACATCTTCTTCACGACGCCTTTCGGGGTAGTCTGGCCCCACGGATTGTCGAAATCCTTACCCATCAAAATGATACCGCCACGCGGACCACGCAGGGTTTTGTGGGTCGTCGAAGTGACGATATGGGCATATTTCACGGGGTTGTCCAGCAATCCGGCGGCAATCAGACCCGCTGTATGCGCCATATCGACCATGAACAAAGCCCCTACTTCATCGGCGATCGCCCGCATCCGTTTGTAGTCCCACTCGCGCGAATAAGCCGAAGCCCCGCCGACGATGAGTTTCGGACGATGCTCGCGCGCCAGTTTTTCCATTGTATCGTAATCGATACAGCCGGTCACTTCATCAAGACCGTAGCTTACGACCTTGAAATATTTTCCCGACATGTTGACCGGTGCGCCATGCGACAAGTGACCGCCGTGGGCCAAGTCAAGCCCCATAAAAGTATCGCCGGGCTGCATGACAGCAAAGAATACGGCCATGTTCGCCTGTGCACCGGAGTGCGGCTGAACATTGGCATATTCGGCTCTATAGAGCTTGCAGATGCGCTCGATAGCCAACAATTCGACCTGATCGACCACTTCGCAACCGCCATAATAACGGGCTGCCGGGTAACCTTCGGCGTACTTGTTGGTCAACACGGAGCCCATAGCCTCCAGCACCTGATCGCTGACGAAGTTCTCCGATGCAATCAACTCGATACCACGGGTCTGACGAGCACGCTCCTCGGCAATCAATTCGAAAATACGGGTGTCTTTTTTCATATCGAAACAGGAATATTTGTTTGCTTTTTCGTGTGTAAAGTTAACAATATTCGGTGAAAATCCGTTCGCAAAAGCAAGGTTCCGAAAATTTTTCTTAACTTTGTTCACTCCTTTCGGAGAAACGAAGCAGAAAACAAAACTTTAATACATTTAGAATCATGGGATTACTCGAAGGTAAAGTCGCCGTTGTCACGGGTGCGGCCCGCGGTATCGGCAAAGCCATTGCTTTGCAATTCGCCAAAGAGGGCGCCGATGTAGCGTTCACCGACCTCGTTATCGACGAAAACGGGAAAGCAACCGAAGCCGAAATCGCAGCATTGGGCGTCAAAGCCAAAGGCTATGCTTCGAACGCGGCTAATTTCGAAGAGACACACAAAATTGTCGACGAAATCGTGAAAGATTTCGGTCACATCGATATTTTGGTAAACAACGCCGGCATCACGAAAGACGGTCTGATGATGCGTATGACCGAGGCTCAATGGGATGCCGTACTGACGGTCAACCTCAAATCGGCATTCAACTTCATCCACGCCATCACGCCGGTCATGGCCCGTCAGCGCAACGGCTCGATCATCAACATGTCGTCTGTCGTAGGCGTAAGCGGCAACGCAGGTCAGTGCAACTATTCGGCATCCAAGGCCGGTATGATCGGTTTGGCTAAATCCATTGCCAAAGAGATGGGGCCGCGCGGCATCCGTGCGAACTGCATTGCCCCGGGCTTTATCATCACCGATATGACGGCACAATTGCCCGATTCGGTCAAGGAAGAGTGGAACAAACAGATTCCGCTCCGTCGCGGCGGCACGCCCGAAGACGTAGCCAAAGTGGCCTTGTTCCTTGCCTCAGATTTGTCGGCATACGTCAGCGGACAAGTCATCCACTGCTGCGGTGCAATGAACTGCTAAACGTCGATTTTTTCGGAACAAAAACACCGTGAGATATTTGTCTCACGGTGTTTTTCATAACAATCAGTGCCATCCTTGCGTTTTTTGGCTTCATCTTTGACCGAGACAAAGTTTGTTTTTACCCTTGCTTATACATATCTTTGTCTCTATGAAACAACTGATTTCGACTCTGATTTTCTGCATTTCCCAGCTCGGGGCCCATGCACAAGAGAGTTTATTCCTCTCCCCCGATGCAAAATCGATGGGCATGGGAGGAGTGACCATGACCACGCTCAGCGCCTCACACGCCTTATACAACAATGCGGCGATGGCAGCCTTTTCAACCTCGCCACTGCAAATATCTTCGTCCTACTACAAGCAAGGCGACTACGATTTCTATTCCGTCACGGGAACGGGACGCTTTCGCCAGAACAACCTCGCGCATATCGGATGGCGGCAATATCTGCGCGAAAAAGGCAATAACGACAAATCGGTCGATATGGGCTATACCAGACGAATCGGCACCGATTGGGGAATCGGCATTGTAGCCCGTTATACTCACTTGAAACGATACGATGAGAAAGCCAATTCGCTGGCATTCGATTTGAGCGCCGCATGGTCGCATCCATTGGAGAATATCGGGTCTTATTCAACATTGCGGGTCGGAGCCAAAGTCGCCGGTATTGGCGGATATTTCCAACATACGGACTACGAGTTGCCGGTGAACTGCTCGGCAGGCATCGCATGGGATACCTATCTGACCGATGCACACGAAATCACGATCGGCACCGATTTCGGTTATTTCTTCAATCCCTCCGTTGTGCACGGATTCCAATGGTCGATCGGCGCCGAATATAATCTGATGCAATTCTTCCAGTTCCGCGCCGGATACCACTACGGTGACCGTCGCCGATACTATCCCTGTTATACGTCAGTCGGTGCAGGTGTACGGTTTTTGCACCTGCGACTCGATTTCGCCTATCTGTTTGCGGGGAGAGACACCGCATTCCATAACACCTACAGTTTCAGTTTCGGACTGGATTTTTAATCCCTCATTCAAAAGGGGATCCCTGCACGACACAAACGGTCGGTAACGCGTTCAAGATTCAAGAGCGCTATCGACCGCTTTCTTTTTTGAGAGTAGTGTTTATCACTCCCCGCAACGGCAACATCAATCGTCGGACCGCTCTTTTTTCAGATATTCGAGAATCCCCGCACAACCGTCTTCGAGCAAATCCAGCACCAACTCGAAACCCTCATGTCCCTCGTAATAGGGATCGGGCACGTATGCACGGTCAGGGTACCGTCGACAGAATTCGGTCATCCGGAAAATCTTTTCCGCCGCAACCCGCGACGGTGCCAAACGATGCACGGCTTCATAATTCATCTCGTCCATTACGACAATCATGTCGAAACGGTCGAAATCCTCCTCGACGATTCGGCGGGCATGATGGGTCAAAGAATAGCCGCGTCGCTGAGCAGCAATCCGCATCCGAGCATCAGGCAAATCGCCGGCATGACCACCATATGTTCCGGCAGAATCAACCTGCAAAGAGACTCCTACGCCCGATTTTTCAGCCAGACTGCGCAATACGGCCTCGGCCGCAGGAGAACGGCAAATATTGCCGAGACAAACAAAAAGAACTCGCGTTTTCATCACGACAAAGATAACGATTTTTACGAGCGATTCCGGCTCGAGCGCTTTTTCACCCGAAATTCTTCTCTTTTCATAGGAAGAAGCCGACCAATGGAACAGAAAAAATCGATTTCGCCGGATTCGTTGTTATTGGAAAAAATCGTAACTTTGCTACGATTATATTCCGCGTGCGGAATAACAAAAAAATTCAGAAACATGAAGATCGGAATCAGCGTGATAATCGCAACGTTCACGCTTACGGTATCGAGCGCCATCGCTCAAAATCTGCCGAAAAAAGTAACCGATGTCGAGATATTCGACCTCGATAAGAATCGGACGAAACTGCCCCACTTCGGTGAAAAAAATCTGATGATATTCTATATCGATCCGGATGTCCGTAAGCAAAATGAGGCTTTCACCTACGAATTGGAGGAGAGCCACCGTACTGACAGCCCCGAAATCTACGGATTCGGCATCATCAACGCCAAAGACACATGGTATCCCAACGGACCGATGCGCTCGATGGCCCGTAAACGGACGGAAAAAAACGGGGCCTTGGTGCTGATGGACGACGATCGCGTTCTGCCCCGGGAATGGGGGTTAGGCGATTGCAACGATCAATTCGTGCTGCTCTTCGTCAATAAGGCAGGTGAATTGGTATTCATGCGCAAGGGCGAATTGTCGGAACAGGACAAGCAGGATTTCTACAAGTTGATCGAAAAATATAAATAAACGTCATTCCGTGCTCGATATCTCCGATCGCAAGAATTCGAACCGGCAACGGATTATGAACGCATCCACATTCAAGCGCAGAACCGCAAAAATCAAGACACGCAGCCGTTTCAGTGTCGTGTTGGCGCTTTACTTGTGTACAGCGCTGATTATCCCCAACTGTATCCTCGCCTATACCGAACACTATTCGTTGTGGATCACCGAGGCGTCGATTCTGCTGCCATTGGGATTCTATATGATGTGGAGTGTCGCCCTGCGGCGTTCGGGCATCCAAATCTGGCTGGCGTTTCCGTTCATCTTCATCGCCTGCTTTCAAATCGTTTTGCTCTATCTTTTCGGCAATTCGGTCATCGCCACGGACATGTTCACCAACCTGCTGACGACCAATCCGGGCGAGGCTGGCGAACTGCTTTCCAATATCTACCCCTCCGTCATATTGGTCGGATTACTTTATATCCCGCTGCTGTGGCTCGCCGCCCGCGAAATCGCACATCGCCGTTATCTTACCCGCATGGCACGTATCATCATCGGAATGACCGGCGCTGCACTCTTTTCCACCGGGCTGCTGCTCCTGTGGCCCGCCTATCGGATGAGCGAAGACCGCCACGTATTGCGCGACCAGATTTTCCCGATCAATGCCTTTTACAATATGGGTGTATGCGCATCGGAATTTCGCAAGGTATCCCATTTCAACGAAACCTCGGATGGATTCTCGTTCGAAGCGATACGTACCGACAGCGTAGCCGGACGGGAAATCTATGTCTACATCATCGGCGAAGCCTCGCGGGCGATGAACTGGCAACTCTACGGATACGAGCGCGAAACGACCCCCGAACTGATGCGGACGGATTCGCTCGTTGTCTTCCGCAACATCCTGACCCAAAGCAACACGACACACAAGAGCGTGCCAATGTTCCTGTCGTCTATCGCAACCGACCAGCACGACGAACTTTATCGACGCAAAGGGCTGCCGGCACTTTTCAACGAAGTGGGCTTCGACACGTGGTTCATCTCCAATCAATCGCCACAAGGTGCCATGATCGACCGGCTGGTTCACGACACCAAACATATCGTCTACCTCGAATCGCCGCGACACGACATGCAGTTGCTCGAAACGATGCAACGTTGCATCGCAGAAAGCCGCTCGCGGAAAATTTTCTTCATGCTGCATTGCTACGGTTCGCATTTCAGCTACCATCAGCGTTATCCCCGCGAGTTCGCACGCTTCCTGCCCGATGACGATGTGGCGATTTCGGCAGCACACGTCGAAAAACTGCGCAATGCCTACGACAATTCAATCCGCTATACCGACCATTTTCTGGCCAAAACCATCGATTATCTGAATTCGCTCGACCGGACGACCTCCGCTTTGCTCTACTGCGCCGATCACGGCGAAGACCTCTTCGACGACACACGCGGACGCTTCCTGCACGCCTCTCCCACAACAACGGCCTACCAACTCTATGTGGCCTCGTTGGCTTGGTTCTCACCGAAATACCGGCGCACATTCCCGCAAAAAGTCGCAGCGGCCAAGGCCAATGCCCACGGAGCCTCCACGACCCACATGATGTTCCACACGATCGCCGACATCGCATCCATCGAAAGCGACTATTTAGATCGTTCCGTTTCGTTGGTCAGCAGCGAGTTCGACCACTCAGCGCCCCGTTATTATCTGAACGACCACAATGAAGCAGTACCGTTCCGCAAGACCGGTCTGTGCGAATATGACGAAGCTGTTTTCCGGAAATTCCGAATCGAACTGTAAACAAGCTTTCAGACCTCCGCTTTCCGGTCATCACAGGCACGGCACAACATCCGATGGATGCCGAACATCG
The DNA here is from genome assembly GCA_003979135.1 of Alistipes sp. Taxonomy (GTDB): domain Bacteria; phylum Bacteroidota; class Bacteroidia; order Bacteroidales; family Rikenellaceae; genus Alistipes. Next base: position 12,891 of record RYWP01000007.1, read on the forward strand.
CGAGTCCTCCGTAAATCATTGTAAGAATCAATAGCCTACGGATTTCGGGAAGCACATCGACAAGCGTCGCTCCCATCGAACGAATCCGAATGAATCCGTCGACGGCGGAACTGCTCGGCAGAAGCTGTCCGGCCTGATACAGCAGATCGGGCATTCCCTCACGCGGAAACGAGACACCGCTCAACATCAATACCGGAATAGATGTCCAAAGCAACAGCAACAGCGAACTTTCGCGTGTACGGAACAACGTCGAAACAGCCAGACTGAGAGCGATGGCCGCCGAAAGATAGACCGCCATAAAAACCACGACGACTCCGGTCGTACCGTTGTCCGGATAGTGGAACAACTTGTAATGCACGCCGAGAATATAACAAACCGTCACCCCGTAAATCGACAGATAGGTCAAAGCCCGCCCAGCAATAATCGGCAAAGTCGACATCCGTCGCCGATCGACCGGACATAGCTGCCGATAAAGTCCGCGTTCCCGCCACGTGCCGCCGATCATCCCGATACCGATAAGCAGCGTTTGCTGGATAATCACGATGATGATGGCCGGCATGGCAAACGAACCGTAGCCCAAATAGGGATTGAACAGGTTGTGCGATTGGTAGACGACCGGCTGCACGGTCGCTTCGGCCTGCGGAAGCTCCGTACCGCGAGCAATCAACCGCTGAAGCCCGACCGTCGCACCGGTCAGGCCGATGGTCGAAACCAACTCCTGAAAGACCTGCCGATACATCAGAAAATAACTGGCATCGACGTAAATCGCCACGTCGGCCTGCTCACCGTCCAACAAACGCCGTTCGTAATTTTCCGGAATGTAGACGACACCGTAAATCCGACGTTGAAAAAAAAGTTCGCGCGCCTGCTCCATGTCGGTCGGTTCATAGGCTACATAGGCATTCGGACCGGCATCGAAAGTAGCTGTCAACCGACGACTGGCTGCCGTATGGCTGTTATCGACGACCCCGATCGGAACATTCCGCAACACCTGCGGCCCGTAGGCCAACGAATAAGTCGTGGAATAGATGAACAACGCGAAAACCAGAATCAACAAAGCTCCCTCATCAGTGAAAATCGCCCGAAATTCGTTGCGGATGACCGCAACGAACTGACTGCGATAGGATTTCAGCTGTCTGCCCAATCGTTTCATATCAAGCCCTCCCCCAATATTTCGGCTCCGTGCAAACTTTGCGCAACCGCGGCAGCACGAGCAATGGCAAAAGCATGAACAGCGCCATATATCCCAAATCGGACAGCGAATAGACGACCGGTGCTCCGCGCATCATCTGGTCGATGAATAGATCGGTATAGTAGGTGAACGGGAAACACAGACTCAGCCAACGCATTGGCGCCCACATCGCCATAATCGGGAATGTCAGTCCCGAAAAAGTGAACGCCAAGACCGAATACCCTCCGCTCAACGAAAGCGACAAGCGCATGTTGGCCATCAAGGCGACAATCAATACGGCAATCGCCTGATAACCGAGCAAAAAACAACACGTTCCTACCAGCATGACAGTATAACTTCCGTTCAGTGGTACGCCGACGATTCGAATCAGAATGAACAGCATCACGAAAGCCTGCAACAGCAGCATCGCCGTCACAGGCAGCAGTTTTCCGGTCAAGGCCGCCGTCATCAAATCTCCGCCCGCATTGAGCCATTCGCGTGCCGTGCCGTGCTTGAGCTCCGTACCGACCGCGAACACCGTCGCCATGACCGCGAATATCAACAACATCATGGGCATGAAGCTCGGCGCCAGATAATAGCCGTAATTGATGTAAGGATTGAACAACACATGCCGATTGAATCGAACGGGCATGATTTGGGCCATCGCTTGTTCGTCTGACATGCCTCGCACCGTAAGCAGTTGCAACTGCACGCCTGCCGAAAAGGTCGTCACGACGGTCTGGATGTCTTTCGACAGTAAGCCGTTGACTGTGATATTCGTACCGGTGATATAGGCTTCGACCGGCGTTGGAACGCCTCCGAGCAGCTCCTTTTCGAAGTCGGACGGAATCAGCACGACAGCCATGATTTCGCCCTCGCGCATCAAACGTTCAGCCTCGTTCATCGACGGCGCGACATAAGCGACGTAAGCGGTCGGGGCAGCATCGAGCATCTCCACCAACTTGCGCGAAAGTGCCGTACGATCATCGTCGACTACGGCAATCGGAATGTTGCGTGGCACACCCTTGCTGAAAAACAAAGCGAAAAAAGCGAATGCCGCAAGCGGCAGATAAAACAACAACATCCGATACATGCGCATGCGGGCGATACGTCCAATTTCGCGGCGCATCGCAGCTGCCGTATGATACAGAAACCCTTTCATCGGTGACGCTCCATTTTCGGGGGACGGTCGATTTTATCCCAATCCACCAGTACGCTCATACCGGGCCGCAGCTCCTGTTCTTCGACCGGTTTCGCTTTCACAGCGAATGTCCGGATATCGAACCCGCCCTGCGTGCGCGTCGCCGACCACGTTGCGAAATCGGCCTGTGCCGAAATATAGGTCACCACCAGTTCGACATCGCGTGCCAAAGCCGGAACATAACTCCACATCCGTGTGCCGACGCGAATATCAGGCAACAGCGTCTCCTTGATATTAAACAGCACCCACTTGTCCGACAGATCGAGAATGGCAACTACCGGATAGCCCTCGCCCACCAATTCGCCCGCTTCTGCAATGACGCTCGACACCTCGCCCGTGACAGGAGCATAGACCCGCGCATCTCCGATGTAGGATTCGACCTCGGCGATAGCACCCTGCGCCTGCCGAACACGTGCGGCCGCAGCCTCCTTGTCCTCTTTGCGAGCGCCGGACTGCGCCAATTGATACTCTGCACGAGCCGCCTGCTCCGTTGCCTGCATCGCCTGATAATTGGCCGACGCCTCGTCCAGCTTCTGCGCCGGAACGACCCCTTGTTCGTAGAGGCTTTTCACACGGTCGTAGGTCTTGCGGGCCAGTTCGGATCCGGCCTGCGCTTTCTGCCAGATATTTTTAGCCGCTTGAATCTGTTGGGTGCGAGCGCCGGCCAATGCCGCGGCATCGAGTGCCGAAGCGGCGCTCTTCACCGCCTCGGCCTGCTGCAATTTGGCATTCAATTCGGGCGTCGTGAGCGTATAGAGCAGTTGTCCCTGCTCCACCCGATCGCCCTGCGCGACGAGCATCGTTGCGATGCGCCCCGGAATTTTCGACGAAGCCCGATAAGTCGTACACTCCACCGTACCCTGCACGAGCAAAGGTGTCTGTCGCGTGATGTAACGGCTTATCAAAACGACCGACACCACGATGACGACGGCCGCAAGAATGATTGCGAAAGTACTTTTACGATTCATGACAATCAATTTTTATCGAACGATACGACTACAACATCCGGACGACGGACATAGGCTCCGAATTCAGAACTGATCCCTGCCGCTTCGAGCAACCGGGCCAGCATCAGGTCGTAATTATAGGCATTCTGAAGCCGTTCGGTCTGCACACCGGCTAAGTCGAGTTCGGCATCGATCAACTCCGTCGAGGTCGCTATACCCTCACGGAAAGCGGCATCTTTCATCCGAAGATAGGATTCGGCAAAGGCCAGCGAAGCATCGAGGGAGCGCATCCGGTTCCGGTAGTTCATCAATTCGTTGTAGAGTTGTTCGACCAAGACCGAGACATCGTTTTCCGCCTGCGTTCGGAGTTCGCCAACACGCCGCACCGTCGCACGGGCCGCCGAATAATTGTATTCACGGCTCAGTCCGTCGAAAATCTTGATGCGCACGCCGACCCCGACCGCCCAACGCGGCAGCAGACCCGACACCTGATAATTGTAGAACGTACCCCCGCCGACTGCCGCCACCTGCGGCAGAAAATCGGCCCGCTGCACCTTGACGCCCTCCTCGGCCAACCGGTATTTCAAACCGACTTGCCGCAGCAAAGGATTCTGTTCGAGAGCCAACTCCTGAAAATAGGCCCGCGATTCGAGCCCATCGAGCAGAAACATCGCCGTCAAAGGTCGCCACATATCGTTGCGGCCCAACGTATTGTTCAGCGCAGCCGCAATGGTTTGCATCTGAAGTTGTGCGTCGGATAGCTCACGTTCGGCATCGGCCAATTTGAATTCCACATACAGACGTTCGCTTTGTGCGATCATCCCGTCACGTTCAAGCGCCTCGGCATCCGCAAGATGGCGACGCACCCCGTCAACCACGCGACGTCGCACATCGACAACCTGCATGGCTAGAGCCAATCCGAAATAACGCTCGACCAATTCGGAAACCAACGCATTACGCATTTGCAGACTCTGTTCATCAACCGTCGCTTCGTTGATTTTCGCCACACGGTTAGCCGCGTTGATTTTACCGCCCAGCCAAATCGGCACACTCACTTCGCCCCCGACGAAACCGACGCTGCGGTTCTGCAATTCAATCGACCAATCGGCACCCGTCAACTGCTGGACATAACCGGCAATCTCGGGACGCAAACCGTCGGGCACCAACGGAAGCAATTTTCCGGCGACCTCGCCGACCGGAGTTTTCAGATGGTTGAAATCGAAACCGATCTCTTTGGCAAGATAGGTATAGGCACCGGTCACACCGATTTGCGGCATACGCAGACCGATAGCAGCCCGCCGTTGTTGAGCCGCCGCATGCGCTTCGTGCGCCGCAGCTTTGAGCGCAGAATTTTCCGTAAGCATCAGCGTCAACGCATCGTCGAGCGTCAACGGCCGGTAAATCGGAAGCGTATCCGGCGATTCCGGCGATGCTGCCGTACGGGCTGTTGCCGAAAACGCAAGCCCCATCGCCATTCCGGCGAACAGAATTCGTAAAAGATTCGTCATTCGTTTCTCGTCGACAACCGGAACAGCCGCGTTCCGGATTCCGAGAAACTCCCCTACAAATCGGACGACATTTCCGAACGCAATCGGTCAGTTCGGTCAATTCGGCGTATGATTGAAACTTATCGAATGATTTCAGCCCCACAAATGGGCATTGATAGCCCGCACTTCGTCGCCCAGATCAGGATAGACCCGTACTTCGAGACCGGCCTCCCGCAACGTGAGCGCACCCCGACATTCGACAAAACGGTCGGGCTCGTAAAGCGCAAAGACAGCCCGTGCAAATCCATGCCGGATAATCATCTGCGTGCAGCTTTCGGGTTCACTCGCCCGACGGGAACAAGGCTCCATCGACGAATAGATAGCACCGCCGCGTAAATCGGCACCCGCAGCCAATGCCTTGACAACGGCCTCCTGCTCGGCATGATGCGTCGCGGATGTTTCATGCGTATATCCGGTAAACACCTCGCCACGACATGTCACGACGACTGCGCCGACCCGATAGGCCGTAGCGCACGGCGGCGATTGCCGACTGGCATCGATGGCCACACGAAGCCATTGGCGGTCTTCGTTCGACGTTTCGGGATGCAACACCCAATTCGAGACCTGCATACCGCCTAAATTTTCACGATCACAAGCAACATCCGCCGCCGGTCGGAAGTCAAAACGGGCATATCCCGCATCGCCGAGCGTCAACGCCGGGTTGACGGCCATGCGGACTTCATCGGCCATTCTTTCATCGAGAAACATCCGGAGCACATGCGCACCGCCCTCGACCAACAAATGACCGACACCCCGTTTTTCCAATTCGGTTACGATGAATCGGGCTGTCAACGGTCCATCGGCTGAAATAACCGTAGCGACATTGAGTAAAGCCGGAATATCCTCCGGCGAAAAAACATAACGCTCGGCATCGCCCTCCGTGAAGAAACGCAACGAGGGATCGAGACGTCCCGAAGCGGTCAACGTCACTTTCGTCCAATCGGGCCGCAGGCCGTTTGTCGTCCGTCGAGCTCGTACCGATTCGTCGTGCGGAACCAAAGCCGGATTGTCCCGCCGGAGAGTCTCCGCACCAACGAGAATCGCATCGCACCGAGCTCGCAATCGGCCTACTGCAGCCCAATCCTCGGGCGTGGAAATCACCAATCGCTGCGTGGACGTATCATCCAAAAAGCCATCGGAGGTTGTCGCGAAAGAGAGCGTCACTCGCATCGTCGCAACGTTATCAAGGTAATTTCGGGCCAAGCTCCCAGACGCATCGGATAAGCTACATAACCCGTTCCGTCATTAATGTACAACGTATGGGCTCCCTCCTCGTAACGACCACTCCATCGCTCATAAAGCAATCGCGCCGGAGAGATAGCTCCGCCGAAAAGCCGAACTTTCATCTGCATCGCATGCACATGTCCGGCAAGAGTCAGATCTCCGTATCCGGACTCGACGATTTGCTGCCAAAGTTGCGGCAGGTGCACCGCTGTAATATTGAACAACGAATCGGGAACACCTTGATAGACGACATCCAGTCGTGCCGGTGGCAATTCCGAATCGTGCCGTTTCTTACGCAGCACAGGGTCGAACGAGATACCCGACAACGAAATACTATCCCGCCCACGCACCAAATAGACCGTCGTATCCTCCAACACGCGCCACCCTTGCGCCCGTTGCCAGGCGACTACCTCGCACAAACTTTCCGCGGGCAATTGGCGCACCGTATCCTTAATGTAAACGCCTGAGTCGTGATTGCCGATGACCGAAGCGACACCGTACGGGGCCTGCAAATGCCGCAACGACAGGGCTATCCGGTCAGTCAGTTCCGACGAACGTACATTGACGAGATCACCCGTAAAAACAATCAAATCGGGCTGCAATGCCTCCACGCTGTCAACGATGCGCCGCAATTCCCGCTCCGGAGAGACGATCGTCCCGACGTGCATATCCGAAAGCTGCACGATACGCATTCCATCGAACGTCGACGGCAGTTTTGCGGAACACACCTCCACTCGATTGACATGCAAAGCGGTTCGACCGACCGTCGCCCCCCACACCAGCAAACCAGCCACTCCGACAGCAACGACCAATCCCACGCAAGGCAACCGAATCCAACGGAACAAATAGTAAAAAAGTCGCGGCAGAAGCAACAACAACCATGTCCAGAACAACCACATACCGACGAACATCGCATCGGTCGTATTATCGCGTATCAACAAGATGGATAGGAGCATGGCTATCACCGGCAGATGGCTGACTATCAGACATACCGCAAGCACAACCCGTCGACACGACGATACATCGGCTCGACGCCAAAAACAGTAATCGGCAGCAATCACAGCAACGAGCATCAGGAAAAAGAGAACAACAAACATCTCACTACCTTTTTATATGGAACAATTATTTCATGCGACGCAAAGTTAATAAAAAAGCCCGATTCGAATTCAAAATCAAAATCCGTGCACCACTCTTTGGCATATAACTTGCAAAACCCACGGTGAGTATTAACTGGCTGTAATCCAAAAACAAAACAGAACAAGTTCATTAAAAAACCAAATTGATTCAGCTTATGAAAACATTTCGACTTCTGATTGTGGCGCTGTTAGTGGCCACTACCGCTTCGGCCCAACATCGCATGCGGTCCGCACGACACGGCGAATACATGCCGACGGTCTATCTGATCTCCATGCACGAAGTGGATACGGTCTATTCCGATGTATGCGCCGCTCGACAAGTGGCAGCACTCAATCGGCTGGCCGTGGAAGGTGCGACGCAAGACTATCTGGAGACCCATCGTCCAGGCTTCCAGCAGACGGAACTCCCGCAGTTCGTCTTCGCAAGCAAGAACAACAAATTCTCGTTCGCACTGGGCGGCTACATCGCGCTGCGTACGGCCTATGAATTCGAGGGAACCGTCAACAATCTCGATTTCGTTCCTTACGACATCCCCATCCCCGGGAATTACGCCACCCGTCAAAAGTTGACGATGGATGCCTCGACCTCGCGTGTCTTCCTAAAAGCCATCGCCAACACCCGCGCTCTGGGCCGTGTCGTAGTTTACGTCGACGGTGACTTCCGCGGTAGTGCGCAAGGCAGCTATATTCCGCGTCTGCGTTCGGCCTACGTTTCGTTCAAAGGTTTCACGGTCGGCCGCGACATCACGACGTTCTGCGACCTGATGGCGGCTCCTACGACCATCGACTTCCAAGGCCCCAACGCCTACAATCTCCAGTTCGCGACGATGATCCGCTACGAAGTACCCTTCGCGCGCAACCACATGACATTCGGTCTTGCAGCCGAAATGCCCGACGTCAGCGCCACCTACAACGACTTTTTCGCTCCGCTGCCACAACGCATGCCTGACTTCCCCGTCTATCTGCAAGTAGCGTGGGGTCGCAACCGCGAAAGCCACTTGCGTGCATCGGCCGTATTCCGTAATCTCTATGCCTACAACGTACGCACTGGCAACAACACCTCGTTGTTCGGTTGGGGTGCGCAGTTCAGCGGTCGCATCAAGGTTTTCCCGTGGTTCCGGCTCTTCATGAACGGTGTCTACGGCGAAGGCATCACGCCCTACATTCAAGATCTGAAAGGTGCCGGTCTCGACTTCACCCCCAATCCGGCCAATCCCGAGCAGATTCAGACCATGCCGATGTGGGGATGGCAGGCTGCAGCCCAGATCAATCTGTCACGCCGCGTGGCACTCTCCGGCGGCTATTCGATGGTTCGCATCCAGCACAAGAACGGCTACTTCGCCAATGACGAATATCGTCAGGGTCAATACATCTTCGGTAATATCTTCTATTCGTTGACCCCGCGCTGCAAACTGGCAGCTGAATATCTCTACGGCACCCGCAAGAACATGGATGCACAGAAGAATCACGCCAATCGCGCGCAGGTTCTGGTGCAATACAATTTTTAATATTTCCATGGCCTCTGTGCAAAAGGCCCCGACGAAACAAAACCCCACTCTTTCCGAGCGGGGTTTTTCATATCCGGCAGAAGCGAATCACTTCAACTCCACCAGTTCGTACGTGCGGCTCCCGAGCCCCAGTACTTCAGCATGTTCCAACGTATGGATGCCGTGACGCGACTCCATGCGCTCGATCAGATGCACCTTGCCCGGGTCTTCGGACGCATAGACCAAATCGACGCACGCTTGATCGAGCGCCACAGGGTCGAGCGACGCCAAAATACCGATGTCACCCATCTTCGGCTCCTCGGGATTCGAATCGCAATCGCAATCGACCGACAGATTATTCGCTACACTGATGTAGAGAATCTTATCGCCGCAATGGTCGATAATCGCCTCGGCAGCTTCGGCCATCGATTCCAGAAAATTGTCCTGCGGAGGCAAATCACCCCAAACCTTAGCGACATCCGTCGTCTTGCCCGCCGAATGGATCCACGCCTTACCTTGCGACGAAGCGATACCGATAGATATGTTCTTCAGCGCTCCGCCGAAACCACCCATCATATGGCCCTTGAAATGGGACAGTACCATCGTAAAATCGTAATCGAGATAATGCGCCCCTACGATATCTTCTTTCAAGTGCTTGCCGTTCTTCACCGGAAGTGCCACTTCACCGTCGGCATCCATGATATCGACCGACGCAATAGCCGTGAATCCATGCGCTTCGGCTGCTTTCAGATGGTCAGCCGTTGCGGCGCGACCGCCGCCGTAAGCCGTATTGCACTCGACGATGGTACCGTTCACCTTTTGCACCAGTGGCGCAATCAAAGCCGGTTGCAGGAAGTGATGGCCTCCCGGTTCACCCGTGGAGAGTTTCACCGCAACCCGACCCGTTGCCGGACGTTCGAGCGCATCGTAGATACGCACCAGATTTTCTGGCGTGATTTCCCGAATGAAATAGACTTTCGAGCGCGCATCCGTCGCCTCGGACGAACCGCAGGATGAAGTAAAACCGGTTAACATACAGATTATCGTAAGGATGATTCGATTCATCGGATCGTTATTTTTCGCAAAAATAAGATTTTTTTCTCGATTTTCCGATAGTAAGCGTCATGCCGCCCGTAATCCAACGTCCGGGCAGCAAGATGCCACCCATGTCGCAATAACGGGTGTCGGTCAGATTCGTCGCCTCTACATACAGCCGGCAAACTCCTTTTTCCCAAGCCAATCGACCATCCAATAGGAAGTAAGGCTTGAAGTCGCGCAGAATACTCGTTTGAGAATCGCCCGCAACTGGATATTCCGAATAACTGCCGTTCCGGTCACACACCGAACCGGTCAACACGAACGATACGCACCGCAAAAAGCGCAATTCGACAGACAGCACCCCTTTGTGCCGCATGAAATCCATCGCACTGCGCGCCTCGATGTCGGTATTCCGGTCGGTCGTGACATAACCGTACGACAACGCAACTCGACGCACAAGGCCCTTGTCCACGACATAAACGCCCGTCAATTCCACACCATAGGTATCCAGCCGACTCGTCTGTTCGGAATGCCATTTGCCCTCGAACTCCGCGCGCCGCACCCAGTCGATGATGTCGCGTCCGGCACGGTAATAAGCCGCTGCACGGAAATTCCAGCAACGCTTCGTATAATCGGCGTCGAAACGGTAAGTAACAGCATGTTCCGGTATTAGATCAAGGTTGTTGATTTGCGCCGGCGAACTATAATAAAGATCGGTGAAAGTCGGCAGGCGCATCGACTGCGCAACGCCGACTTTCAGATGCAACCCATCGGCCGGACGGTAGCCACCGGAGATGCTCCAAAGAGCCGATTTGCCGTAAGGCGTCAAGCTTATACCCGCCGAAGCCGCCGCATCGAACCATCGTCCCTGCACGGCATGACGCACCCAAGCATTCCCCGTATGCCGCGCTTTGGCGTGCGTATAATCGCCATGCGGTGTATCGAGCAACTCGCCGAGATTAGTGCTGTAAATATGGTCGAACGCATAATTTCCACCCAGCGATGTAGTGCCGCCGGCCCATCGACAATCCATCCAGAGACTCGCCCCTGCATGGTCAGTATTGTGCCGGTTCATCGCCGTGCCGCGCGTCCAGTCGTAACGGTCGAAATTCTTGCGGTAACCGACTGAAGCTCCGAACGAAAAACGTCCGACATCCTTTTGCCACCGCAACGAAGCCAAAGCCGTAGACGTACGTTCCCACTGGTCGGGATTATAGGCTGCATAGAATCCGTTGGAACCGAATTCACGCACCTGATAACCCGTCTGGAATTCGAAGTAACCGGCCCGCTGCAATTCCCACGTTGCCCGTACGAAAGCATTGTAATTGTCGAAATCAGTGTTATGCCGATAGCCGTCGCTACGGCGATAGGAAACGGCGCCGAGCAAAGAATAACGGCGTCCGGTCACAGCACCGGAAAGATTGGCATACCCGTAACCGTAGCTACCACCCGAAGCGTCGAACCGCAGATAATCGGGCATGAGCGGCGCAGTCCGGATATTCACCGCACCGGCATAGGCACCGACACCCGGCAACCCATCAAGCAACTCGACGGCCGAAACCGTTTCGAGATCGACGGGCAATGAATGGGATTGGTGTCCGGTACGGGCATCGGTAAAATCAATGCCGTTCAGCAGTACCATAGTCTGGTCGAAAGAGCCGCCTCGAATGGAGATGTCCGCTTGTGCGCCCTTGCCGCCGCGCTCGCGCAAATCGACCGAAGGAGTCAAGCGCAAGGCGGCTTCCAGCGTAGAAACGGGGGCCGCAGCCTGCGCTTTCCGGTCGAAAAGCGGAGTGGATACCAACACGTTGCGGGTCGGGGAACTTTGGCTTCCCGCAATTCCCACCTCGTCGATTTGCAACGAACGGAAAGTCATCGAATCGACCTCCTGTGCCGCAACGTGTCGGGCAGACAGCAAGAGAATGGACATCGACACCGAAAGCACTCCGATCGTTACCTGACGATGCAAACTCGCAAAGACCGACCAGCCTTTGCGGTTCCACCGTCGGAAACAGGGAATCCTGTTCGTCGTGATGTTTTTCATCTTGTTGTTTGATTTAATAAGGTTAATAAAAAAGCTCGGACCCGATCGTCCGAGCCGGTGCAAAGATACGATTTTCCGACAAACGACAAAGCGTTGTCTACACGTCAGGCGAACAATGCCTGTACGCGAGCGACTACATCGTCTTTATCCGAATCCAAGCGGAAAATTTCGTTCGGCTGGAGATACCACATCTCCTTTCCCTCTTTGAAGTGCTGCTCGCCACCGCCCGTAATGTTGAGCATCACACAAGCATCTTTTTCGACTTTGCCATCGGCCACAGCCTTGATGAGCGACGCCGTAGCGACGCCAGCAGCGGAATAGATATCGATACCCTCCAACTCCTTGAACAAATTGCATGCCTTGCGCTCTTGTGCATTGGTGATGGCGAATACCTCGCCATGCGTCGCTTTCAGCGCATCGTAGAGACCACCGACGATTCCATAGGGAGGACGACGGTTCGACAAAACTTTGGCATCGATGATTTCTGCATCGCGGCGCGCCTTGTCGTCTTCGTAGGGCAACATCTTACGCGAATCAGCCCGCCAAGCATCGTACATCGGCACGAAAGGCGCATTCTGCGAAACCATCAGTTTCATGGTGTTGGCGCCGAAACGTCCGTCGTCCAACAGACGCATGTTCGCCTCCCATGCGGCAATCGCCCCGGTACCGCTACCGACCGCTTGGAAATAATAATCGGGAATCCGTCCGATGGTCGTCACAGCTGACAGCACGGTCGTAGCCATGCCGTCGCGGCGTGCCACATTTTTAGCGCCGCCCTCGGCATAAAATCCCGGACATTGCAACGCGAGATTCGAAAGGTGGATGGCATCGAAATAATCGCCGCCCTTCTCGCAACAAATCAATTTCACGCAGGGATTGAGCGGTTCCTCGAACCACAGCGCACCAATGTTGTCATACGGCACGGAGAGCAACAAACGGATATTATTGTCGGAACAAACTTTGGCGAATGCCCGGGCCGTATTTCCAGCCGAAGCGACTACCAGAATGCGGTTTTCATCCTCAGCAGCACGACTGCATACGCTATAAGCCTCCGTCTCCTTGAACGAACAGGTCGTCATCGTGGCTCCGATGGCGGGATAATAGCCATTGAACGTAATCCACAGATTCGAAAGTCCGAGATATTCGCCCAATTTCCGACTCTTATAGGTTACTGGCGCCGAAGATCCTTTGAGCATCCGCCGCACGGGCAACCAGTCGCAAAAACGATACAATCCGTATTCGGCGGGCTTCACTTCGAGCTGTTTCTTGGCATAGCGCGTCCGCACGAGCGACGGCGTATTGCAGACACGATCTTCGAGCGTCCACCCCTCGTCGGTGAATTCACGTCCCGTGGCGACGCATTCGAGCGTATAGGACGTAGGTGTGAATTTTTCCATTTATTTCGATTTTGGTCAGTATGCTATTTGTCGTCTTACGACATCCGGTTCTTGAAATCCTCGTAGCCGAACTCGCGAACGATCTCCGGCCGCCCGTCGCGACGAACGATGACGATAGCCGGATGATGCACGCCGTTGAACATCGTGGTTTTCACCATCGTATAGTGAATCATATCCTCGAAAACGATACGTTCACCGACCCGCAGTTCATGATCGAAGGACCAATCGCCGTAGTAGTCGCCGGCCAGACAACTCGTTCCGCCCATACGCCAACGTCGCTCCCCTTCGGCCGGTTCATGTGCTCCGACGATGGCCGGTTTGTAGGGCATCTCCAAGCAATCGGGCATATGGCAGGCAAACGACACATCGAGCATGGCAGTCGTGACACCACTGTTTTCCACAATATCCTCGACGGTCGAAACCAAATAGCCCGTGCGCCATGTGAATGCACTCCCGGGCTCCATAATCAACCGCAAATGCGGATGCCGTGTGCGGAACTCTTTCAGCAAAGCGATCAGTTCGTCGCAATCGTAATCGGCATGGGTCATCAAATGGCCACCTCCCATATTGAGCCACGCCACCTTATCAAGATAATTTCCGAAATGACATTCGACCGCTCCCAAAGCCAACCGCAGGTGTTCGGGTCGCGATTCGCACAACACGTGGAAATGCAACCCTTCGACTCCGACCGGCAAACCGCCTGCGGCATCCAATCTTTCAGCCGTAACACCCAAGCGCGAACCTGCGACACACGGATTGTAAAGATCGGTTTCAACGGGAGAATACTGCGGATTGATGCGCAAACCGCACGAAATACCGTTAATCAACGCCCGCTGACCGAAACGCTCGAACTGCGACAATGAGTTGAATGTAATATGGTCGCTGCACCGTACGATTTCATCGAATTCGGCATCGGTATAGACGGGGGCATAGGTATGCGCCGGTTTCCCGAACTCCTCCAACACAAGACGCGCCTCGGCGAGGGAACTGGCCGTAGCACCGTCGGAATGCTTCGCCAGTTCGGGAAAGATGCTCCACATAGCACAGGCTTTCAGCGCAACAATTATCTCGACGCCGGTTTCGCGCCGCACGCGGTCGATAACCGCCAGATTTCGATCGAGCAACGTCTCATCAAGCGCATAACACGGTGACGGTAATTTCAGAAAGTCAATCATCGGGAACGGAAGTGGAACGTAAATATTTCAAAACGGTTGCAAAATTAACAAAAACCTCGGCAAAGCAGGTCGCCTTGTCGAGGTTTTTTATCGAATTTAGGCATATATACCTATCTGCCGCACGGCATCATCACACCTCGATGTCCGTATCGAACAATTCGTGCCACGGCAACCCCTGCGGTCCCAGTTCGGCAAGGAACGGGTCGGGATCGAACTCCTCGACGTTGAACACACCGGCACCGCGCCACAATCCTTTGGCCCACATCGAAGCACCCAATGCAGCGGGAACACCCGTCGTAAAACTTACGGCCTGCGTACCGGTTTCATGGAAAGCCTGCTCGTGGTCGCAGTTGTTGTAGATATAATAGGTGCGCTCCTTGCCGTCCTTGATACCACGAATACGACAACCGATAGAGGTCTGTCCATGATAGTTGGCCCCCAACGACTTCGGATCGGGCAACACGGCTTTGAGGAACTGAATAGGCACGATTTCGACTCCATTGTAGATGATCGGATCGATACGGGCCATCCCGATATTCTGAATCACCCGTAAATGGGTGAGATATTCCTGTCCGAAAGTCATCCAGAAGCGTGCCCGCTTGATGGTCGGATAATTCTTCACGAGCGATTCCAGTTCCTCGTGATAAATCACATAGGATTCGCGCTCGCCGATTTCCGGATAATTCAACGGTCGATGGATGGCATGCGGTTCGGTCACGACCCACTCGCCGTTTTCGTAGTAACGGCCTTTCTGCGTCACCTCGCGGATGTTGATTTCAGGGTTGAAGTTCGTGGCGAAAGCCATGCCGTGATTACCGGCATTGCAATCGACGATATCCAGATAATGGATTTCATCGAAATGGTGTTTCGCAGCGTATGCCGTAAAAATCGCCGTCACGCCCGGGTCAAATCCGCATCCGAGAATGGCAGTCAGTCCGGCCGCCTTGAAGCGATCTTGATAAGCCCACTGCCACGAATATTCGAAATGCGCCTCGTCTTTCGGCTCATAATTGGCCGTATCCAGATAGTTGCAACCGCATTCCAAGCAGGCATCCATAATCGTCAGATCCTGATACGGAAGGGCCACGTTGACAACGATATCGGGCCGAAACGACCGGAACAATTCGCACAATTCCGCCACACTGTCGGCATCGACCTGCGCGGTTTTGACACGGTTGCCTCCGATCGCCGCAGCCACGGCATCGCATTTCGATTTGGTACGGCTGGCCAGCATCACATCCGAAAAGGCAGGGTTGGCCGCAATCTTCTGCGTAACGACCGTTCCGACACCTCCGGCTCCTATAATCAAAGCTCTACACATCTTTTTTCAGTTTTAGCGTTTTTTATCGAGATCCCGACCGAACATTCATCCATTACAAGACCACGATTCGCACGGCAATCCCCTAATAATATGTTACAAAAGTATCGCTTTAATTTCGGATTTGCAAAAATTTCGCAAAAACAACGGCCGAAATCTTGTAAATTAAAATTTAATCCGTATATTTGCACCGCTAAACGGAAGAATCGCTTCCTTTGGCACACGGAGAATCCGTAGCTCAGCAGGTAGAGCACAACACTTTTAATGTTGGGGTCCTGGGTTCGAGCCCCAGCGGGTTCACCAAGAAAGAAAAAGGCTGATAATCGTCAGATTATCAGCCTTTTTCTTTTGCATTGCAGAACTATTTTCCGATCAGATGATAGGTCGCACCGGCCTCGGTCGGGAGATCATAAAGATAACCCGACTCGAGTTCTACGGCATTGAGCGTAGCCTCCGGATCGATTATCGGCCGAAGACCGTCGCAGAGTGCAAAAAAGGAATTGGGATTTTCGCCTCTCGCTCGCTTCAAGCCGCTCCCTTTCAACGGCACTGCCGACCGCAACCGGCAATTACCCCCGATCGTAGACCTGACTGTCAACCGCTCGACACAACCTTTGCACCACACCATGTCGATTTCAAAACCGCCCCGGGCCCGCAGTCCTTTTACTTCACCCTCCGGCCACAAAGTCGGCAAAGCGGGCAACAGATAGATAAATCCATCGTGGCTCTGCATAAGCATCTCGGCGATACCGGCCGTGCATCCGAAATTGCCGTCAATCTGGAAAGGCGGATGCGCATCGAAAAGATTGGGATAGGTTCCACCCTGCTTTTCGCCTTGATGCACCAATGTGAGCTGGTCGGTAATCAGCTTGTAGGCATGGTCGCCGTCGAGCATCCGCGCCCAAAGGCATACTTTCCACCCCATGCTCCAGCCGGTCGAAGGGTCACCGCGATGAACGAGCGATGTTCGCGCCGCATCGAACAATTCGGGCGTGCGGAACGGAGAAATCTGATTGCTCGGATAGAGGCCATATAGATGCGACACATGACGGTGTTTGTCATCGGGATTGTCCCAGTCGTACATCCATTCCTGAAGCTGTCCCCAATGACCCACCTGCATCGGAGGCAGTTCCCGCACCCGTTTCGACAAATGCGCGGCAAACTCTCGATCGCAACCGAGTACCTCCGTTGCAGCAATGATGTTGTTCCACAACTCGGCAACGAGTTGATTGTCCATCGTGCAACCGGCGGCCGTAGTAGCACGGTGGTCGGCATGGGAATTTTCGGGCGAACTGCTCGGGCTGACGACCAGCCATCCGTGATCCGGTTCGTAGACCATCGTAGCGTCGAAAAACTCGCCCGCCCCTTTCATAATCGGATATACTTCGCGCAAAAACTCTTTATCGCCTGTGTAGAGGTAATGCTCCCACAGATGGCGGCATAACCATGCACCACCCGACATCCACATACCGGCCGCCCCATTGTCGATGGCACCCGTAACACGCCAAATATCGGTGTTATGGTGCAACACCCAGCCCGGAGCGCCGTACATAATGCGGGCCGTTTCGGCACCTGTCTCGCTCACCTCGCGTATCAACCGGAACAACGGTTCGTTAAGTGCCGCGAGGTTGGTGACCTCTGCCGGCCAATAGTTCATTTCGAGATTGATGTTGGTGGTATATTTGCTGTCCCACGACGGAAGGAGTTTATCGTTCCAAATTCCTTGCAGGGTCGCAGCTTGACCACCCGGCTGCGAACTGCACACCAACAGATAACGACCGAATTTGTAGTAGGTCGCCACCAAATGGGCATCACCCGACTGCTTGAACCGTGCGATACGGACATCGGTAGGGACATCGGCGTACTTGTTCGGACCGAGATACAGCGACGATGTTTCGATCTGCGGACGATAACTGTCGACATGGGCCTTTTTCATCTCGGCAAACGTTTTTTGCAAGGCAGCAGCAAGATATTCGTTCGCACGAGCCGCACAGTCTCCGGATACATCTCTATAATTATTGAAATTGGTCGCTATCGAGACATAAATCGTCGCTTCGTCCGCATTCTCGACCGAAAGCACCCCGTCGCGCGACAGCAAATGCCCACCATTGTGTCGCACCGTCGCACGCCCTTGAAACTTGATAACACCGTTCAATCCCTCGTGTTTCATACCAGCACCGTTCAGCGTGATTGCATCACCCTCCGAAGCTATCACCACATCCGGTTGTGGCGATGTAAACATGGCATTGAACGAAATGTGCCCCGGACGATCGGCCGAGATATGCGTCACGACCACTTGGTCAACAAATGACGTAAACGTTTCGCGCGTATAGGTAACACCGTCGACTTTGTAACGCACGACGACACGCGCCGAGTCGAGGCTCAATTCACGATAATAATCCTCGTAACGGCCATGTCCCGCGAAACCGATCCGCAAATCACCGAACGATTGATAGGGCATCCCTTGATTAGTGCGCGATTTGACATAGGTTCCGGCCAAATCCTGCGCTTCACGGTAACGGCCCGCATTCACCGCTTCGCGTATCCGCGGA
The DNA here is from genome assembly GCA_003979135.1 of Alistipes sp. GTDB lineage: Bacteria > Bacteroidota > Bacteroidia > Bacteroidales > Rikenellaceae > Alistipes. Next base: position 31,128 of record RYWP01000007.1, read on the forward strand.
ATCCATGTCTTGGCATCGGGATTCGCATTGTTGTTGGGACCTCCGGCCCATATAGTTTCTTCGTTGAGTTGGATTTGTTCTACTTCCGGATTGCCATAGACCATTGCACCGAGCCGACCATTGCCAAGCGGCAAAGCCTCAGTCCACACTTGAGCCGGAGTGTCGTACCACAACTTATACTCCGCAGCGCCGACGCTCACGGAAAACACAAGCGCCAGCAAAAAAAA
>RYWP01000104.1 GCA_003979135.1 Alistipes sp.
TCGAAATGCGGTGTACGGGCAACTGTACCGGGGGTTCGAATCCCTCTCTCTCCGCCAAAGTACAATGAAAAGAAAGGCAATTTCCTGTAAACGATTGGTTTACAGGAAATTTTATTTTCAGGCCAATAGAACGAAAGTGCATTTCGAGGCATATTCGCGGTGTCTTATTCGGTGTACCTGACAAGTACCGAAAAAGAAAACGGTCGTACTCCAAGTCCAGCAGCATTTGTTCCTGCATGGTGAATTGCGTGTCAAGCGATGAATGGAGTAATACGATAAAGCCGCACTTATCGAGGATTTTGGAACCTTTCATAATTCCCGGCTTATTCGTTGCGATAGTATTCGAGCGTCCGTATTTTGAACAGATATTCGTATTTGGCTTGCAGAAGTTGCGACCGGGCTTTGACTTGTGCCGTAAGGGCTGCGTTGTAGTCCGTGACGGTCGCTACGCCGAGGTCGTATTTGCGGCCGACCTGCCGGGCCGCTTCTTCGGCCGATGCAACATAGCGTTGCGTTCCAAGATAGCGTGCCCATGCCGTGCGGGCATCGATCAGCGCCTGCGTAACCTCTTTGGCTACCTGTTTCTCGACGGTTTGCAATGCATATTCCGCCCGCCGGATAGCCAGTTTCTGGCGCAGTACGTTTTTGCGGGTCGTGAGTTTGCCGAATATCGGGATATTGAGCGACAGCGACACATAGCTGCTCGCGTTGTCCTTGTACTGCTCGAAGAACGGATAAGCCTCATAACGATAGGTACCGTCCGCGTTCTGGAACATTTTCTGCCGGGCGTCCGAATAACTGGAACCATAACCTGCCGAAAGCGAGATGGTCGGCCAATAGGCTGCCCGTGCGATTTGCAGGCTGCGACGAGCGAGATCGATGCCGACACGCGCCGATTCTACTTCCGGCAGCGACTGTGCAGCATCGAGAATAGCTGCCGGTTCGTCCGCCATACCATTGCGGACAAGTTCGGAAACATCGGGGGCTGCCGTGCGGAACGATGTATAATCATCGATTTCGAGCAGTTGGCAAAGGTTCAGCCGCGAAATGTCGTAGTTATTGCGGGCCGTCAATACGTCGTTCTCAGCATCGGCCAACTGCGATTGGATTTGAAGCAGATCGGCCATCGTGCCTTTGTGTGCTTCGACTTTTTTCGCCGTTTTTTCCTCCTGCACTTTCAGTTCGGAGACAACTTGTTCGGCATCGCGGATCGTCTCCTCAGCACACAAAATTTCCAAATAATAAGCCGTAACATTCAGCCGTACATCGTTGCGCGTTTTTTCTACGGCCAGCAGCGACGAACGGAGGTCGAGTTTGGCCCGTTTGAGGTTGTATATGTTCCGCAGGCCGCTGAATACGGTTATGTTCGCCCCTATGGAAGTGCTGTTGCCGCCGACGGTTTGCTGCTCGACGAACTCGTAGGTCGTAGGGTCGAGCACACGGCCCGTCGAAAGCGAATAACTGCCCGACGCTGAAATGTCGGGCGCAAAGCTCCACTTCGACTCGGAAAGTGCGATGCGCTTCTCCTCAGCCGCAAGTTCCTGCGCCTTGATGTCGATATTGTGCTCGTAAGCATAGGCGATGCACTCGTCCAACGTCCAGCACCGCTCCTGTGCATGCCCGGCGACAGATGCGAGCAGTATGAATGAAACAAGCAGTGAACGCATGGCATTACCGGTTTTTGAAAAGCGAAACGACTGGTTGGACGAAGCGTTCGATGAGCCGCATGTCGTCGGTGATGATTTCGGCCGAACCATCCATCTGCTGAATCATCGGCAGCTCGCGCTTGTAAGTCGTAGTCATACCCTCCGGAAAAATGACCTCGGCGAGATAGACGATCGCTGTACCGTTCGCTGTCTGCACCTGCTCGGGAACGGCCGACAACGACCGGATACGTCCGCGCAGCACTCCGAACTCCATATAAGGATAACCGTTGAGCTTCACGTTGACGGTCTGTCCGTTTTTCACTTTACCGAAGCCGGCCGAGGGAATTTGCAGGCGTCCGATCACCTCGGTCGTACCGTCGGCAACGATGCTGGCGATTTTATCGCCCACGGCGACATGCTGGTTCTTGCTCCAATAATTCATCAATGTTACCCGGCCTGCCGCCGGAGCCTCCAAGACATACTGCTGCTTCCACTGGGCGATCTGAGCCACGAGCTGCTGATAACTTTGGGTAAGGCTGCGTTCGTATTCCGCGATTTCGTTCTCCCGCTGGATGGAGAGCTCGACGATTTGCTGCTCTGCCTGGATTATTTGCAGTTCGGTCGCGGTGAGCGAAGCGTCGAATCCGGCTTTGGAGTTCTGCTTGGAGAGATAGTTTTGCGCCGTTGTCTCGAAGTCTGCCGAAGAAATGACGGCATCGGCGAGCAACAGCGAATCGCGCTCCAACATGCGATGTCCATAGTCGAGGTCTTTTATCAACAGACGCCGCTGCCTTTCGAGTTTGGCGTAATATTCGCGGTTCTTGGCGATCTGTCGGGAGAGCAACTGCTTCTTCTGGGCGATGTTGTCGACAGCGAGATAATGCCGATAGTCGCGGCATCGGTTCTGGAAATCGGCAAAGGTGTTCTGCAACTCTCCGAGCCGGTATGCTTCGTCGAGCCATGCGATAGCCGCCAATTCAGCCAAAGGCAGGGATTCAGCTGCCGTAAGACGAGCAGACAAGCGTTCTACATCGCGCCACGAAGCGGCATTACGGAGCACGGCAATAAGCCACCCTTTCTCGACCTGCTCTCCGTCGCAGACGCACAAAGTGTCGATCAGTCCGTCGTAACGTGCGACGAGGTCGGCCGGCGGATTCAGGGTTGTAATGGAAGTCGGAGCCTCGATCAAGTCGGGATACTTGACGAACCAGCATCCGACAAGAATGCCGACAAAAATAGCCAGCACAACCGTGATGCCCCAGCGCACCACCCACGCCGGAGCCTTGCCCATGATGGCCTGAACCTCCTCGCTGTAAAAATTATCTCGTTGCGGCATAGCTATTCCAGTTCAATAGGGTTATAAGGGATCGTCCAAGTGTCGTCCAGCCGGCCTCCTTTTTTACCGCTGATTATAAGCGTATTTTCTCCGAATAACGAAAACGGAGCTGTGTACATTCTTTTTTCAAAAGCCAGCCATGCGTTCTTTTTCATCCGCGTATAATGCCATTCATATTTACGAATCAAGGATTTGTCATGTTGCAAAGCTTCACATTCAAATATATAATCCCCCGTGCCGTCCTCCGCTCTGAGAATCAGCCCGGGTAAATTGCAAAGTTTCCACGGACCGGCCGCAACGGGAATTTCATACGTGAACCAAACGACCCATTCGCGACCACAATAAAATGCCGTTGCCCGCAGACATCGATAACCGAGTATAATCATTTCCTCCGTCCCGATCCGCCATTCTGGCATGTCGGAATCTTCAACGAGAATAGCTGCGTCGGAACGGAACGGCATTCGGTTTATTACCTCAAAATATCCTTGCTCTCGTCTGGCATACACCATACAAGCACAATTATTCGCACTTATTCCGCGATTATAAATTGTGTAAAGCGAATCTGTTTCATATAGATCGCGACTATAAAATGCGGTTATTCGCTTGCCGATTTCCAATTTCATACGTTCGCCGTCTTCCTTTCTCCGTTTGGAGGAATAAGGGTGTCTATACCGATACAGCGCAACGAGCCAGGCCGTATCGAGAACCGTATACTTCGAAATATCCGAACCGCGAATCTGCAATTCCGCGTCATCGACGAAAGTCATTCCGTTCGCATAATTGCGAGGATCGAGCAAGCGTTTCCGCTCTTCCGGACTTTGCCCGAAACAAAATCCGGCAAACAGGCAAGCTGTCAGAAATATTGCGTATCTCATTAAAAACAATTTCAATCAAGAGGAGAGCAAAGCCCACCTCTTGAAACATTTCAGTTTAAAATCCAAGGCTGGCAAGATACGGCTCCGATACCCTCGTAAGCCTTTTGCATTTCGCGCTCGACATTCTGATAGTCTTCTCGCGAAATAATGTCAAAATTGATAATTGTACCATCCGGCAACTCCATCAGACACTCCGTCCGCATGCCGCCTTTTACGTTGTTCATTTCCGTTTTCGAGAGCTGCCGTGCAGCGAAATCTTTCACCGATTTCATAGTC
>RYWP01000105.1:0-3573 GCA_003979135.1 Alistipes sp.
AGATGTGTATAAGAGACAGGGATATCTGAAAATCCCCCCCCCCGATGGTATGGGTTGCAGCACTAAATCACTGATTTGCAGATTGCTGTAAGCATCCTGCCAGTGCAGTTCGTGCGGTAGGATGCGGTATTCGGTCAACGCCGGACAGTTGATTTTGCGGAGAGCTGTCGCCGTGCGTTCGATGCGGAACATTGCCGACGGGTTGAGGGGCAGTGAGAGGAGATGACGTGTGCCGCGCCATTCGATTTCGGCTTCGACGAAGCGGGTCGTGCGGCGTAATACGGGCAGTCCGTCCGCTCCGAGGACGGCACGGGCATCGCCGAGGGTTTCGAACGAGAGATCGGGCGTCAGCAGCGCCTGCGTGAAAATTCGGATGGTCGGTATCATGGCTTATTCGGTTTTGATGCTGATGGAACCGATATTGAGCATGGCGACCAGTTCGGCGGCCGAGGCGTTGAAACTCATGCCGCGGAACGGCGGCAGGGCTCCGGGGCCTTTGGCTTCGCGAATGGCGTCGTCGAAGACGCGCGGCATCTCCGACGAACATTCGTAGAGCAGCGATGCGTAGCGGTTCGGATAGTCGGCTTCGTCTGCTGACGGAAAGAAGATAGTGCGGCTGTCGTCGCAGTTCGAGATGTGGATGTTTATCAGCAACACCGGCCCGTCGGCCGTGCGGAGTGCCTTGATCTGGTCGGATACGGCCAGCAGTTCGTCATCTTCGCAGTCCGTGGCTTCGCCGTCGGTGATGTTGAAGACCACGGGCGGGAAGCTCTCCGCATGGGTAGGGTCGGCGCACCACGCCGCCACGAAATCACGGGCCCTCCGCAGCGCTTCGCACATCGGAGTCTGGCCTGCCGCTTTCGTGGCGATCCATTGCGGCGACGGAAGTTCGCGCAGCGAGATGTCGCCGTTCGGCAGCCGGCAAGGGAACACTTCGGTGTGCATGGTCGCCTTGCAGGCGGCCAGTTCGCTGATCGTGAGCGATTCGCGGCCGTCCGGAAGCAACGAGCAAACCTCGTCGTCGCCCGAATAGCCGAATACGGCTATGTCGTAGTAGTTGCGTACGCCGTCGTCGCGTCGGGCTCGTTCGATGAGTTCGAACAGCAGCGCATTGGTGATGGATGTGACCGCTTGGGCTTTGGTCATCCGGCGACCGCCGTAGGTGGTCTCCTCGGACATCGAGCCCGAGGCGTCGATCAACAGCACGAATGCCGTGCGGTGATTTCGGGTGATACTTTGGGTATACATCGGTTTCTGTTTGTTCGGTTCGTAGTGGTGGTGCTTCTCCGCGTCGTTCGGGGCGCCGGTCATTCCAGTCCGCGGACAGCTCGGTAGTCGGCTTGTCGCTCCGTTTCGTCGTCGCAGTCTATTCCGTAGCCGACGGACATCTCTGTCGAGCAGTCGCGGTCGCGGTCGGCATCGGTCGTGCGGCGCAGGGTCGCTCGTGTGTTTTCGCCAGCCGTAATGGCGTCGGTTAGTTCTTCGCGGGTCGGCGTGTGGCCCAGCATACCGGTATAGACGCTTTCGGCCCAACTGCGGGCATAGTCGTCGTAGTGGAGGTCGAAGACGCGGAACCGGTTGTCGATTGCTGCGAAATCGGTCAGTACTCCTTGCTCGATGGCCTCGACGATGCGATCGACTTCACGTTTGGCGATGTATTGTCCGGCGATGTCCAGCCAGCGGCCGCTGCCGTCGTATCGTTCGGACGTGGTGCCTTGGGCAAGCATCGCACCCAGCGATGCGACGATCGCTTTGTTGTACAATCCGATGCCCCGGCGAACCGCCGATGCTCGGATCTGCACCCGATTATGGATATAGTTTTCCGCTTTTGGGTCCTGTTCCTCCATGCGGTGCAGCAGGTCGACAGCCCGAAGCATTGCGCCCGTGACATAGGGGTTGTACTCCTCGAAATCGATGACGTCGCGCTTTACTGTTCGGCGGTCGCGGGCCGGCCACTTCGCCAAATCGCGTACCGTGCCGTAGCTCGTGAGGTTGGCCCCGGGCATCAGCACGGAATGCCCCTCTTTTTCGAGCAGATAGGAGAACGGAAAGTCCGTCGTGTCGTGGTGTGCGGCGTGGTGTCCCATCACCATCGTAAAAGCACCTTCGATAGCGGGCGACATGACGTAGGCGCCCGATGCGAACTTGCAGCCGCGCAGGTGGATGGATTGATGGACGGCGCCGCTTTTGAAGAGGTGGTTGCTTTGGTTTGCGCCGCTGCCTGCGTTGAAGAACGAAAACATGCCGGCGATGAGCAGCGACGATTTGTGATGCGATACCGTGTAGGGCCCTGCGAAGATGGCCGCTGCTTCGCCGTTTTCGCAATGCGAATTGGCGAAAAAGAGCGATTCGGAGGCTGTGAATCCTTTGTCGAGAATGCAGCTTTCGCCGATGAAGCAGTTTTCGAGCGTCACGCCGTTGTCGACATGTGCATTTTCAGCGCAGATGAATCCGTAGGCTTTGACATCGACGCCGATACGGGTCCCGCCGCAGATCGTGCCGTTTTCAAGGGCCGACGCACCGTCGACCGTCACGTTGTCGCCGATGCGGACTTCGCGGATGAACCGTGCCCCGACGATGCGGCAGTCGCGGCCCACTTCGCCCATCTCCGAAGCGTGGGCTTCGGCGTATGCTTCGGTCATGCGTTCGAGCGTGGCGATGAGTTGCGGACGATGGCGATAGACCGCCATCAGATAAGCGATCTGCGCCGACAGGTCGGCCGTCATCCGGACCGTCCGGCCTGCGCATTCGTTGATGGCCGCTACGCCGACGCCATTGCCGAACGTGCTGCGTCGGCGGCATTCCAGTGCGGTAACATCCTCGATGAGCGAATTTTCGCCGATCCGGTAGTTCCGGACGCACGAGCGCCGGATGCGGGCGCCGGATGCCAGTTCGATCGAGCCTTCGAGGCGGCATTGTTGCAGTTGCGACGGGTCGAAGTCGTCGTTTACGACGACCTGCGACCATGCTTCGGCCGTGACGCCTGCTGCTTCGAGCGCGGCGATTTCGGATGCGGTCGGATTTCTCAGTCGGGACATCTTCTGTTTGCGGTTTATGCAGTCAAAGATACGGATAAAAGACGAGATTGCCGAACCGCAGAAGAAAAAATCGAACGAAGTCCCCATATATAATTAAGGTATGACTTTGTGTTTTCGGACGGATTTTTCTTTCCGGCATTTTTTAAGAAAAAGTCTTGATTATCGGCAGCGGGCCGGCGGGTTACACCTCCGCCATCTATACGGCACGCGCCAACCTCGCCCCTGTACTCTATGAAGGCATCGAACCCGGCGGACAACTGACCACCACCACTACGGTCGAAAATTTCCCGGGGTATCCGGACGGAATCGACGGCCCGCAGATGATGGCCGACATGCGGCGTCAGGCCGAACGCTTCGGCGCCGACCTCCGCACGGGCACCATTACCCAAGTAGATCTCTCGTCGCGTCCATTCCACGTCGTCATCGACGGTGAAAAGGAACTGTGCGCCGAAAGCATCATCATTGCCACGGGCGCTTCGGCCAAATATCTGGGACTGCCCTCCGAAACCAAGTTCCGCGGACAGGGCGTCAGCGC
>RYWP01000105.1:3583-3999 GCA_003979135.1 Alistipes sp.
CATGTGCCACGTGCGATGGGTTTTTCTACCGCAAACGCGACGTTGCGGTCGTGGGCGGCGGCGATACGGCGTGCGAGGAGGCCACCTACCTCGCCTCATTGTGCAAACATGTCTACATGATCGTAAGAAAGCCCTATCTGCGCGCTTCGAAAGCAATGCAGGAACGGGTCTTCAACACCCCCAACATCGAGGTGCTGTTCGAACACACCACCGGTGAGATTTTGGGCGACGGCAGCGGTGTCACGGGCGCCTTGCTGCGCAAACACGACGGCTCGGAACGCCGCATCGAAATTGCGGGATTCTTCCTCGCCATCGGCCATCACCCCAACACGGAACTCTTCGCCGACCAACTGGAACTCGATGCTGAGGGCTACATCAAGGTCGACGGCAGTTCGTCGCGCACCTCGGTCGAAGGA
>RYWP01000106.1 GCA_003979135.1 Alistipes sp.
GAGTACACGTCTGGGGGGCGTGTGGTCGCTGGTTCGAATCCAGTCACCCCGACTAACCATTTTTCCGAGAGCCTCTGCTGAAAAGCAGAGGCTTTTCTTATCTGAATCACACCCGAAAGACCGAAAGCGGGAATCGGAAAACGGTTTGTTCAAGAAAGGCCCGATTATGTCGGAAAGCGACTTTCGGATGGAAATGCGGCTGTGCGAACTGTTGCAAAATCGGATTTTTGGATTATATTTGTATGGCGGTTTCCGCAACGAACAGAAATTCTTTTTCCGATTTGCATCATGAAACATCTCCTTATTTTGGCTTCCATCCTGTTGTTGGCGGGATGCGCCCGTTCTGCCGACGATGCGCATGAATTTTCCGAAATCCGGATTGTCCCGAAGATGAATTCCCGTTCGGCCGACGGACTTTTCGAACCAAAGGATGTCATCGGTCTCACCGTCGGGAAAGAAGGTGCATCGTATATCGATAACTTGCCGCTTACGTTCGACGGCCATGTTTTTTCGACGGCCGGTGCATCTTGGAGCGTCGATACGGATATGCCCGCGACGCTTGCGGCCTATTATCCCTATCAGTCGGATGGCGTTCCCTATCGATTCTCCATCGCTACGGACCAACGCGGCGGTTGCGGGCCGTCGGATCTGCTGGGGGCTTTCCTGCCTGGATTCCTGCCTTCGTTCTATCCGATCGAGTTGCTTTTTTATCATCTCTTCGCCGAACTCGACATTCTGATCGACAACCGAAGCGGACAGCCGATTACGGAGGTCTCCGTGGGCGGATTCATTCCGACGGCTCAGGTCGATTTCCGGACACTTTCGGCGAAGCCGGTCTATGGAACGCCGCCGTCGGACGTGCTGGCGTATTGCGCTGTGCCGGATGAACGTTATCAGGTCGTTTTGGTGCCGCAGCGGAACGATATGACCGTCCGTATCCGTACCGAAGACGGCGTCGATCGGATGCGCACGATTCACGGGGCGCCGCTGGCCTATGGCGAATCTTATAAGTTGCGCGTAGCATTGACTTCGGATGCGCGGTTCGAGTTGGTGTTGGACGGCGACATCGTGGATTGGGGGTATGCCGGTTCGATCGGCGATGATGGCAACGGTGACGGTACGGGTGGCGGTGAGGGCTCCGATCCGTCGACTGTTTTGACTTACGAAGGGGAAACCTATCGCATCGAAACCATAAACGGAAAGCAATGGATGACCGAGAATTTGCGTTATGCGCCTGTCGGTGCAGTGCCCTATGACGATTATTTCTATCCGAACGACGAACGGAACAGTGTCGCGTCGTTGGGGTTGTTGTACCGTTATAAGACGGCGGTCGGGGGAAAGTTGCCGAAACCCAACAGCACTACTGTGGTGCAGGGTATCTGTCCCGACGGATGGCGTGTTCCGACCAGTGCGGAGTTGGCGGAACTGGCTGCAGTCGTTCCGCGCGACTTCTTTGCCAAAGCGGGGTACTATCAACCGCTGGATGACTACGATTACCCGCCGGTATTCAATTCGTCGAAAATCTATCTGATCAGTTCGACGGTGTTGTCCGACGGACGAGTGAATTACCTGCGTTTGCAGGGCACTTCGACGACGAATATCCATGCGTTGCCGGTCGATCGTATCGCGGCTTCGCTGCGGTGCGTGAAAGATTGAGTGTTTTGTCGAATACGATTCGGGCCGGCTTCTCGCCGGCCCGAATCGTTTATTTTACCGTGATGGTCGCCGTGGCCGGTTTCACGCCGCGGGTCGTTGCGGTGAATCGCAGCGTGCCCGGCTCCGTGCCTGCTTGCACAATAGCCGTTGCCGCACCGCTGAACAGATCCATCTGCGGTTGCTGGAACGAACGCAGGCTTCGCGGATCGCCATTGGCCGTGGCGCGGAACCGACCGTTGCCCGTTACCGTGAAGCGTACTTCGCGGCGCTCCGTCGGTACGATGTTGCCCGCTTTGTCCGCAATCCGTATGGTGAAATAGACCAGATCTTCGCCGTCGGCCGTCAGTTCCGTCCGGTTCGGCGTGATGACCAAGTGATGGGGCTTGCCCGCTGTGCGGACGATCCGTTCGGCTACTGCTTTGCCCGAGTCATCGTAGGCTACGACTTTCACTTCGCCGGGTTCGTAGCGCGTATCGGTCCACATCAGCCGGTAGCGGTGCTGAACGGTCGAATCGTTCTTTTGGCGCAGGCCCTGACTTTTGCCGTTGATGAACAATTCGGCTTTCGGATAGCTTGTGTAAACGGTCACGGGGGTTACCTTGCCCTCGCGGCCCGGCCAGTTCCAGTGGGGCAGCACGTGGAGCGTCGGCGAGGTTTCGTTCCACTTCGACCGATAGAGATAGTAGCGGTCTTTGGGCAGCGACGCGAGGTCGATGATGCCGAACAACGAACTATGGTTCGGCCACGCATTCGTGTCGTAGGGGGTCGGCTCGCCCAGATAGTCGAAGCCCGTCCAGACGAACTGGCCGATTACGAACTCCTTGTCGTCGTCCATCGCGAAATCGAGGTCGGGAAGATTCGACCATGTTGCCGATTCGTTGTCGTAGCTCGACGATTGGTTTTCGGGCAGGTGGTAGACCATCTTGTGGTCGTGGTATTCTACCGGAAAGTAGTAGATGCCGCGCGACGAGACGGTCGAGGCGGTTTCGGTGCCGAGAACCAGTTTTTGCGGCAGCTTCGCATAGGCTTCTTCGTAGTGCTGCGGTTTGTAGTTGAAGCCCGGGATGTCGAGCGTCGCTGCGAATCCGTTTTTCAGCACGCCGAGACGGTCCATGCCGCAGGTGACGGGACGCGTCGGGTCGAGCGCATGGACGAGATTTTGCAGCATCAGCAGTTCGCGGATACCCTCGGGGCTCCCTTGCGAGGGAACCTCGTTGCCGATCGACCAGATGACCACCGACGGATGGTTGCGGTATTGTTGCACCATGTTGGTGATGTCGCGTTCGGCCCATTCGTCGAAGACGGCGCCGTAGCCGTTGGGCGATTTCGGGCGTTGCCCCCAGTCGTCGAAGGGCTCGATCATCAGCATCATGCCCATTTCGTCGCAGAGTGCGGCCAGCTCGGGGGCCGGCATGTTGTGCGACGTGCGGATGGCATTCGCACCCATCTCTTTGAGCAGTTCGATCTGATAACGCAGCGCTGCCGTGTTGACCGCCGCGCCGAGTGGCCCGAGGTCGTGGTGGTTGCATACTCCCTTGAATTTCGTTGCCTTGCCGTTGAGGAAAAAGCCTTTGTGCGGGATGTATTCCAATTTGCGGATGCCGAAGCGGGTGTCGTAGCGGTCGACTTCCCGTCCGTCGGCCAGCAGCCGCGTCGTCGCCGTATAGAGATAGGGTTGTTCGGGCGACCAGCGCTGCGGGCGGTCGACAATGAACTGTTGCACTTCGTGTTGTCCGTGGGCGACCAGCGTCGAATGGCTGTTCGCAACGACGGCGCCCGTCGCATCCTTGATTTCGGTCTCGACGTCGACGCGCTGGCCTTTCGTCGTGCCGTCGACGGTTATTTCGAGCCGTACCGAGGCGTATTCGTCCGTCACATGGGGTGTCGTCACGTAGGTGCCCCACACAGGAATGTGCACGCGGTCGGTGACAACCAACCGCACGTTGCGATAGAGACCGGCACCAGGGTACCAGCGCGACTGGCGTTCGCGGTTTTCCAGATTGACCTGCAACGCGTTTTCTCCCGGGCGGACGATGCCGTCGAGGTCGACGTAGAACGAATTGTAGCCGTAGGGCCAATAGATGACCTCTTGGTCGTTGATCCGCACGCGGGCATGGCTCATCGCGCCGTCGAAAACGAGTGTCACGTGTTTGCCGACTGTATCGGGCAGTTCGAACGTTGTGCGGTATTCGCCCTTTCCGATGAACGGCAGGCCGCCCGTGCGGCCCGTTTTGAGCGTCTTGGCGACTTCGCCGTTCTGCTCGACGGCCGTTATCTGAAGGTCGTTCTCCATCGCGAACGGCCCGTAGACTGTCTCTTATACACATCT
>RYWP01000107.1 GCA_003979135.1 Alistipes sp.
GCTGGGCGATACGTTGCAGAAAATTGCAGCCGAAAAGGGGGGCATCATCAAGAAGAGCATACCGGTGGTCATCGGCGAGGAGGACGAACGCTACAATCCGGTCTTCGAACAGATTGCGGCGAACAACAAGTCGAAAGTGGTCTATGCGCAGCGTGAGGTGCGGTGCGAGGAGCAGACGCACGATGCCGACGGATGCCGGCAGCGATTCCGGTTGCAGCGGGTGCGCGACGGGCGGATGTTCGAACTGGAACTTGACCTTGCGGGCGACTACCAGCGTCAGAATATCGTAACGGCGACGGCGGCTATCGACTTCCTGCACGAGGAGACGCCGCTGACCATTTCGCGGCGGGCGTTCATCGCAGGTGTGCGCGAGGCGGCGGCCAATACGTCGCTGCTCGGGCGCTGGCAGAAGCTGACCGATGTGCCGTTGACGGTGTGCGACACGGGTCACAATGCCCACGGCATCGCGCGTGTGGCCGAACAACTGAAAAAGACCGTCTACAAAAAACTCTATTGCGTCATCGGGTTCGTGAAGGACAAGGATTTGGCGCACATCCTGCCCTTGTTGCCGCACGATGCGCACTACATCTTCACGCAGGCGCAGACGTCGCGGGCTCTTTCCGCTGCGGATTTGGCGGCCAAAGCGGCCATCTACGGGCTGCAGGGCGAAACGGCGGAGTCGGTCGATGCGGCTATCCATCGGGCACAGGAACTGGCGCAACCCGACGATATGATTTTCATTGGCGGCAGCACCTACGTCGTGGCCGAAGCGCCGCTGACCGAATAACCCCCTCCCTCTATTTCAGATGCCGCTGGATCCACTCCAAGTGGCCGAATTCGGTAGCTTCCGATGTCCAGTGCTCGTTGATGGGGGTGATTAATGCCTCTTTCGGGCATGCGAGCGTGTTGTAAACGGCGTAACTCGTGGTCGGCGGGCAGGTGTCGTCGTTGAATCCCCACGTCAGATAGGTGTCGGCTGTGACGAAGCGTGCGAAATTCACGACGTCGTAATAAGCCATCGTGCGGAGTTTTTCGGGCGTATCCATCCCTGCGGTGCGGAAGAAATGCGGATATCCGCCGGCGCGTCCAGCCTTGTAACCGGCCATGTCGCTCAAGGCCGGATGATTGGCGACACAAGCCGTGACGCGGCTGTCCAATCCGGCGGTGATGATCGACAGGGCACCGCCTTGACTTCCGCCCTGCACGATGACATTGCGTCCGTCCCACTCGGGCAACGAGGTCAACAGGTCGATGGCCCGTACGCAAGCCAGATAAACCCGTTTCATGTAGTAATTGTCGCGGTTCTCCAACCCGTTGGTCAGATAACCGTTCTCACGTCCGTTGAAAGCGTTGCTGATCTCCTTGAACGTCTCGGCCGGAAGGGTGGGATTCAGTCCGTGGATTTCGATTTCGAAGCGAATCATGCCCGATTCGGCGTAGTACTTGTGGCGCAACGGCTCCTTGATGGTCTTGATGCCGGCTCCGGGAGGGCACAACACGACGGGACAACTGCCCGGTTCGGCGTTTTTCGGATAGAACAGATACCCGTAGATGGCCTGTCCCTGTTTGTTGAGGAGCAATTTGACCAAATAACAGTCGATTCGGTCTGTGCAGTATTCGGGTGCCAGTGTTTTGGTGTAGGTCAGCGAGAATCGGGCGGCTTCGGCCTTGTTGGTGTCCCAAAATGCCTTGAAGTCGCTGGGCAACTGGGTGTAAGGTTCGATTCGTTCGGGAGAGAAGCCTACCTTGATGTGGTGGCGGTGGGTTGTACCGTCGACCGTGGCCGACAGCCGGCAATCGCGGAATCCGGGTTGTTTCATCGTGCCGACAGGGATGGTGGCACGTCCGTGTTTCAGTACTACGGAGCCGGATGCGTCGGCTGGCATCAGGTCGCCGCCGAGTTCGTAATGCACCGTTATGCCGTCCTGCGGAATACCGTAACGATAGAACTGCACCTCGACGGATGCTTTTTCACCGGTTCGGTAAATCCAGTCGGCATGGTCGGGTACGGTGACCCACAGGACGTCGCTTCGCTGTGGATAGTTTCCTGCGAGGAGCGATGCGACGCCGAAAACCGATAGACAAAGGGTCAGTAAAAGTCGTTTCATGGTTGGTCCGAAAAAAGGTTTCTTTATGTACAAGATACGAAAAAAGCGGCGCATAATGTTACTTGCATCAGTAGAACTATACGCCGCTCGGAATAAGTAAGACAATGCATATGGTACTTTCGGTCGAAGAGTATTATGCGCAGCCTTTAATAAAAAACTACCCCAAGTAGGATTTCAGCAGCTTCGACCGCGACGAATGGCGCAGCCGGCGGATAGCTTTCTCCTTGATTTGGCGGACACGCTCGCGTGTCAGATCGAATTTCTCGCCGATCTCCTCCAACGTCATTTCCGAGCAGCCGATGCCGAAGAAATACTTGATGATGTCGCGTTCGCGCTCCGTGAGCGTCTCCAAAGCGCGGTCGACCTCCGTCGAGAGCGATTCGTTGATAAGCCCGCGGTCGGCGTTGGGAGAATCAGGGTTCACCAGCACGTCGAGCAGCGAGTTGTCCTCGCCGTCGGCGAACGGAGCGTCGACCGAGACGTGACGTCCTGCGACGCGCAGCGTATCCGTCACCTTGTCGCGCGGAAGCGATAATTCCGTAGCCAGTTCGTCGGGCGACGGCGTGCGCTCGTGCTCCTGCTCGAAACGGGCGAATGCCTTGTTGATTTTGTTCAGCGACCCCACTTGGTTGAGTGGCAGGCGCACGATGCGCGACTGCTCGGCCAATGCTTGGAGAATCGACTGCCGGATCCACCACACGGCATAGGAGATGAACTTGAAGCCGCGCGTCTCGTCGAACTTCTCTGCCGCCTTGATGAGACCGAGGTTGCCCTCGTTGATGAGGTCGGGCAGGCTCAGACCCTGATTCTGATACTGCTTGGCTACGGAGACCACGAAGCGCAGGTTGGCTTTCGTGAGCTTTTCGAGCGCTTCTTGGTCGCCTTTCTTGATTCGTTGGGCAAGTTCCACCTCTTCCTCGACCGTGATGAGCTCCTCCTTGCCGATTTCCTGCAAGTACTTGTCCAACGAGGCGCTCTCGCGGTTGGTGATGGATTTCGTGATTTTTAGTTGTCGCATATCTGTTCCGAATACCTTGAAAAATCCTGTTTCCGAATGGCTCGCCCTCCGGCCGTGCTACTCTACGAAAGTGTAGCTGGCAGCCCGACCTGCTCCGTTGCGCGTCGGATAAACTCCGTCGATCGAGCGGATTTTGTCGGTCATGCGCTGCATGTCGCCGAGCGAACGCACCGGTTTGTCATTGATGTGGGTGATGACGAATCCCTCTTTGATTCGGGCGCGGGCCATCAGTCCGTCGGCCTTGATGCCGACCACCTGCACGCCGCCGCGAATGTCCAACTGACGGCACAGTTTCTCGCCTGCGTCGGCGAATTTGCCGCCGAGAACCTCGACCACGTCCACATCTTCGCGGGTAACCAATTCGGCTTTACCGGCTTTATTACGCAAAGTAACTTCGAATTGTTTCATTTTTCCCGCTCTTTTTACCGATAAAACGATTTTATCGTTCGGGCGGTGTTTGGCGATCTGCTCTTGAAGGGTCGAGGCTTCGGTGATTTTCACACCGTCGACCTCCATGATGACATCGCCCTTGCGGATGCCCGCTTCCGAGGCTGCGCCGCCCTCCGATACGCTGGCTACATAGGCGCCGCCGATCTTCTTGATGCCGGCATCCTTGCCCTCGTCGCTATCGAGGAAATCCTGATCGACCGGTCGGAACTGGATGCCCAACAGCGCCCGTTGCACGACGCCGAACTCTTTGAGGTCGACCACCACTTTGCGGACGATCGATTCGGGGATGGCGAACGAATATCCGACGTAGCTGCCCGTCTGCGACTTGATGAGCGTGTTGATGCCTACCAGTTCGCCGCGCGTGTTGACCAGTGCGCCGCCCGAGTTGCCCGGGTTGACGGCCGCATCGGTCTGGATGAACGATTCGA
>RYWP01000108.1 GCA_003979135.1 Alistipes sp.
CTCCTGCTCGGAAAGGCCCCACAACCGTCCGATATACTTGTCGCTGAATCCCATGCGTTTGGCGTCGCGCAGGATTTCGGCATCCTGCGGATGTTCACGCACGTTTTTTTCGAGTTCGACGATATTCTTGAACTTTTCGAGGAAGAAGAGGTCGATTTTCGTACTGTTGTAAATCAACACCAAGTCGACTCCCTGCCGGATAAGCTCGGCAATGGCATACAACCGATCGTCGGTACCCTCCTTGATGTAGGTGAGCAATTGCTCGGTCGTCCAGTTGTCGAACTTGGGATGATGGATGTGGCAGACGCCCGTTTCGAGCGAACGAACCGCTTTCAGAAGCGACTCCTCAATGGTACGCCCCACGGCCATCACCTCGCCGGTGGCCTTCATCTGCGTGCCCAACTTATTGGACGCATCGGAGAACTTGTCGAACGGGAAACGGGCGATTTTAGTCACGACATAATCCAACGTCGGCTCGAAGCTGGCGGGCGTATTGGCCAGCCGGATTTCGTCGAGCGTCATACCCACGGCGATTTTGGCGCTGACGCGGGCAATGGGATACCCCGAAGCTTTCGAAGCGAGGGCCGACGAACGCGAAACACGCGGATTGACCTCGATAAGATAATATTTGAACGAAAGCGGGTCCAATGCGAACTGCACGTTGCAACCGCCCTCGATTTTCAACTCGCGGATGATTTTCAACGCCGAATCGCGCAGCATCTGGTATTCGTGATTCGTGAGCGTCTGGCTCGGTGCGACGACGATCGAATCGCCCGTATGAATTCCCACGGGGTCGATGTTCTCCATGTTGCAGATGGCCAGCGCAGTATCGTTGCTGTCGCGGATCACTTCGTACTCGATCTCCTTATAGCCTTTGATGCTTTTCTCGATAAGCACCTGATGCACTGGCGAGAGGAACAGGGCGTTGCGCATCAACTCGCGAAGCTCCTGCTCGTTGTCGGCGAAACCGCCGCCCGTGCCGCCTAACGTGAACGCAGGCCGCAACACGACAGGATAGCCGATGCGAGCCGCCACCTCGACACCCTCCTCGATAGAAGTGGCTATTTCGGACGGCAACACCGGCTCGCCCAACGATTCGCACAACTCCTTGAACAGTTCGCGGTCCTCGGCCCGCTCGATGGATTCGAACGACGTACCGAGAATCTCGACCTGACATTCGGCCAAAATACCCTTCTTGGCAAGCTGCACGGCGAGATTCAGACCCGTCTGCCCGCCGAGGCCCGGGACGATGGCGTCGGGACGCTCGTAACGGATGATTTTGGCGACGTATTCGAGCGTCAGCGGCTCCATGTAAACCTTGTCGGCGATGTGGGTGTCGGTCATGATGGTGGCCGGATTGGAATTGACCAGCACCACCTCGTAGCCCTCCTCGCGGAGCGCCAGACAAGCCTGCGTACCGGCATAATCGAACTCGGCGGCCTGACCGATGACGATCGGACCCGAACCGATGACCAGAACCTTCTTTATGTCTTTTCTCTTAGGCATGTTTACGCTCCTCCATGATTTTAGTGAACTTCTTGAACAGATAGCGGCTGTCCTGCGGACCCGACGCGCTCTCGGGGTGGTACTGCATCGAGAATACCCCGTCGGCCACGCACTCCACGCCCTCGGCCGTGCCGTCGAGCAGGTTGACGTGCGTGAGCGCGAGGCCCGTGCCCTCGAGCGAGTCGGCGTCGACGGCGTAGCTGTGGTTCTGGCTCGTGATTTCGATTTTGCCCGTCTCCAAGCACTTCACGGGGTGGTTACCGCCGCGGTGGCCGAACTTCATCTTAAAGGTCTTGGCGCCGTAGGCCAGCGCGACCATCTGATGGCCCATGCAGATGCCGAAAATGGGCAGCCGTCCGCGCAGCTGCCGCACTTTCTCGATGACGGGCTCGACGTCCGTCGGGTCGCCCGGGCCGTTCGACAGAAAGATGCCGTCGGGCCGGAACGCGAGAATCTCCTCGACCGAAGCGTCGAACGGCACGACCGTCACATTGCAGCCGCGGGCATTCAAACAATGGATGATGTTGTATTTGATGCCGCAGTCGATGGCAACGACATCGAAGCGATGGTTGGGCGTACGCGAAAACCACCGTTTCTTGCAACTCACACGCGCTACTTGGTCGTGAGGCAACTCGCAGGCACGGATGCGCTCCAACGCCTCATCCAATGGCGTGGCGGCATCGGTAATCATCACCTTCTGGCTACCTTCGTCGCGGATGATGCGGGTCAATGTACGAGTGTCGATGCCCGAGATACCCGGAATGCCCAACTCCTCGAACACTTCGTTCAACGTACGGGTATACCGGAAATTCGACGGAATGTCGTTGTACTCGCGCACGATCAGGCCGCCAATCGAGGGAAACTTCGATTCGTTGTCCTCCTCAGCCGTGCCATAGTTGCCGATGAGCGGGTAGGTCATCACCACCATCTGACCGGTGTACGACGGGTCGGAGATGATCTCCTGATAGCCCACCATCGAGGTGTTGAAGACGATTTCGTGCACCGCCTCGCGGTCGGCGCCGAAGCCATAGCCGTAAAACTCGCGGCCATTCTCCAACACGATTTTTTTGGTAAACGGTTTCATCTATCTATTTCAAATTTCGTTGATTTCTGTTCTTCTGCCGTATCATCCGATGCCGGTCGTCGCATCGTAGACCGTACATCCGCCCACGACCGTCCGCACGGCCCGGCCCTGCACCCGCCACCCGGCAAAGGGTGTCGCACGACCTTTCGACCGGAACGTCACCGGATCAATGACATATTCGTCGTCGAGGTCGAGCACCGTGAAATCGGCCGCATCACCCACATGCAAGCCTCCCTCAAGCCAGAAAATCCGGCGGGGGTTGTCGGTCATTGCCGTAATCAACCGCTCCAACGGCAGCAGCCCGGGCACGACCAGACCGGTGTACAACACCGGAAAAGCGCATTCCAGTCCGACGATGCCCATCGCACTGCCGGCCAATCCTCGGGATTTCTCCTCGGCCGTATGCGGCGCGTGATCGGTGGCGATGACCTCGATGGTGCCGTCGCACAAGCCCTCGCGCAACGCGTCGCGGTCGGTCCGGCTGCGCAAAGGCGGATTCATCTTGAAGCGTCCGTCCTCCTGCAAATCCTCGTCGCACAAGAGCAAATAATGCGGTGCAGTCTCGCAACTCACCCGCACACCGCGTGCTTTGGCCCGCCGCACCAACTCGACGCTCTCGGCAGTCGAGACGTGGCAGACATGATACTGACAATCCGTCTTTTCGGCCAATGCAATATCACGCTCCACCTGCCGCCACTCGCTCTCGGAGCAGATGCCCCGATGCCCGTGCGTACGGCAATATGCACCGTCGTGGATATACCCGCCGCGAAGCAGTTCGTCGACCTCGCAATGGGCGACGATAGGCTTCCCGACGGCAGCGGCACCCCGCATGGCCCGCTCCATGAGTTCGTCGGCCTGCACGCCTCGTCCGTCATCCGAAAAGCCGATGACATCAGGCGCCAAAGCAGCGAAGTCGACCAACTCACCGGCACCGCGCTGCCCGACAGTGATACACCCGTAAGGATAAACCCGCACAGCAGCGTCGCGCCGAATAGCATCGAGCTCCAAAGCCAACGTCTCGGGCGCATCGGGAGCAGGGTTTAGGTTTGGCATGGCGCAGACAGCCGTATACCCTCCGTGAGCGGCAGCGGCCGTACCGGAAGCGATGGTCTCCTTGTGCGTAAACCCGGGCTCGCGCAAATGGACATGGACGTCGACCAACCCGGGAACGACCCAGCGTCCACCAAGGTCGACGCAGACATCCGCTGGAGCAGGCGTACACGGAGCGGCAATACGCCCGTTCTCGACGACAACCGTCCCCGACTCGAAATGTCCGTCGCGCCAGACATGCGCATGGGTATAGAAAGTCTTCATAACAAATTCGAACTTCGAAAATTCCGCCCGACCGCTTTCGACATCCGAATCGCAACCGGAATCGCAGGTTCAGGCAAGCGCAAAAAAAT
>RYWP01000109.1 GCA_003979135.1 Alistipes sp.
GTCGACAGGTGACATTCCGACCGCCCGAACCTGCCAAATCGGAGTTGGCACACCGATTGTTGCACCCCGAAGTGCAAACAGATAACGGTCCTGTGACAAGGGCTTGCAAACGAAACAACTCAATATTAATCTAATAAACGTAAAAAGATGAACGTAAAACCATTATCGGATCGCGTGCTCGTCCTCCCCAATCCCGCGGAGGAGAAGACCGTCGGCGGACTGATCATCCCCGACACCGCCAAGGAGAAACCGCTCGTCGGCAAAGTCGTAGCCGTGGGCCCGGGCACCTCGGAAATCAAGATGGAGGTCAAGGTCGGCGACCAAGTGCTCTACGGCAAATATGCCGGTCAGGAGATTTCGGTCGACGGTACGGACTATCTCATCATGAAACAATCGGACATTTTCGCAATTATCTAACCAATCGTAAATCAGAACCATCATGGCAAAGGAAATCAAATACAATGTCGAGGCCCGCGAGCTGTTGAAAGAGGGTGTCGACGCATTGTCGAACGCAGTGAAAGTCACGCTCGGCCCCAAAGGCCGCAACGTCATCATCGACAAGAAATTCGGCGCACCGCAGATTACGAAGGACGGCGTATCCGTCGCCAAAGAGGTCGAACTCGAAGACGCTTTCGCCAACATGGGCGCACAGATGGTCAAGGAGGTAGCCTCGAAGACCAACGACGACGCCGGCGACGGTACGACGACCGCCACGGTGCTCGCCCAGTCGATCATCGGCGTCGGTCTGAAGAATGTCACCGCGGGTGCCAACCCGATGGATCTGAAACGCGGTATCGACAAGGCAGTCGCTACGGTCGTCGAATCGCTCCGCAAGCAGAGCCAAGTCGTAGGTACGGACTTCGCCAAAATCGAGCAGGTAGCGACCATCTCGGCCAACAACGACCATAATATCGGTAAGCTGATCGCCGAGGCGATGGGTAAAATCAACAAGGAGGGTGTCATCACGGTCGAGGAGGCCAAAGGCACCGAGACCCATGTCGAAGTGGTCGAGGGTATGCAGTTCGACCGCGGTTACATTTCGGCCTACTTTATCACCGATCCCGAAAAGATGGAGGCCCAGTTGGAGAAGCCCTACATCCTCATCACGGACAAAAAGATTTCGACCATGAAAGAGTTGATGGGCATCTTGGAGCCGGTGGCTCAGAGCGGACGTTCATTGCTCATCATCGCCGAGGATGTCGATGGCGAAGCATTGTCGGCTCTCGTTGTCAACAAACTGCGCGGCACGCTGAAAGTGGCAGCCTGCAAGGCTCCGGGCTTCGGCGATCGTCGCAAGGAGATGCTCGAAGACATCGCCATCCTGACGGGCGGTACCGTAATCTCGGCCGACAAGGGAATGAAGATCGAAGATGCGACGCTCGACATGCTGGGTACAGCAGCAAAAGTGACCCTCAACAAGGAGAATACGAACGTTGTCGACAGCGCCGGTAACAAGGAGGCTATCGCCGACCGTGTGAAACAGATTCGCGCTTCGATCGAGAAATCGACTTCAGACTACGACAAAGAGAAGTTGCAGGAACGTCTGGCCAAACTCGCCGGCGGTGTCGCCGTGCTCTACGTGGGCGCCGCAACCGAGGTAGAGATGAAAGAGAAGAAAGACCGTGTAGACGACGCACTGGCCGCAACGCGCGCCGCAGTCGAAGAGGGTATCGTTCCGGGCGGCGGTGTGGCCTACATCCGTGCCACAGCAGCGCTCGAAGGTATGAAGGGCGACAACGAAGACCAGACGACGGGTATCCAGATCGTAAAACGCGCCATCGAGGAACCGTTGCGTCAGATCGTAGCCAACGCCGGCGGCGAAGGCTCGGTCGTAGTCAACAAGGTGCGCGAGGGCAAGGATGCGTTCGGCTACAACGCCCGCGACGACAAGTACGAAGACATGCTCAAAGCGGGTATCATCGACCCGACGAAAGTATCGCGTGTCGCGCTGGAGAATGCCGCATCGATCGCCTCGATGTTCCTGACGACGGAATGCGTGTTGGCCGAGAAGAAGTCGGCCGAACCGGCTGTCCCCGCAATGCCCGCAGGCGGCATGGGCGGCATGATGTAACAGAGTCTGTCGACAATCCTAAACGAAAACAGAATGGAAACTGTGTTTCCATTCTGTTTTTTTGTTTTCACGAAATTCGAAAAGCCCACACACGACAACCGGAATGCCATCGCCTCGAGCCTGACGAATAATGCTAATGCCGGTCGGAAGAATTGAGTACCGGCTTCAGATCTTTTACGCGCAGCTGGGTCGTCACCATGCCGCGATAGTGGTTCTCCACAATCTGATAACATACGTCGATTGGGCGTCCCGACCGCACCCATTCGTAATGCGTCGGCTGCTGGAACGCAATCGCCTGCATTCGCGTATTGGGTTTCTGTCGCTGCACCAAATCCATCCGCAGATGTTCGCACTCCGCGCCGACCAGCTTGGCTTCGCCATTATTGCTTACTCCGTAAGTAACGAATACCGGCGCGACGTTTCCGGGACCGAACGGTTGGAATCGATTCAAATCGTGCCGGAATGCCGGCGTGATGTCCGAAAAGAGCAGTTCTCCATCAATTTCCACCTGCGGCACCAGCATTTGCGGATCGATATTCTCCTCAACGAACGCGTTGAACCGCCGTGTGAACTCCTCGACATTCTCGGGCCGCATGGTCAGACCCGCGGCATACATATGTCCGCCGAAATTCTCCAGCAAATCGGAACACGATTCCACAGCCTGATACAAATCGAATCCGGGCACGCTGCGAGCCGAGCCCGTAACGAATCCGTTGCTCATCGTCAGCACGACCGTCGGACGATAGTAAGTCTCTATCAGGCGCGACGCAACGATACCGACAATACCCTTCATCCACTTCGGATTGTAAACCACCGTGCTCTTGCGGGCTTTCAGCTCGGGATTGTTTTCGATGTAATCGTGCGCCTCCTGCGTCACCGAACGGTCGATCGATTTGCGGTCTCGGTTATAATCGTCGATCACCTGTCCAAAATGCTCTGCCACCGATTCGTTGCCCTCGATAAGCAGTTCGACAGCCGCATGGCCGCCCGACGGCGAAGCGTTTTCGTCGTTCTCGTCCATCCGCATGCGGCCTGCAGCGTTGATACGCGGACCGATTTTGAACACAATGTCATCGATAGTGATGCAATGTTTGTCCAGTCCGCAGATTTTGATGATGGACAACAGGCCTTTCGACGGTTCGCGGTTGAGCCGTACCAACCCGTAATGGGCCAAAATGCGGTTTTCGCCCGTCAGCGGCACGATGTCCGAAGCGATGCTGACGACCAGCAGATCGAGCAGCGGCGTAATTTCGTCGAATGGCAGATTGTTTTTCTGGGCATAGGCCTGCACGAGCTTGAACCCCACCCCACAGCCCGACAATTCGTCGAACGGATAGGTACAGTCGACCCGTTTGGGGTCGAGAACGGCTACGGCCTGAGGAATCTCCTCGGCCGGAAGATGGTGGTCGCAGATGATGAAATCCACGCCCTTGCTTTTCGCATAGACGACCTTTTCGGTGGCTTTGATGCCGCAGTCCAAGGCGATAATCAGCCCCACGCCCTTGCGGGCGGCGAGGTCGATTCCTTTGACCGAGATACCGTAACCTTCGGTATAACGGTCGGGGATGTAGAACATCAGGTTTTTGTGCCCGATGTGGCGCAGAAACTTATAGACGAGTGCAACGGCCGTACAACCGTCGACGTCGTAGTCGCCGTAGACCATGATTTTCTCTTGGTTACGGACGGCTTCCCCGATTCGTTCGACCGCCTTGTCCATGTCCTTCATCAGGAACGGATCATGCAGGTCGGACAAACGGGGATTAAAAAATTTCTCCGCTTTTTCTACCGTGTCTATGCCTCTCTGTACGAGTAGATTGGCCAATACAGGCGAAATCCGCAGACCGGCAGCCAATGCAGCTGCCGTCGCGAGGTCGCCTTGCGCCTTCACTACCCAGCGTTTTTCTATGGGCATACG
>RYWP01000110.1 GCA_003979135.1 Alistipes sp.
GAAAAAAGATCGTCCGATCACATTCGTCAATCGGTCCGAGCGTCCGTTGGTCACGCGACTGTCGGCCATCGCATCGCCTCAGAAAGGTCTCGGAGGACGACACATCGCCTTGTGGCAAAGCCACGGCCGTTACTTCGACCAAGAGGAAAACCGCTGGAAATGGCAGCGGGCCCAACTTTGGCAAACGTGCGAAGACCTCTATACACAGAGCTATGTACTGCCATATTTGGTGCCCATGCTTGAAAATGCCGGTGCGTGCGTACTGCTTCCCCGAGAACGCGACGTGCAGCGCAATGAAGCCATTGCCGACAACGACATTCCGGAACAATACCGCGAGGAGGGTAGTTGGACGATGGGCGGCATCGGTTTCGCCCAGTTGCAGCAAATTTATCGTACCGGCGAAAATCCCTTTCACGCAGGTACGACCCGTCGAACCGAAAGCGTGATCGATAGTCTCGAAAGCAGAGCCGTTTGGCGCGCCGATTTGCCGGAAGCGGGGGAGTATGCCGTCTATGTCAGTTACGAACAAACTCCGAATAGCGTCGACGATGCCCACTATACGGTGTACCATGCAGGCGGCGAAACCCGATTCTCCGTCAATCAGACGATGGGCGGTGGCACATGGATTCATCTCGGGA
Source organism: Alistipes sp. (assembly GCA_003979135.1). Classification (GTDB taxonomy): domain Bacteria; phylum Bacteroidota; class Bacteroidia; order Bacteroidales; family Rikenellaceae; genus Alistipes. Next base: position 639 of record RYWP01000110.1, read on the forward strand.
AGTTCCGCTTCAATGCAGGCGAACAAGAGGTGGTCGCATTGTCCAATCTTTCCCGCCAAGCCGGCCGTACCGTATCGGCCGATGCCGTGAAAATCGGTGGAGGATTCGGGAATATTATCCGCTCGACCTCCGATTCGCTGCGGCTGCGCGATACGGTCTACATTGAGGAGACGAGCGGCTATCCCCGCTTCTGCGAGGGTGCTCGCTATTGGCTTCAATGGGCAGGATTCGACGAATCGGTCTATGCGCCAAAAAACAACTTGGACGACTACAAAGAGGACTACATGTCGCGAGCCCATTGGGTCAATGCATTAATGAGGGGATCGGAACGGTTGCCCGATTCGACCGGTCTGCATATTCCGGTCGATCTGGCATTGGCATTCCACTCCGATGCAGGTGTCCGCGACGGCGACGAGACCATCGGCACGTTGGGTATCTTCTACACGAAAGACAACTACGGTCGATTCGTCGGAGGTGCCGACCGCTACCGCTCGCGCGATCTGACCGACATCGTGATGACTCAAATCGTCGGTGATATTCGCCGCACATTCGAACCGGAATGGAATCGCCGAGGATTATGGAATCGCTCCTATTACGAAGCCCGCGTCCCATGTGCCCCGACCATGCTGTTGGAATTGCTTTCGCATCAGAATTTCGCCGATATGCGTTACGGAAACGACCCGCGTTTCAAGTTCACGGTCAGCCGTGCCGTATATAAAGGCATCCTGCGGTACATCAGCTCGCAATACGGCACTCCTTACGTCGTACAGCCTTTGCCTGTGGAGGCATTCAGCGCCGTATTTGTCGACGAGAACAAAGTGCAATTACGCTGGACACCGACTATTGATACGTTGGAGACAACCGCCACACCGACTGGCTATATCGTCTATACGCGCAAGGGCGACGGTGGATTTGACAACGGCCGTTATGTCAAAACCTCGACCTGCGCTGTCGAGCAGGAGGCAGGCGAGATATACAGTTACCGCATCACGGCCGTGAACGACGGCGGCGAAAGTTTCCCGAGCGAAACACTTGCCGTATGCCGTGTACCGAACGAACGCGGGCGATTGTTGATTGTCAATGGATTCGACCGCATCAGCGCACCGTACAGCAGTCGCTGCGATACGTTGGCCGGATTCTACAATCGCATCGACGCAGGCGTTCCCGACCGGCAGGATATTTCATTCGTCGGCGAGCAGCAGGTGTTCGCCCTCTCGATGGCTCGCTGCGACGTCGACACCCTCGCACTCGGTGCCTGCCGCAACGAATACGAAACCGATATCATCGGCGGTAACACATTCGATTATCCCTATCTGCATGGCAACGCCGCGTTGCAGGCCGGTTATTCGTTCTGTTCAACCTCGGCAAAGGCAATTGAACGCAACGAAGTTTCGCTCGCGGGTTATTCGGCCGTGGATTTGATTTTGGGCAAACAACGGACGACTACGACCGGACGCGGCACCCGCGGCACGGAGTTCCGCACGTTCACGCCCGAGATGCAACAAGCACTGCGGGAGCTGGCGGATGCCGGCGGCAATCTGTTCATATCGGGAAGCTACGTCCTTTCGGATTTAGAACAAAGTTCGGAAGCCGACAAAAATGACCATGAATTCGCCGAACAGGTATTGCACGCAACACTCGACCGCAACGAACCTGCTGTGCAAGGACGTGTGCGAATCGTCGCTACACCTACCAACGAATTCTCACGCGGCGAATATCGTTACCACGTCGAATTGGGGCCCGACCATTATGCCGTCGAAACATCCGATGCCCTGCAACCAGTCGGCGATGAGGCAATCGCCGTCATGCGTTATGCCGACACCGGTCGAACAGCCGGTATTGCTTCGACCGGACGCGGACGGACATTCGTCATGGGCTTTCCGTTCGAAACAGTGCAAACCGCCCGTGAACGAGAGCGACTGATGCGCGACATACTGAATTTTCTGACAAACCGATAATCATTTAAAAACAAACCGATATGTCACTCGAACAACAGATTTCGAAAGGTATCATGGAGGCGATGAAAGCCAAAGATACCGTGCGATTGAGCGCGCTGCGCAACGCCAAAAAGTACATCATCGAGGCCAAAACCGCAGGACCGGAAGTTGCCGAACTGCCCGATGCCGACGTCTTGAAAATCATCTCGAAGTTGGCGAAACAGGGCTGCGATTCCGCGGCGATTTTCATCCAGCAGAGCCGACAAGACCTTGCCGATGAAGAGTTGGCTCAAGTCGCCGTCTATCAAGAGTTTCTGCCCAAACAACTGACAGCCGCAGAACTGACCACTGAAATCAAGGCCATCATCGCCGAGATAGGTGCTACGTCGATGAAAGAGATGGGTAAAGTGATGGGCATTGCCTCGAAAAAGCTCGCCGGCCGCGCTGATGGAAAGGATATTTCAGCGAAAGTCAAGGAATTACTGGCCTGAAAGAACCGATGCAAATTTCAAGATCGTTGTAAAATGAGCGCCATAACACAAAAACAAACCCTATGCACCTGCCCGCATCGCTACATCGAAATCTGAAAACAGCGGCCATGCCTGCGGCAATGGTCTTCGGGGCTTTGTTGTGTCGACCGATAACGGCGCTGGAGCAAGCCACACAACAGATGATTACACCGGCATTGATTTTTCTGATGCTCTTTATCACGTTTTGTCGCGTGAAGCCCAATCAAATGAAACTGTCGATGCTTCATTTTTGGTTGTTGCTCTTTCAGATCATCGTTTCCATCGGCGTCTATCTGTTGTTGCTGCCATTTGATCCGATCATCGCGCAGGGTGGTATGATTTGCATACTGGCACCCATCGCTATGGCAGCCGTCGTCATCGGCGGGATGTTGGGTGCCAACGTGGCGACGATGGCCACATACAGTCTGTTGTGCAATATGGTTATCGCATTGCTGGCGCCTGTCGTACTGACATTTACGGGCAATGGGGTTTGTACGTTCGCACAGATTCTGAGCAGGGTGGCCCCCTTGCTTATCATGCCTTTCATCGTGGCTCAGGCTTGCCGTTTTTTAGCGCCGAACTGGTCTCGATGGATTGGGGACCACAGCCAGATCTCTTTTTACCTTTGGTTGACATCGTTATTCGTCATCATCGGACGAACTACGGCATTCATCATCGACCTGCATGACGCATCGTTCACCACCGAGATCATGTTGGCTCTTGTCGCGTTGGGCGCGTGTTTGATTCAATTCAAGGTCGGCCGTATGCTCGGACGCCGGTATGGCGATCCTGCGGCCGGAGGCCAGTCGCTCGGACAGAAAAACACCGTCCTCGCCGTTTGGATGGCCCAATCTTTCCTCGACCCCATTTCATCCATCGCACCAACAGCTTACAT
>RYWP01000111.1 GCA_003979135.1 Alistipes sp.
AAAATTTCCGCCACCTCGTCGCAATAGGGACAGAAGAAAGATTCAATCGTTACGTTCATAGTTAGGGTATTTTATGCGGTTTGTTATGCGGTCATTCGCTGCTTGATTTGCGGCATGTTACACCTTACGAGGTTCACGATGCTGTCGTGGTGCTCAGTCTGCGAGTTGTGCACGCCGCGGCTTTGCACGACTTTGAGGGTATCCAATGCCACCTCGACCGTTTCGACACGCCTGCCGCAGACGGTCGCCGAAAAGATAAGCGAGTTCGGTTTTTCGTAGTAGGCATTGGTAAACACGCAGTGGTGCATGGCGTCGCCCTCCTCGATGAACTCCTGCACGCTCTCCAATACGCGCACGGAGAGGTCGCCATCGACAAAGACCAGCCCGAAAAAACGGGATTTGAGGTCGCGATACTGCTGTTCCTCCTCGGCGGCGCGGCGTTTGCGTTCCAGCAGCTGCACGCGCTCCTGCCGTGCCCGCTTCCTTTCGACAAGGCGGTCATGGGCTGTTTGCAGGTCAGCGGGGCAAACATACTTCGCGTTGTTGGTGTCCTTGCCGAAATGCCGGAGCAGGTCGATGTAGTCGCGCCACACGGAAGCGTCCGATACGATGTAACCGTTGCGCAGGCATATTTTGATTGCCGACCAATAGTTCGCGATATTCCACGATTGGCGGTTCGCATAATAGGACAGCAGTGCAATCTGTCCCGCCTTCAAGAGCGTTTCGGCCTGCGGCGAGCGAAGGACGGCCGTAAAGAGGTCGAACGGCAGGATATTGTGGTACTCGCCCGTAAATCCGTTGCGGCGCAGTTCGGGGATAGTACGCTGGCGCGGATAAGTGGCGCACGGGATTATATCGTAGGCTTTGACGTTGTTTTTACCGCGCACCTCCATATCTCCGTAGAGATACCACAAATCGTAATAGCAAAACGACATGGCGCGCGGGCGGGCAACGGTTACGACCTTGCCGTCGGGAGCAATCCATCGTTGCACGACCTCGTTAATCGAATAGTCGGCAGACTGCCCGACCTTGTGGGTCGCCTTGACATAGTAGAACCGAATGACTTGATACTGCTTGCAGGTCGTAATGACGGAGTAATAAGATATGGTGCGGAATACCCGTCTGCGGGTCTGCAATAGCTTCAACTCCGTGCCGCAGTTCGGGCAGGTGCATTCGCAAAGGTTGTCGGCCAATGCTCCGTCGCCCTGCCACGAGTGGCCGCACTCCGTGCAGGAGATGACGCCCTTTGCCGACCTGCGGCCGATGTGGTCGAAGCAGTGGCGGAACGCATGGATTTTCTGCGTTTCGGTAATATGGGGCAAACGACGGCTCAATCGTGCGACCTCTATCTGTATCTGTGTCTTCGGTTTCATGGTGTTCTGCTTTTGAATTAGAATAATAGGTTCATCTGCTTGTCTGCGCCGGTCTGCTTCTTGGCGACGGGCTTGCGCTGGGTAAGTTTTGCATAGGCTTCCTGCTCGGCGCGCTTCATGGCATCGCGGCGTGCCTGCTGTTTCTCCTCCTCGGTCAGTTCGATGGTGTGATTGACTACCACGCGGCAGTCGATGGACTTGCCGACCTCGATGTCGGGTTCGTCGTAGTAGTGGAGTGCCATAGCGTAGATTTCCTCGTCCGCGAAGCCGTGGCAGCCGCTCGCCTGCACTTGGTTCAGAATGTAGGTAGTGCAGTCGTCGATGTTCTTCTGCGGGTCGGAGTAACGCTCGGCGAAAAGTTCGTCGGTCTCCGCCCGCTGCTCCAAATAGGTGCGGATAGTCTGCTTGAAATAGTCAGTTGCTTTATTCTCTCGTGCCATAGTCGTCTCTTTTGCGGGGCGGTTTCCCGCCCCTTGTTCAACATCTATTCGTTCATGCCGATAAGTCGGCGCACTTGTCCCTCCTTGCTCTTTTGAAATATCCAGCCCGCCGTCTTCTGCCCCTCGTGGGTCAGTCGGCTGTTGAAGCGTCCGCCGAGGGCGGATAACTCCGTTTTGATAGGCTTCGTATCGCCGAATACGGCAATCGCCTTGTCGGAGTAGTCCACGATGACGAAATCATCCTGCACGACCGTTTCGGGACGCTTGTCCGACCGCTCCGCAGTCGCGTTCGACAGGCGGATATTGGCTTCGTCGCCTGCGATGTAGGCGAAATCCTCGATTGTCCGTTCGCGGTTGTATATTGGCGACTTGTGGATAATCCAACCGTAGTATTTGCTTTGCCCGAGGTAGTAGCCCGCGCCCATCGAGTATTTCTCGCGGTGTTCGTACTCCTCGCACGGCTCGGCCAGATAGGCCGTTTCGTGGAAGTTGGACGCATGTTTCCGCATTTCGGAAAACAAGTCCCGCGTATGCGAGGAGAACCCCAAGATGACGGTGCGGACGGTACGATAGGCGAAGTAGTCCGTCATGTGGTCGCTCTCGTCCTGACGGAGTTCCGCGACGATGACGGCCTTTGCCGTCGGGGGCAGGAGTGCGGCGAAGCGTTCGCGCCCGACAGCCTTGACGCACTCCACACGCTGCCGCTCCTGCTCGGCCTGCCGTGCTTCTTCGGCGGCTTGCTTCTCCGCCTCCTCTACGAGTAATGCCACCTCGAAAGCGTCCATAAACTGAGGGTTCACGTCGTCGTAGTATCGGCCGATACCGTGCTTGCGGGAAAGAGGTTGCAGAATGTCCGTGCGGTCTGTCTTTTTCGTGTCGAGGTTCAGCAGATGATACATGTAGCCGTCGTCGGTGTGTTCCACTTTGTAGACTACATATCGGTTCATCGCCATGTAAGGCCCGTAACCGATGACGATTTGGTTCTCTTTGACTACCTGCACGGTCGTGTCCGTCGTCGTGCCGTCCGATAATGAAATGTACTTTGTCATAGTTGTATGTGTTAGAATATGTGCGTGAAAAGGAAATAGAAGAAACCGACGAGAGCCACGAGAGAAACCAGCCCCCGAAGAATACCCAGCAGGATATTACGACAGAACACGAAGCCCAAAACAACCCAAAGGAAGCCCTCGCCCCACGTGTAGAAGCCCCACGCCACCGCGCCGACCTGCAACCACGCCGTCCAACTCGACCCTATGCCAAGTGGAAGGTTGGAGGATTTCTGTTTCCGTTTATTTTTCTCTATGCTTCTCATAACCTTTGACTTTTTTTTTATGCCGTAGCGGAGCCGGTATGGATGGAATCTGTTTCAGTAGCTTGAAAGGTTCGGGATTCGCTCACGACAAGATTTTTGCGGGAAATACGCTTCGCTCGAAGAGTGCAAGGAAGATTTCCCGCAAAACCGCCCGCCGGCCTGATCTTGCACAAGCGTAAAGCCCGGAAATACCTTTGCTACTGCAACAGATTCATCCGATATATACCGGTCTGCGCCGGCAGGCGAAAAGATGAGGAAAAGGTTATGGAAGAGAAGCTCGGAGAGAAAAAGCAATGCCGTGAACGTATACATACTCGTTCACGGCATCATATCGGCACGACCGGGAATATGGGTTTGTGCCACTCGTGGCCACTTCAATGCCACATGCGTCCACAGCATGATGACGCATAGGATACGAACTCTCGTTTGGCTATATTTGAACGTCCGGGAAGCGAAAACGAATCATAATATGGAAATCGTAAGTATAGATACAAGGCTCTTCGACGAGATGATCCGACGGGTGAAATCCGTCGAAGAAAAAGCGGTCGCCTTATGCCGTAGTCAAGAGGACTTAGGGTTGAAGAAATGGCTCGATAATCAGGAAGTATGCGAGATACTGGGAATATCCCTGCGTACCCTGCAAACCTATCGGGAGAAGGGACTGTTAGCGTATAGCTGCATCAAGCACAAAATCTTCTACAAGCCCGAAGATGTCGAAGCCCTTCTGAAATCATCGTATCATCAGCAAAATCGAACGAAATGAAAAACTATCTGATGGGGCAGCAAGACCCCTGCATAAAGGATATTCTTCAACGGTTGGAGCATACGGACAAGGTGCTCGACAGGTTGAGCA
>RYWP01000112.1 GCA_003979135.1 Alistipes sp.
CTTTTTATGAAAGGGAAGCAGATCGGATCCTTACTCTCGGTCATTAGTATTATGCGCAGCTTTTAATAAAAGAATTTGTTCCGAATCCTTGACGCTCCGGCACATCCAGCGGTAGAGCAGTTCCGTGCGCGTGGGTTCGTCCAGTTGCCAGTCCGTCACCGTGCGGCGCATCCGTTCTGTCAGTTGGTAGAGCAGTATTGCCGCCGAGGCCGAGACGTTCAGGCTTTCGACCATTCCGCACATCGGGATACGCAGAAATTCATCGGCTTCGGCGATCGCCTCGTCCGAAATTCCGGCGTGTTCCGTCCCGAAAACCAGCGCGAACGGCCCGCGGGCGACATCGAATGTCTCGGGCGTCGAGTCTTCGCGATGAGGTGTCGTCGCCACGATGCGATAGCCCGCCGCTTTTAGCGTGCGAATCGCTTCGGGCGTCGAGCCGTGGCGCACGAGGTCGACCCATTGTTCCGTGCCGCGGGCGATGGTCGGATTGGGTTCGAACGGGCAGACCGTCTCGACCGTATGGAGCCGTTGCACGCCGAACGCCTCGCAATGACGCATCAGCGCTGCGGCATTCTGACCGTGGAACATGTTCTCGGCCAGCACGGTCACGTAATTTGTCCGGCAGTCGATCGTCCGGCATAGCGTTGCATAGCGTTCGGGGGTCATGAATTCCGCCAGCAGTTCGATGCGGGTCCGGTACCATGCCGTGTCGTGCCTATTTTCGGTATTTTTCATCTTCGTCGAGCATTTTCAGATAGCTTTCGTAGCGGGCCGCGGCGATTTCGCCGTTCCGCACGGCTTCGACCACGGCACAGCCCGGTTCGTGGGTGTGCGTGCAGTTGTAGAAGCGGCAGGCCGGTGCTATGCGCATCATCTCCGGAAAGTAGTGCCACAGTTCGGCATCGTCGATGTCGATCAACCCGAATCCCTTGATGCCCGGCGTGTCGATGACCGCGCTGCTGTTGGTCAGCACGTACATCGTCGAAAAGGTGGTCGTGTGGCGGCCTTTGCCGTGGCTTTGCGAGATTTCGCCCGTGCGGATATCGATTCGTGGGTCGATGGTGCCGATGAGGGTCGATTTCCCGACGCCCGAATTGCCCGACAGCAGGGTCGTGCCGTCGGCGAGTAGCTCCCGAATCCGGCCGATGCCTTCGCCCGTCATGGCCGACACTTCGAGTACGTCGTAGCCCGCCTGTTCGTAGACGGTGCGGAACTCTGCGACCGTCGCATCGTCTTGCAGGTCGCGCTTCGCAAGGACGATGACGACAGGTATTTTGTAGGCTTCGCAGGTGACCAAAAAACGGTCGACGAATTCCGTAGGGGTCGTCGGTGCTTGCAATGTAACCAGCAGCAATGCCCGATCGACGTTCGCTGCGATGATGTGCGATTCTTTCGAGAGGTTCGATGCTCGGCGGATGACGTAGTTCGTGCGTGGGGCGATGTCGATGATGGCCCAGTCGCCTTCCGCGTCGGATTCGCAGACGACCTGATCACCCACGACGACTGGATTGGTCGACCGTGCACCGCGCAGCCGCAGCCGTCCGCGGATGCGGCAACGGATGACGGAGCCGTCGTGCAGTACCTCGTACCAACTGCCTGTTGCTCGAACGACCGTCCCTGAGAGCGTCTGCGCCATGCCGGTCAGCGGATTTTCAGCGTCACGAGCGTGATGGAGGCCAGCAGCAGCGAGATGATCCAGAACCGCGTGACGATTTTCGTCTCGAACATCCCTTTTTTCTGATAGTGGTGATGGACGGGGGCCATCAGCAGCAGCCTGTGCCCCTCGCCGTATTTACGGCGCGTGTGTTTGAACCATCCGACCTGCAGCATCACCGAAAGGCTTTCGATGAAGAAGATGCCGCACAACAGGGGCAGCAGCAGTTCCTTGCGAATGCAGAGCGAGAATACGGCGATGATGCCGCCGATGGCCAGCGAACCGGTGTCGCCCATGAAGATTTGTGCGGGGAACGAATTGTACCACAAGAATCCGACCAGCGCTCCGATAAGCGCTGAGGCGAATACGACGAGTTCGCCCGCATCGGGAATGTACATGATGTTGAGGTAATCGGCATAGACGATATGGCCCGAAAGATAAGCCAATACACCGAGTACGGCGACGATGGGCACCGAAACGCCCGTCACCAGTCCGTCGAGGCCGTCCGTGAGGTTGGCGCCGTTCGACACGGCCGTCACGACCAGAATCGCCACTATGACATAAAGCAGCCACGTGGCGATCGGTCGGTTGCCCGTCAGCCAGCCGTAGTCGAACTCGTTGTTCTTGATGAACGGAATGGTTGTCTGGGTGGTTTTGGTGCTTTCGGTGTTCAGCACGACGCGCTGCTGGATGCTCTCGACGGGGGTACCGTCGGTGTCGACGAAAATCGTCTGCACGGGCTGCGTGATTTTTTCGCGGACAACGATGTCGGGCGACAGCCACATGGTCGTGCCGACGATAATGCCCAAGCCGACTTGTCCAACGATTTTGAACCGTCCGTTGAGGCCTTCCTTGCGATGACGGAAAACTTTGATGTAGTCGTCCAGTCCGCCGATGAATCCGAGCCACACGGTCGAAACGAGCATGAGTTGCACGTAGATGTTGTCCAGTTTGCCGAGCAGGAGCATCGGCACCAAGATGGCCAGCAGGATGATGATGCCGCCCATCGTCGGGGTGCCGCGTTTTTGGAGCTGGCCTTCGAGGCCGAGGTCGCGGATCTCTTCGCCGATCTGTTTGCGGCGCAGGAAGTCGATGACCGACCGTCCGAAGACGATGACGATCAACAGGGCCAGAATGATGGCCAACACCGACCGGAACGAGATGTACTGGAACATGCCCGATCCGGGAATGTTGTAAGCCGCATCCAAATGTCTGAACAGATGATAAAACATTTTTATTAGCGCGTTTTATTGTTTTTTATTCTTTCTACCGTCATCTTGGCCTCTGCCCGCGGAGCAGGTTTTAATAAAAATGCTTGCCGCACTTCCTCGCGGTCGTCGAAGTGGTGTTTTTCGTCTCCGACGATTTGGTAAGTCTCGTGCCCCTTGCCCGCTATCAGCAGAATGTCGCCCGCCTGCGCCAGCATCGATGCCGTGCGGATGGCTTCGCGACGGTCGGCGATGCGCAGGTAACGCGTACCCTCCGGAATCCCTGCCACCATGTCATCCAAGATGGCTTCGGGCGCTTCGTGCCGCGGATTGTCCGAAGTGAAAATCGCTGTATTTGCATATCTAACCGCGATTTGCGCCATCTCGGGACGTTTCGTCCGGTCGCGGTTGCCGCCGCAGCCGCATACGACCAACAGTTGTTGCTGCGGCGTGCGGATCTCCTCGATGGTGCGGAGAACGTTTTCCAGCGCATCGGGCGTGTGGGCATAGTCGACCACGGCCATCGTGCCGTCGTTCGCGCGCACGACCTCGAAGCGTCCCGGCACGGAGCGCAGGGAGCTCAGACAGCGCAGCACCTCGTCGCGCCCGAAGCCCAGCAGCCGGGCGGCACCGTAGACCATCAGCAGGTTGCAGGCGTTGAACTGCCCCGGCAGCGCGACCCACACTTCGCGGTCGTCGATGCGCAGCAGCATGCCGTCGAGATGCTGTTCGATGATCTTGCACCGGAAGTCGGCCATCGACCGCAGCGAACAGGTCGCCACCCGGGCCGCCGTGTTCTGCACCATCACTTCACCGTTGCGGTCGTCGGCGTTGGTCAGCGCGAACGCCTCGGCCGGCAGCCCGTCGAAAAAGAGCTTCTTGGCACGGATGTATTCGGCGAAGGTCTTGTGGTAGTCCAAGTGATCGTGGGTGATGTTCGAGAAGACACCGCCCGCGAAATGCAGTCCGCGCGTGCGGCGCTGCACGATGGCGTGCGACGAACACTCCATGAAGCAGTATTCGCATCCTGCATCGACCATTTCGCGCATCATCGCATTGAGCCGGATG
>RYWP01000008.1:0-29220 GCA_003979135.1 Alistipes sp.
TGCGTCGATCCCGCAGAAGTCCGAGATACCCAGATATCTGCCGCTTGCATCGAAAGCGTAAGCACCGATATTGTCGTACGAAGACCAGAACATCGTACCCGTCGAGCCCGGAAAATAGGATCTCGTGACAGGCGCTTCAGCCGCAAAGGTGATGCAAGCATTCCCGGACGCAGGTCCGGTAGAATCACCTTTGCTGCAACTTACCGTCATCAAACCGATAAGCGCAACTGTTAATACTTTTTTCATAGTCATAATCTTTGATTATATCCAACTACTATTCACCGCTCGCATCCTCGGGCCACTCGCCATCGGTGTACTCGCCGGCAGGGATACCCTTCTCGACAACGACACGCGTATCGGTATTGTCGATACCGTTGATCGTCGTTCCGATTTTGTACGAATAATTCCGAATCAGATTGAAATCGGTCGTGTTATTCTGGCCCGGATAGATGCAATAGGTCACATCCTTGATTTCCGTAACCAGTTCCTCGACGCCGGATTCATTCATGACGTAACGCGACGTAGTGTAGTCGCCCGAAATCTCGATGCACGTACTGCCTGCAGGCGCGTTGGCCGGCCCCTTGGTCGTTTCGGTCAAACCGGCAACGGCCCCTTTCAAGTTCTCGGGCAGATACCACACAAGCGTAAAAGTCTTCTGAGCCGCAATCGAGGTATCCTCGTCATAATGCCGATAGTTGTCGGCCAAATCTCCGGCCGTAGCATTGGCGGGAAAAACGGGGCAAACCATCAGATCACCGCTTTTAGTCAGTGTATGTGCCTTGTACCGCACATTCGAAGAGGCATTCGTAATCTGCACACGACTCAACGAAAGCTGATCGGCAGGCAAGACCTTACCGCCGCCCAGATCGATCTCTTTGGAGGTCAGATCGACAGTGCACGTAAACTCAATGCGCGAAACCATGCGGATGAGTTTGATGGACTCAGTCGGAGCCTCCATTGTCGAACCGGAGTAGACACCGACCATCGGCAGACCGTTGGTCTTGACCGTACTCGCCCAATCGGTGAAATCGAGCGTACGCGATTCGAATGCGCTCAACGTCAAGGGCTGCAACGACTTGAGCAATTCCGAACCCACGTTGGCCACGAAGTAAACCGTCGAAGCGGCATACTTGAAGAGCGCAACGCTCACCTTTTTTTCGGTCGTAGAAACGACGGTAAACGTATCGTAGTACTCGTTGAGCACCAGATTGCCGCTCGCATCGAACTGCAACACCCACACGTTGTTCACCGCATTCTCCTGCTCTTCAGTGAGCCCGGCTGCAGGCAACGACAAGGCACTCGGGAACTTGGGAATGGCCAAACCGAACGACAATTCGATTTTTCCATCCTCGATACCCGGCCCGTCGGGAACCGTACCCTGCCCTGCGTCTTTGCTGCATCCGATAAAGAGCAAGACCGCCGACAGAATAGGCATCGTCTTTTTTAAGATTTTCATAACCATACTATTAATGAATTGCTTAAATGTGTTTCATTTTTCAGAAAAACCTTACGGATACACCCGTCCTACCCTATGCTTTCGGTCGGCCTACGCCATCGGCATCCCAACTCCGCTCCGTCCAACTGTCGGTAGAGATAACCGGTGTGAACTGACCGCCGAAACTGGTATTCCATCCGGCAATCTCCCACGAACCGACGATAATGATGATCGCCGAACCGGGGTTGCCGACCTCCGTATTCCATTCCGGCACTTCGTTCCACGGCAATACTTGAAGCCGCAACTCGAGCATATCCCCGTTCAATCGCAAATTGAAGCAATATTCGACACCGGGGACGAACGCGATTTCCGGCACCGTCGCTTTCAAATCCTGAGGATCGCCGTCATTGAACGCCACGTTCAAAGCCAACTCGAATGCAGCCTTGCTCTTAGGCAAGACCTCGTCGGCACCCGCAGAGAGAAATTTCGAAGTTTCATTCAACTCGGCGAACGTTCCCGTCGGAAATTGATACTCACCGGTATTGTCGCCCGTAGTGATGGCTGCGTGCAACAAGGCAGTCGCGGGCGATTTCGTCATCTTACCGAGCTTCACCGAATTAATCGCCGCCTTGGCGATATTCTGGTGCGCACGAGAAATCGAGAAATGCAACCGGCTGCACTTGCGTTCCAGATTCGCCAACTCGATCTGCTGTGTTCCACCACCGGGCTGAAGTTTCACTTCGACAGCACCGGTCAACGACGTAGCGTAATCCACGCCGTGATTCACAACCACTTTGCGATGGTCGGCATCGAGCGCCAAAGCCGGTGTGGCAGCATAGAAATCATACGTTCCGAACCGCAACTGCATCAATTCCGACTCCTTCACGGTGACGGTACCATCACTCGCAATCGCACAAGGCTTGAGCACCACATGTTCATCCTCCTTGACGGTCACATACGTCGCATCCGTCACATAAGTATCGTTCGCGATATCGGCATTCGTCCCCTTACGTCGGTAAACTACGACACGCAAAGTCACCTGCTCATCGAGCGGCACGATTTCGACATCTTCATCAGCCTCCCCGGCACGAGTACCTGTAAGGCAATCGCTCGACACGACCTCCGCACCGATCCCGGGTAAGGTAAACGCCACAGCGATCTTTTCGCCCTCCGGTTCGGCAGCCTGTTCGGACTTACTGCATCCGAACAGAACTAACAATCCCGAGGTCAACAACAATAACCTTTTCATAAACCTATCTGAACTTTCAAATCTCTATTTCGCCCTTAAAATCATCGTCGCCCGATGGCCATTCGTGCGTGATCCAATCCACAATCCGGGCCTCGAACTCGATTTCGGCAACAGTAAACCGCAACGTAATGGCGTACGATTTGCCTGCTTCATAACCCTTGACCCAATCGACCGTCAAGTTTTCCTTGCGACCATCGGCCATCTCCAGTTCCAACGAGAGTTTCGTCCCGGCCTCGACGGGCTTGAGCATCGCATAACCGCACTCTTTTTCATTCTTGGCCGTAACTTTTCCGGATTCGTCGATCGTCGCAACGCCGAGCTCGAAATCGTAAGTTATATCCTTATCGGTCGCAACTTCTTTCTTCACGAGCTCGAGAGCAGCGGGAGTACCATCCCACGCTACGGTCGAAGGCAATGTGATTTTACAGGTCGGGACCTGATCCTTCAGCTTGATGTTCTTGATCTTGCCCCATCGGGTTTTGGCAGCATCGCTGACCGCATAAGCAAGGATCTTCACCTGCGTGAGTTTGTGTTCGAACGAAGCAGACCCGAATTTGTTGGTCTTGCTGCCCTCCAACTCACCCGACAACATGATGTCGCTTTCACCGTCGATGTTCAAGGTCACCACCCCACCGGCATACGTCACGGAAGACGAAGCACCGGTAGAAACAGCCGGATACCATCCGACGAGTTTCGTCTTGCCTTTGGAAGCATCCCCTCCGGCGAGGTAAAACTCCGTCGGATTGAACGTGATGGCCGAAGGTTTTCCGTCTTCGCTTTTGGCGAGCGTGGCGGAAAGTGCCGCAGAAACGGAAGCATATCCGGTTGCGGGATAATTGCCATCGGTATCCATGTCAAGACGTACGAAACTGAGCGACAACTCCCCGTGCGTCGCATTGATGACAGACCGGCTTTCCGGCCGCGACACCGCACCGACAGACGTACCCTCCGGAATTTCCGAATGAGAGATATTCCCGTTCAGGTCGATCTCCACGAGTTCCGAATCGGGCCCGACCGGTTCCGTGGAACCCGCATCGGAACAAGCTGTCGTTCCGACTGCAGCAATCAGTGTCGCAGCCAAAATACTTGCAAATCTTATATGTGATTTCATCGTAATCATATTGATATCTTCTGCGGATGGACAGGGAATCAACCCCATCCAATTTACACGGAGCCGAATTCATTCGGAAATGAACCGAAACGCTTGGCTTATGTTCTGCTCGTCCGAGCTGCCATCCCCCATGCAGAACCTTGCCGACAACCTGCATTTCGGTTGCCTTGAAGGTCAACGTGAGCGTATACTCCTTATCTGCCATAGAACCGGAACCGAGGTGAAAGCGTCCTATTTCAGGCTGACGGATACTTCCTTACCCTCGGCCTGGTTCTCTGTATAAATTTCATCGCCACCCAAGAATCTGGTAAAAATTCAAAGATTGGAAACCGAAGGCAACCCGGACCATTCCGTCCGCATGATGCCATCGCCGCTCGAGAATCCCCTGATCCGGAAAAATTTCGCCACTCAAGGCCTAAAGCTCGATCTCTCCATTAAATTCACCTTCGCCCGTAGGCCATTCATAATCCTCCCAATCGGTAATCTGACCGCTGGGCGAAATCTCCTTCGCTGTGAATTTCAACAATATACCATAAGCGACGCCTTTCAGGAAGCCATCGGTCTTTCCGGTATTTTTGGGTAATACAAGCTCAACCGGCCAATCGGTAGCCTTTTCGGTCGAAACCAAAAGGGTCAATTTTTTGGTCGAACCATCCGATGCAGGCAAAAGCGGCTCGAACATGGCATAACCGCAGGCCGTTTCGTTCTTCTTCGTAATACTGCCCGAATCCGTATCGACAGTTGCGAGAGGCAGTTCCAAAGGATAAGTGATCGCATCGTCCTTATCGGCCGTTTTCGCCACGAGCGACAGGTTTTTGTCCGAATCCGAAGCATCGGCTTCCGGCGTAAATACGATCTCACCGTCTTTCGTTCCGGGCAAGGTGACAGCACAGATCTTGGCACCTTCGTCTTTCAACTTGATGCTCGTGATCTTACCCCACGCTTTCTGCGCATCTGCATCTACGGCATAAGCCATCACCTTGATTTGGGTCAGCAAATGCGAAAATGTGAGCAACTTCGCAGAAACCGTAGCGTAATCGCTGAACATATTGCCGGCTTTCTTGCTGCCCTCGGCAGCATTCGACAACATGATATCCGCCTCACCGTCGACCTTGAACGATACAACGCCCGAAGCATAGGTCACATCGTCGGCGGGTGCCGTCGAAACAGCCGGATACCACGCGATGAGCTCCGTCGTGTCGCCATTCGCCAGATAATGCTGTTTGGTTCCGAACGTAATCGCGGAAACCTTGTCGGTCGCACCCTCAGCAACAGCCGCAAGTTTGGCTTTCAACACATTGCCGGCCGCAACAGTCGAGTACGCAGGATATGTCAACGGTGTACCCGTCTGATCGCGACGCAATATGCTCAGATCCAACTCCGAGTGTTCGGAATTGATGATCGCACGCGTCTCGGTAGGCAGCGAAGCATGAACCGGAGCGTCGGGTGCAACGGAAAGCGAAACACCGGCGTTCAGGACGATCTCGACCAATCCGCCGTCGGGCTCTATGGGCGAAACCCGCTCCTCGGAGGCCGAAGAGGTACATCCCGCACCGAACACGGCGGCAGCGAATCCTGCAACCAATAAATCGGCAATTCTTGCGTTTAATTTCATTGTCTTTTTCTTTAAGTGTTTGTCATCCGAAATCGAGCGAAGCATACCCGATCGCGGGATGACTGTCGCCCCTTGCGGATGGATGGGGACAACATTCAACCCCATCCATCCGGAGCATAGCGCGGAGTTCTTTCCGGGTTTTCCTCAAAAAGATTCTTTCATCTTTCTCCCGAAAACTCCGCAATAGAGCGTATATTAGATGACTTCAACCTCACCTGCATACTTCTCGTCCCAATCCGTTACGGTAGCGGAAGCGACGATCTCCTTACCGGAGAATTTCAACGTAACGTCGAATCGCTTGCCTTCGGTGGAACCAGCGTAAATGGTACCGGTATCGGGATTCGTATCGTTCGAATCGAAGAGACCGCCTACGATCGCTTCAATACCATCCTCGTTCTTCTCCGTATAAATTTTCAACTTCATGTTCGTGATCTTCGTACCGGTCGATTTCGTCGTGAACGGTGCAATCATTGCATAAGCGATATACTTGGCCGAGGTTGCATCTGCCACCGTTTCAGGAGTAGTGGGAGCAGTAAACGGAATTTCAACAGGACCGTACAATACACCATCGGTATCGGCATCTTTCTCGTCCTGCGTAGAAATCTTCAGATCGTCGAAAACCAACGACGGAGTAGCATCCATATTCAATGCGCAGTGATAGAACGGAGTAACCATATCAGCTGCCGCACCCGAAACCGTAGCCGTAGCATCTTCCAGTTTCACCGTGCAAGTCTGATTCACACCATCGGTAACACCGTTTACAGCGATCAACTCGATTTTGGTGATTTTACCCCAATTAGCCTGCTCTTTTGCAGTCGGAGTGTAAGCCTTGATGTTCACCAGCGTCAGTTTGTGCGCAAACGTGAAAGCAGGATAAACCGTAGTCGATGCTTTGGTCTTCTTGATATCCGAATTGTCGTTCATCTTCGTAACAACAGCTGTCATGATGTCCGTCTTACCGTCGATAACGTACTCGGCGTTCAAAGAATCGGTACTCAATTTCCAACCTTCCACGTCAGGATCCGTAGCGGGATCGTCGAGTTTTGCCGGAACGAGACCCACCATATACAACGGATTGTCATTGGACGGATAGTACTGCGGATCAGCCTCATACTCAACAGGAGTAACACCGTCTTTCTCTTTCAGGAAACCGACAGCGGCAACGGGATAGGGATGATCGGCATCAGCACCTTGAGTGGCAGCCGAAATAAATTTCATATAACCCTGTGCGGCAATGTTAGCAGTTGCATACGATACATAAGCGTTGCTGTTAGCAACATCCAATTTGGTTGCATAGACATAAGCCATCAAGGAGTTGCCGGCCTTGTCGTCCAAAGAACCCTCGAACGGAGCACGAGATTCTACTTTCGAACCGGAGACGATCTCGACGTCGCCGACAGAGACCGTCGGACGCTCGGCCAATTCGCTCTTCGCACAACTTGCCATTGCTGCAACGGCAAGCATCAGAATAACTTTTTTCATAACTCTTAAAATTTAAGTGAATAAAGTGTTTTAATAAATAATTGATTGGTTTTCAAATATATTCCTCGCTTCGCATCAGATAACCTCGACGAAACCCGAGCCGCCGAAAACCCACGGCTCCACGGTTGCTCCGACGAAAATTTCGGATTTCTGACTGAAGGTCAACGTAATCTTATAGGATTTACCCGCTTCGAAAGCAACGGCCGGTGCCGACGGGCGAATCGTGATGTTCCCGTACCCTACCCCATCGATGGTCAACTCGACCACGAACGAATTCAACCCGGGCTGCAACATGATTTCCGAACCGATCTTCTGACCTTTGGCCGGCGTGTGTTCATCGGCAGGAACCGCATCTTCCGTGATCTCGATCTCGTCGACATCCGAAACGGACAACGACACCGGGGTACCCCAACCGGTCGTCGCTCCGGTCTCGATATTCATCTTACCCGATGTATGCACATCCTTCAAAACGATGCTGTTCAATTTCTTGCCGACAAAATTCCCCTCCGTGTCGACCATGACGAACGACAACTGCGTAAGTACATGACGGAATTTCAACGTGGTCGCATCCATCTTGTCGCGCCATCCGACCACGGGCAAAGCGTACATCACATCCTGCGTACCGTTCAACTTGAAATTCAATACGGGTGCCTGTCCGACGGCCGGATCGCTAACCGAATAACCGGCAGCGGAGAACGGATGATATGCGCAAAACTTCACGCCGGCATTTTCGTCGATCGGATAATAATATCCGCCATTCCAATGGATCGTCCCATCCTCACCGATAGAAGTCGTCCGGACATTCTTCATGATGACCGTACCGCCGTCGACCGCCTCGTCCGAGAACGGTGCATTGCTCCAATCTTCACCCGAACCCGACGTATGACCGGAGGTCCTGACGCCATAAATACCGATATTATCGCCAACGCTTCGCAAACCATCCAAATCATTGATGACCGTACGGGTAACAGAGGATACTCCCAACCGAATCGCATCGCCCCGCGTATCCAAGGTCTCCTTCGTGGAACACCCGAATGCCGTCCCACACAGCACCAAAATGATTCCGATGAATCGCAAATTCATTTTGTTTCTCAATTCCATATTGCGTGAACTTTTTTCTACACCTATTTTTATATAACCGTCTGACAAACCTTACTCCCGAAGTCGCCGTAAAGCCTAATAACTGCCCGTACCCGATCCGGAACCACTGTCATCCCAACCCTCGACCGAAGCTTGGATATCGCCCTCGATCGTATGCGTAACCTTGATATGCAACGCAAGCGGCAAATCATAGGTGAAATCGCCTTTCTCCAACTCTTTCAAAACGTCATCGGAAATATCGACGGTCGTCGTACGCTCCGATCCATCGATGGTCAACGTCAACTCCAACAAATGAGACTGAGCACCAGCAGGAATCAAGTCGAAAACATTGAACGAAGCCTTGAATACATTCGGATTCGTGGCATCGGCCTCGGTCTGGAATTTAACGCGGCCCGAAACAGGCAGGCACTGACAAGTGGAACATTTCAACGAAGCGGAAACTCCGCCGAGAACACCCCGACATGCACTGGCCGAAAAATCCTCCAACGTAATGGTGAACGTAACACGTTTGATCATATGCTTCGGAGATGCGACACGCTTAACCGTATCGAGATTCCCGACCGTCAAGGTCTTCGTATCGCCATCGAGACCGCTCGCCAAGAAGACCGAAGCAGGCGCACAAATCAGATCGCCGGCCTTGGCGACTCGCGTTTTCCCGAAGGAAACCGATTCGCCATCATCCTTGGCGATGTCGATCCGGGCATCCTCGAACTTGTCATCGTACAACAAATGCGCATTCGTGAAATTGCGGTTCATGACAACGACATGGTACGTCCCCTCCGGCAAAAAGCCCTTGAACATATGCGGAGTCCACGACAACGTCCGATCGTCGTATTCGCTCACACTCTCCTTGGGCCCATCGAATACCGAAGCACCGGTCTCCACTGAATAAAAGTAGAGCAAAGCGCATTTCTTGACATTCTTGCCGCTTTCATCGGTCGAAACATTTGCTTCGTCATCGAAATACTCATCCCAGTTCAACGCGATCTCGACATAACCTGCCGGAGTGCGCATGTTCAGATCCTCCTTGGTGCACCCCGCTATCGACAGCAGCGACCCGCAAGCCGCACAACCGAAAACAAGGTATTTTATCACTCCTTTCATAACCCTTTTAGACCTTATATTCCTTATCATCGACTCGGTCGCCCCCCCCTAGCGGCGATACGACCGGCCGAAACGATACACGATATTCAATTTCAATCCCGTCAATGCAAACTCGTTCTTCTTATCCGAACTGCTGTAATACAAGTGCATCCCATCCGTAAAGTCGCGGTCGTAGATGTCGTAATCCGAGCAACGGTAACCGCCACGGACGGACAACTCGAGGTACCAATGCTTCGACAATGCCTGCACGAAACCGAGCGACAGACCTGCACTCCAAAATGTTCCGGTATAATTCGTAGCGGTAGTGGTATCGGGCAAACGGTCCGTCTGCTTGTTGAAGTCGCCGGACTCCCCGTAAAGACCCAAGTAGAACCCTCGGAACAAACCATCCCGCCTGAACCAGAAACGAGGCTCGACACTGTATGCCGACTTACCCCAGAACTCCTTATCCGACTTATAGGCCCAATTGGAATACAAAGCAGTACCGTTCAAAGACCACCGCTTCCCGAAGTAAAACTCGCCCTCGATATTGGGCATGAAGTTCGTCCGCTTGAACTCGTCGGTAACACCTGCCCAAGCGACGAGGTCCGTCTTCAAAGCGAAGACAGGGTACAACTTCCGACTATCCTTCTTCTGCTTGACAGCGGCGCGATGAGCCTCCTCGGCGGCGCGACGCCGCTCCTCGATCTCTGCCTGCTGACGGGCCAACTCGGCAGCGCGAAGACGAGCCTGCTCCTCAGCAGCAGCCTGCTCGGCAGCGACGCGAGCAGCCTCGGCGGCGGCGAGCTGAGCCTCAGCCTCAGCCTGCTTCTGAGCGTACTCGGCGGCGATGCGAGCTGCCTCGAGGTCGGCGAGACGCTTCTCCTCTGCCTCGGCTGCAGCGCGCTCCTGCTCCAACACCGCCTGAAACTCCTCCTCACTCAAACTCCGCTGAAGCTTCTGCTCCATGATACGGTGCAAGTCGTAATTCACCGTGATCTCCACACGACGCAAGGCAGGGAAGAACTCCTTCAACATATACTTATAAGGCGCACCACCGGCCAACTCCATCAACTCCTTCTCACGGCCCTCGAAGATCCCAACGCGGTCGATCAACAACAGAACCTCGTTTCGATAACGCATGTCCGAATCGGCAACCATTTTATACAACTGATCCCAATCCTCGGCGACCCACGTCACATCTACCGGATAATGAGACGAAAGAGCATATTTGTTCTCCAAATAAGACTTGAATCCGTTCACCCGGTTCTGGGCCAAACGGTCGTTCGCCTTATAAGACCCCTCGATCGAACAATATCCGCTCAACCGAACCGAACTGACGTAAATCAGACTGTCACGGAAAACCTGCTGGATGAACTGATCCAACTTATTCAACTCCTCTGCGTTGTTCCCGAATCCGACTGATACTGTGGCGCTGCCCTGAGGATATGTCAGATAACAACTCATACTCTTATTCCCCTCGATGATCACCTGACGGTAATTCGAATCACTTAACGATAATCCTTCTGGTGTCTCTGTCGCGGTTTGAGCATGCACCGACGTAGTAGCGATTCCGAATACGGCGCACATCGCAATCAAAGTTCGAGCCGAGGCTTTCATATCATTTATTCTTCTCATAAATCTTATTATGCTAAAAAACAAGAATCCAAGCATTCACTGTCCTACAACAGAACGACCACAGCCCCCCCTTACAATGAGAACACATGCGGATACCTGTTGTTTGACAATGCGATACATCGTCTTCTACACTTTTTAACCTTCAATTTCTGACTACAAATATAATGCATATTTTACTTACGGAGAAATTTTTCTCCAAAAATTTGATTATCAACAAAATACCCCCCCCCTACAGATTTATAACTATCTGATTTTTAGTTTATTATGAGAATTGCCGAAAATTCCGGAATCGGACAAAAAACGCCATATGACCGAATAGACTAAAAATCGAACGATTTATCTATCACCGGACGGACACGTTTAGTCCGTTTTTTGTTGTCGAAAAGCAGGAACGCTTGTCCTTTCAGTCAGAAATATTCGACAATAAAAACGAGGATTACAATGATATTTGCCTATTTGAGGGTCAGCACGGGGAAACAAACGCTGGCGAATCAACAAAATGAAATCTCGAAATTCACAAACAGCCGCAACCTGCAAGTCGACCGCTGGGTCACGGAGATCGTAAGCGGAAAAAAATCGGGACGCGAACGCAAACTCAGCTCGCTCGTACGACGCATGAAGAAAGGCGACACGCTGATAGTGACTGAGTTATCCCGTTTGAGCCGCACGCTTACGGACATCATGGCGATCGTCGGCGAACTGCTCAAAAAAGAAGTCCGGCTTTACAGCACCAAAGACCGCTATTCCTTCGACGACACGATCAACAGTAAAGTACTCTGTTTCGCATTCGGACTGGTCGCAGAGATCGAACGCAACCTTATATCCATGCGTACGCGCGAAGCGCTGGCCTTACGACGCGAACAAGGTATCGTACTCGGACGCCGCAAGGGAAGCTATACGAAACTGCAACAACTGATCGACGATCGTGTCAAAATCGTACGGATGATGAACTGCGGCAAAAGCATCGCGGCGATCTGTCGCGAATACGATGTAGCACGGAACACCTTCGACCGCTTCCGAAAACAATACACCTACGTCATCTCGCACGGTGAACGCCTACGCTATCGGATAAATGGAT
The DNA here is from genome assembly GCA_003979135.1 of Alistipes sp. GTDB lineage: Bacteria > Bacteroidota > Bacteroidia > Bacteroidales > Rikenellaceae > Alistipes. Next base: position 11,793 of record RYWP01000008.1, read on the forward strand.
GTACGACAAACGGACAGAACGACGCAACATGATTTTTTGCTTATTGCGACTTTTTTTCTACTTTTACTCCGGATAACCCGCAACGAAAACCGTCATGCAGATTCGGAACGCCCAATTCAAATGCTCCTCGGAACGCATCGCACAAGTGCCGAAAGACACTCTTCCCGACATCGCGTTCATCGGCCGCAGCAACGTGGGCAAATCGTCGCTCATCAACATGCTGACAGGCCGCCACGGGCTGGCCAAGGTCTCGGGAACCCCTGGCAAAACACGGCTTATCAACCATTTCCGCATCGACGACCGTTGGTATCTGGTCGACCTGCCCGGCTACGGCTATGCCCGCACCTCGAAGACGACCCGCGGCCAATTCGCGAAAATCATCCTCGATTATGTACTCCGCTGCGAACGGCTCCATTTCCTCTTCGTATTGATCGACATCCGACTCGAACCGCAAACCATCGACTTGAATTTCATCGAGATGCTCGGTGAGCACGGCATCCCGTTCGGCATCGTATTCACGAAAGCGGACAAACTGTCGAAAACACAAGCCGACCGCAGTGTCGCCCGCTTCGGCGAAACGCTCCGCGAACAATGGGAGGAACTTCCACCGATGTTCGTCAGCTCCTCGGAAAAGAGCTTCGGACGAGAGGAACTGCTCGATTTCATCGAAGAGTGCATCGCGAACAGTTAACCGAATGTTGAAAAAATAGGACCGAAACATCGCTTTTTTTCGCCGCATTGTCCTATCTTTGGGCCATCAAATCTTGCAATCTATGGCCATTCACAAAATCAAGATCTTTTCCGGACGCGGCTCCGAGTATCTCGCAGCCAAAATCGCGTCGAGTTTCGGAACGAAACTCGGCCAATCGGAAATACTGAAGTTCAGCGACGGAGAGTTCCAACCCTGCTTCAACGAATCCATTCGCGGCTGCACGGTATTCATCATCCAGTCGACTTTCCCGCCGACGGACAACTTGATGGAACTGCTGATGATGATCGATGCCGCGCGGCGTGCATCGGCCTACAAGGTCGTGGCTGTGATGCCCTACTTCGGCTGGGCACGTCAAGACCGCAAAGACCGTCCGCGCGTGCCGATCGGCGCCAAACTGGTCGCCAACCTGTTGATGGCTGCAGGCGTCGACCGCATCATGACAATGGATTTACACGCCGACCAGATACAAGGATTCTTTGACATTCCGGTCGATGCGCTCTACGCCAGCGGCATCTTCGTACCTTACATCCGGAGCTTGAACATTCAAGACCTATCCATCGCCGCACCCGATATGGGCGGTGCGAAACGAGCCAACACCTATGCGAAACTGCTCGAAACGCCCATCATCATCTCGCATAAGGAGCGGGCCAAACCGAACGTCGTCGGCACGATGACGGCTATCGGCGAGGTCAAGGGTCGCAACGTGCTGATTGTGGACGACATGATCGATACGGCGGGCACCATCTGCATGGCCGCCGACATGTTGATGGCACGCGGAGCGAAAAGCGTGCGAGCAGCCATCACGCACCCCGTGCTTTCGGGTCCGGCCTACGAGCGTATCAACGACAGTGCACTGGAAGAGGTTATAGTAACGGATACGATTCCACTGAAAGAAGACCACGACCTGCACAAATTCACAGTGCTTTCGGTTGCAGACATTTTCGCCGACGTCATCGAGCGCGTCCACAACTACAAGGAGATTTCGTCGATATTTTTCAAATAGGCGGAGGCGGACACCACTGCGGTCGACAGATCTTGTTGCTCTTGTTTGGCCGGATCGACAGGCAACGGTCTTGACGAACACGAAAGTTCGGGAGGCTTCGCCCAACGAAAAGTCCTGCCTCCTTACACAAAAACACTCGGAATTGCTTGATAGCAATTCCGAGTGTTTTTTATTCGTTTTGCGCTCCGACACCGGAAGATCCGGCTGGATTGCCGCTATGCTCTGTCGATTTATTGCCGCGTCTATGGCGACGTCCACCGCGGTGACGCCGCTTACGGTCACGCGTGCCCCGATTTCCTTCGCCACGACCCGAACCATGATCGTTATCCGGCTGCATTTGAACCATCGATATCGGATCTTCCGCACCGGCCTGCGGCCGAGCTGCATCGACCGACTGTCGTTCCACGCCGACAATCGAAACTTCCGCTGACGCACCGCCATTCGCGCCTCTGCCACGACGATTGCGCCGACGACCGCCCCGCTCACCACGCTGACCATCCCCGGCATTGCGCCCGTTGCGTCCACGTCCGCCCCTGCCGCCTCGTCCGCAGCTCTCGGCGGGAGCGTATTTCGGCCCCTCACCCACGGCCTCGGGAAGCTCGGCCTTGCGGATATCACGCTCGATGAACTTCTCGATTTGGTGGAAACGTCCCTGTTCGTCCTCGCTGACGAACGTCATTGCGCTACCGGTCGCAGCGGCACGGGCCGTACGCCCGATGCGATGGATATAATCCTCGGGGTCGCGCGGCACATCGTAATTGATGACCAATCCGATATCCTCAATGTCGATACCACGCGCCACGATGTCGGTGGCCACCAGAATATCGACCTTATTGTTCTTGAATGCAAGCATCACCTCCTCGCGCTGCACCTGCTCCAGATCGGAGTGCATCGCAGCGACGTTGAGTTTCATCCGTTTGAGCGTGTGGGCCAACTCCTTGACTTTGAGTTTCGACGAGGAGAAGATGATGGTTTTCGACCCGCTCGGCTCGGCGAACAGTTCGCGGATGATGCCTAATTTCTGCGATTCGTAACAGATGTAGGCCGACTGGTCGATCGCCTCGTTGGGCTTCGAGATGGCGATATTGACCTCGGCCGGATTGCGCAGAATCGTCTTGGCCAACGTCCGAATTTTCGGGGGCAGCGTCGCCGAAAACAGAATGGTCTGCCGCTCTTTAGGCATGAACGAGACGATGCGCATGATATCGTCGCTGAAACCCATATCGAGCATGCGGTCAGCCTCGTCAAGAATCAGATACTCGACGTGCGAAAGGTCGATTCCGCTGTTTTGCAAGTGGGCGATCATGCGTCCCGGCGTAGCGATTACAACGTCGGAGCCCATCAACATGCCCCGTTTCTGCACGTCCCAGCCCTTGCCGTCGCCGCCGCCGTAAACGACCGTCGTCGAAACAGGCAGATAATAGGAAAATCCCTGAAACTGCTGATCGATCTGCTGCGCCAGTTCGCGCGTCGGCACGATGATGACCGACTTCACAACGTTATCGTCATTGCCCTCAATAAGCAACTTATTCAGCAACGGCAGCGTATAGGCAGCCGTCTTACCCGTGCCCGTCTGCGCGCATCCGATGATATCGCGCCCTTCGAGGATGATGGGGATGGTCTGCTCTTGCACGGGAGTCATCTCCCGAAAATTCATATCTTCCAATCCATCGAGGATTTCCGCCTCGAGATCGAGTTCGTCGAATCGCATGTAAAAAAATGTTTTTATAAAATTTCCTCTCCGAAGAGCGTCGCCGCCGTGCATCCCGTAATGCGGACGCGAACATAATCGCCCACAGCGTGCGTTCCGCGGTCGAAGACAACAACCTTATTCTGCGACGTACGGCCCGAAAGCTGGCCGGCATCGCGCTTGGAAACGCCCTCGACCAACACCTCGAACTCCTGTCCGACATCACGCCGATAACTGACCAGCCCCAGTTCGTTCTGCAAAGCGATGATTTCAGATAGTCGCCGCGATTTCACCTCGTCGGGCACGTCGTCGGGCAGATGGCGCTGGGCAAAAGTACCCGGACGCTCGGAATATTTGAACATGTAGGCGAAATCGTACCCGACCTCCCGCATCAACGACAACGTGGCAGCGTGTTCTTCTTCGGTCTCCCCCGAAAAACCGGCGATAAGGTCGGTCGTAATACCGCAATCGGGCATGTACCGACGAATGGCGGCAATGCGATCGAGGTACCACTCGCGCGTATATTTGCGGTTCATACGGTCGAGCATCGAGGTCGCACCCGATTGGGCCGGCAGATGAATCGAACGGCAGATATTAGGCATCGAAGCCATCACTTCCAACAATCTGTCGCTCATATCCTTGGGGTGCGACGTGGCGAACCGCACGCGCAACAACGGCGAAACAGAGGCCACACGGCGCATCAACTCGGGAAAATCAACGTCATCGGCCCGATAGGAATTGACGTTCTGCCCCAGCAGCGTCACCTCACGATAACCATTCGCGAACAAGCTGCGAACTTCGGCAAGGATGGTCTCCGCATCGCGACTGCGCTCGCGGCCACGCGTATAGGGGACCACGCAATAGGAACAGAAGTTGTTGCATCCGCGCATGATGGATACGAATGCGCTCACCCCGTTGCGGTCGAGCCGCACAGGGGCGATTTCCGCATAAGTCTCCTCAGTCGAAAGCAACACGTTCACTCCTTTTCCGCCCGCATCGGCCTCGCGCACCAAACGCGGCAAATCACGATAGGAATCGGGGCCGGCAACGATATCGACGCCCCACGGTCCCTCAACGAGTTTTTCTTTCAGCCGCTCGGCCATACACCCGATGACGCCGACCAACAACGCCGGTTTGGTTTTCCGATAACGTTTCATCTCGGCTAACCGGCCCCAGATGCGCTGCTCGGCATTGTCGCGAATCGAACAGGTGTTTATCAGAATGATATCCGCCTCGTCGATGCGGTCGGTGTAGATGTACCCCTCGCACTGCATCACAGAGACGACGATTTCAGTGTCGCCGACATTCATCTGACATCCGTAAGTTTCGACGAACAAACGGCGACCGTCACCCTGCAAAGGACGCAATGTATTCTTGTTGATTTCCAAAACTTCCGATTTTACACGCCCGCACGGACTATTCCGCTTGAATCTCACTCCGTTCGGGCAGCGGTTTAAATCCCTCGCCGAACGTATCGTAGGCGTCGGTTACGACGACGAACGCCTTGGGGTCGATGTCGCGGATCTTGTGCTGTACCTGACGCACCTCCTTGCGGCTCACGACCAAAAAGATCATTTCACGCTCGTTGCCCGTGTACATGCCGCGCGACTTGATGTAGGTCGCACTGCGGTCGAGGTCGTGGTTGATGAAATGCTTCAGCTCATCGAGGTTGTCGCTGATGATGAACAACAGTTTGTCATACGATGCACCGTCGAGCATATAAGCCACGACGCGCGATGTGGTGTAGATGATAATCAACGAATAGAGCGTCAACATCCACCCTTCGCCCGAAGTTTCCTCCATTCCCAAACCGAAACCGATGACAGCCAGACCGGTCAGCACGACGAATCCGTCAGCCAAGAAGATGCCTGTCGAAAACTTGATGCCCGCAAACTTCTGGAGCAGCATGGCTACGATATCCGTGCCACCCGTCGTGGCCTGCTGACGCACGACAAGCCCCATGCCGACACCGATAATCACACCGCCCATCAGGCAGGCGAGAAACAGGTCGCCCGACAAATCGAGCCGTCCGCCCAACAACTGCGCCGGATCGAGCGCCTCGACCGCCTCGGCATTCGGATAGACCAGTTTCGTCAGCACATTCATGTAACCCGGGGTGAACAATGCCGCAAGGACGGTCCGCGTACCGAACTGCCCGCCGAAAATCAACACGGCAATCACCATCAACGGAATGTCGAACATATAACCGAACGTTCCGACCTGAATGGAAGGAAAGAGGTTGTGCATGACGATACCCATGCCGTAGACGCCGCCCGGCACGAATTTATAGGGATTGATGAAGAGCACGAAACCAGTACCCATCACGGCGCAACCAAAAAAAATAAGGAACCACGAGCGCCACCACGCCCACGATCCCATCGGTTCAAGCAATTTTTTCGCATTCATATTGCAAAGATAGCGATTTTATTCGGAAATCGGCATGCAGAAAGGGGAATTATTCCGATTCATCGCACTTTCAGCCAGCGTCCACGCAACAGCCGGACAAGGAAAATCGTACCGCGGAAACAGAGTTCGATGCTCATAGCGATCCACACGCCTTGCAGGCCGTAATGCGGTACAAGCAACGCAGCCAACGGAAGACGTACTGCCCAAATGCTGAAGAAGTTCATGCCGCTCGGCACGATCGTATCGCCCGTGCCGACAAAAGCGCCATAGGCCACGATCGACGCTGCGAACATCGGCTCGGCAAAGGCTGCGATGCGCAGGACCGACGTGCCGAACATCCGTATCTCGGCATCGGGCGTCATGATGCCCATCATCGCCGGAGCGCCGAGGTACATCACCATCCCCATGAAAGCCATCACGCCCATTCCGAGCCACACGGTCATGCGGGCGAAGCGCCGCATCAAATCGGGACGTTCGGCCCCTTTGCATTGTCCGACCAGCGTCGTGGCCGCATCGCCGATACCGTATCCGGGCATGTAACAAAGGCTTTCGGCCGTGATGGCGAACGCATTCGCTGCAATCGCCGCCGTACCGAGCGGCGCGACGATGACGGTCGTCAGAATCTGTGCCCCGCACATCACAGCGTGCTCACCGCCCATCGGCAACCCCGTGCGCAATGCTTCACGCAAGCATTGCGCCGTCGGCCGAAAACTGCCGCGCTCGCGCTTCAAGGCCAGTTCGGGCGACCGGCGGCAGAGATAGGCCGTCATCAGGAGCGCCGTGACCGCTTCGGCGGCAGCCGTACCCACAGCCGCCCCGACAACACCCATACCGGCGCCGGGCAACGTGAACGCAACACCGCCCCAAAAGCACGTGCGGGACGGGAAAATCAACAATGCATTGAACATCACGTCGAGTACGCACATCAGAAGGCTCAACATACTGGGAAGACGCATGTTGCCACTGCATCGAAGCATGCCTCCCGAAAGATAGTTCAGTTGGAGTAACGGCAGCGAGAGTGCATAAATCCGGAAATAACGGGTCGCATCGCCCACGATATCGGCATTTCCGCCGAGCCACACCGGCAACGGCCCGCTGATTGCGCATCCGACCGCCGCGGCGAGCAGACCGAAAGCAAAAGTCGCCGTCAATCCCTGCCGCAGGACAGCCCGGGCTCCGGCATTGTCGCCGGCACCGATGCGATGAGCTGCCTGCACCGAGAACCCGATAGCTGCAGCCGAACAAAGCCCGCTGAAGAGCCACGTGGTCGTCGAGACCAATCCGATGGAAGCCGAAGCATCCGCCCCGAGGCTCCCGACCATTGAAGCGTCGATGTAGAGCATGACGATAACCGAGAGCTGCGCCAGAATCGACGGGATACTCAACCGCACGATAAGGTCGAGCCGTTCGCGCCGGCTCATCGGACGACCGTCCCGGATGCGATCCAACAGTTCGTATTCCCGTCTGCGTCCGTGTCCCATGCTATCGCCCGAGCAGCCCTTTTTTCAGTCGCCGGAGCCCCTCGGTCAACAACGTGCGCGGGCAAGCGATATTCAACCGCAGAAAGCCTTCCCCTTCGGGGCCGTAGAGCGTCCCGGGACTGACCATCAACCGGCACTCGAGCACCAGATGCTGCGCCAGTTCCTCGGATGTACGGCCTGTGGCACGGCAATCGATCCACACCAGATAGGTCGCTTCGAGCGGTGCAATCGAAAAGTCGGGCAATTCGGCAGCGAAGAAGTCGCGAACACACCGATAATTCTCCCACAGATACGCGCGCAAGACATCGAGCCACTCGGCTCCGTGATCGTAGGCGGCAATCAACGCCGCGACGCCGAACGGGCCGATGTCGCACACCTCGTTGTCATTGACGGCGCGGTCGATACGCCGACGCAATTCAGGATCGGCCGCAATGATGTTGGCCGTCTGCATACCCGCCAGATTGAATGCCTTGCTCGGCGAATTGCAAACCACGGCCCGATTCTGAAACTCGGGAGAAAGCGCCGCGAACGGCGTATAATCGGTTCCCGGGCGGGTCAGTTCGCAATGGATTTCGTCGGCGACGACCGTCACATCGTGGCGCGAACAGATATCGCCCACGCGCCGCAGCTCCTCAGGTGTCCAAAGGCGCCCCACAGGATTGTGCGGATTGCACAGCAGCAATACGCGGGCCCGCGGGTCGGCGGCTTTGACTTCGAGGTCGTCGAAGTCGATGACGAACCGCCCGTCGACCTGTTGCAACGGATTGAGCGACGCTTCGCACCCGTTGTTCCGAATCGACGAATAGAAACAATTATAGACGGGCGGCTGGATAATCACACGGTCGCCCGGGTGAGTCAAGGCCTTGATGACGGCCGAAACGGCCGGCACGACACCCGTCGTATAGACGATCCACTCAGGTTCGATATGCCAATCGTGGCGCCGCTCGAACCACCCGACAATCGCCCGATAATAGGCCTCGGGGACTTTCGTATAGCCATAAATACCCTGCTCGGCCCGCCGGACAACGGCATCGACAATAGCCGGAGCCGTCCGGAAATCCATGTCGGCAACCCACATGGGCAACACGTCTGCATCGGCTGGCGTATCCCATTTCACACAATCCGTGCCGCGGCGCAACTGCACCGCATCGAAAAGTTCATTCATATTCGGTCGAAAAAACGGAACTGTTCGAAGAAGGTCGCCCCTCCCGAACCGTCGCAGTACTCAAAAAGTCTCGATGCGACAATCGGCCGGCGCCTTGGCGTGTTCATCGAGGATAATCTCGCCGTAACTGCCGGCGGTAATCGAACCTGTCATCGGATTCTTCACGCTACGGACGGGCCCTTGAATGGTCGCACGGACGCTGCTGCACTCAAATGCCAAATCGGCATCGTCGGCCATCGTGCAATTCTCCAACACAAGGTCGTGCGCATAACACAACGGCTGCGTACCGCTGATGCGGCAATTCACCAACCGCAACCGCTTCGAATGCCAGCCGAGGTACTCGCCGTCGAGCGTCGAATCGTAAACGGTGACGTCCTCCGAGCTCCAAAACGCATCTTTCGAATGGATTTCGGCGTTGCAGATTTCAACGTCGCGGCAATACTGGAACGAATAATTGCCCTGCTGACGGTAATCGGCGATGCGAATGTGCTCGCTGTGCATGAACAGATAATCGGCCCGCTCGACACGCACGTTTTTCAACGAAACGCGGCGGCAATGCCACAACGTTTCCTCAGCATCGGGCAATTCGACATTCGTCAACTCCAAATCCTCCATTTCGCGGAACATCTTCGGGGCCTCGACGCGCGTATCGGACATCCGCAGTCCGCGCGAATACCAAAGCGCAGCGCGAGCCCCCTCGGTAAAAAGACAATCGCGCACGACGAATCCGTCGTTGTGCCAGAAAGGGTACTTTCCCTCGAAGCGACAACCGATCGCTTCGATGTTGCGGCACTCTTTGAGCGCCGATTCACCTGCATGAATGGTGACATTTTCCAACCGGAGATCGCGCGAAGCGAACAACGGCCGCTCGCCTCCGAATTCCTGATTCGAGATACTCTTCATTATTTCGTTTGTTCTTGATTTCAAGAGAAATGCACCGCAAACCAACCGAGCCGGAACACGCCGCGAAGCGTGCAAAGATACGAAAAGTCGAGCGCAGAAGCAAGCGTCAGCTCGATTTGCCGAGACGAAGTATCTTCGACGCAACTAAAAACGGAATCACACGGAAATAAAAAAGGGCCGATCACTGTCAACCCTTTATCTTTCAAAACCGTCCGGCCGCCTATCTCTCGGCCATACGGCAATATTTCTCGTAACGTCCCAATACATCGTCCACATAAGCCAACGTGAACCGGCTGCCTGTGAAACGACCGCACCGAATCACCTCATTGTTGTAATATTCAGGTTGGGAGATCAAAACCAAATATCGTGCGACTACCTCCCACGAATCGGGGTTCTCGCCATAATAACGCGCCAAACGCCGTGCATCCTTCACATGGCCGAGACCGCCATTGTACGAAGCCAAAATCATCGCGATACGATCCTGTCGGGGAATTCCGACCGGCAGCCGCAACGACTGTTCGATACTCGCCCACAACTTATTAGCCAACCAGACATTGATTTCGGGTTCCACGGCCCGCTCGACCGGAATCCGAAATTGGCGCGCTACCGACGGCATGATCTGCATCAGTCCCCGAGCGCCGCGCCGTGAAACGAGGTCTGCCCGAAAGCGCGACTCGTGATAAGCGACAGCCGACATCAACCGCCAGTCGTTTCCCTCCCGCTCGCTGATGTTGCGGATGATGGCATCGTAGGCGGAAATAACGTAATCGCCCTCGCGCAACAATGGATTGCTATAAGCCGTCGCACCGCTGTCGAGCGACACGACCGGCACGCCGTAACGCGCATTGAAACCGTAAAAAGTGGTAATGACAATTAAGAACGCAAAGGTTAAAAGCGTTTTTTTCAACATAAAAAATCGTGTTGCGGGCAGTTCACACCGTGCAATACAGTACGCTAATCATAGAATCCCCACGAGAGACCGATTTTGAACATCCCCGGGTTCAGCGGATAGTTCGCGGCGGAGAAATAGGCCCCCTCGCCGAAAAGTCCCTTGTTCAGATGCTGATATTTCAGGAATATCCGCATCCGTTTCCACTTGGCCATCACGAATAAATCCACGTAAGGATAGTTCCCCACCTCGATTTCGCGCTGGTTGTAGAACGCCGACAAGGCCGGATTGAAACCGGGCGCGTGGTACTTCGTATTGTACCGGCCGTCCAAACCGATTTGCAGACGCAATACGTTGCGCACGACCCAGAACTCGTAGTAATACGAGAGGAAGGCGCTCAAAAGCGGAACGGGTACGACCTCTTGATTCGTACTCCATTGCAACAATGCCCTGTGATCCAGATGAAGTCCGCCCAAGCGGAAATCCTTGCGGGCATACACACTCGTGAGGCTGACGTTCGCATCCGACTGGGCAATGTGGCTTTGGGCGTCGTAATAGATTTTATTGTCGACGAAACCGAACCATGCCCCTGCTTCGAAAGCGTAATCGGGAACTTCCAACTTGACCTCGAAACGAGTTTCATTCTCCTTGCCGAGAGGAGCGGACCACACATAGTGGTTCGAGAGTAGATTCTCCTGCCAGTAGTTCGGCGAACGGCGCTCCATCGAGAAGCGGCCTTCGAGAATCAGCGGGTGTCCGCGGAGCGCACCCATCAACGCCAGATGTCCGCCGATGGAGAGGTCTCCGCCTCGGTATCCCGAGGGATAGAACTTGAGGTTCGCATCCCAATCGAGATATTTTTTGATTTTTCCGCCTACGGCTCCGTAGGCGAAGTAGCTGGTTTCGGATACCTTGTCGTAACGTCCCGACAGATATTCCGATGGGTGGAACTGCGAATAGGTATGCAGGTCGATGCCGACCCCTGCATCAATCGTGCCAATCACGCCGTTGCGGTCCCACGGCTGCGCCTGCACGAAGAATCGGTTCGAGATGACCCGTTCATAGAGCGAATCGCGCGTGCGCAACGGGTCGATATACCAATCCTTGTAGTATTCGTATTCAGCCGGTGCGAAACTGCCGTCCGGATTGCGGTGGTCGCGCTCGTCGATGTAGGGAGCCCGGATATCGCTGTAGACCTTGCTCCACGAATTATACTCGAACGAATGGCCGACGTAGACCGCCGAAAGCCCCGCCATCGAGAAATCCTCGTCGGTCATCCGCTGCAAGGGAATGCCGTAGGACTGCGTGACGAAGAACGCATTGTTGCGATAGGTGTTCTGCGCCTCGGCATCGGCCAACTTGGTCGGCACGCCCGACGGCATCTCGAATGTCGTATCGGCAATAGCCCACGCACCGACGATACCGCCGTTCTCCTGCTTCTCGATGTGGTTGTTGAAATAGCCCGCATGCACGGCGTAACGCCTTCCGGTGTGGCTGAACGCGACCGACAGATTATGGTTCTTCGTCCGCGACCACAGATACTGACCGCGCGTACCCCGAGCCTTGTAATCGACATTGAAACCGGTCGACGGCGAGATGTTCTGCGCGTGCATGATATTGAAATTCTCCTCACGGAAACGCTTCTGCCCCGACTCGATGTAGGTCAACCGGATAAGCGGCCGTTTGGAGTTGTAGAACGGTACGTTCTCCATCGTGTAGACGTAGGCGTAATAGGGCGAAGCGAAACTGAAATCGAAATCCTGCGGACGCCGGAAATAGTTGAACGGCAACGAAGCCTGTCCCAATGCCCCCTGCGCGATGTCGCCCGTCTCCTCGCGGTAGAACGGGTAGTCGATGCGCCAGTCGGTCAGGGTCGTATCGAGCGGCTGGATATCCACCCGATTGTATCCGCGGCGCAGGTTCCACTTGAAGTTGTTCAACGCCCGGATGGAATCGCTGAAAAAGTAGGATTCGAGCGGTTTGCGGATACGTTTTTTCTTTTGAGTCGAATCCTGCAGGTTCTGCCCGCCGTTTTCGTCATCCTCGTTCTGTTCATAAGGATTCGAACCGTAGAGGTTGTTGCCGCGACCTTCCTGCTGCGCCCGCATGATGTCGCGGGCATTGAACCGCTGCGCATGCACCGCCGCAGGCACTGCAAACGACAGCACCCCGAACAAGACGATTTTTCTAAAACGACGATTCATGCACGAATCCGGTTTATTTTTCCTTATTTCCGGCCGAAAATCCAACGGGCAGTCGAAATCAAGATATAAAGCACGATGATGACCGGAATGGAACACGGCCTCAACACGGCGATCGCAACAACACAAAACGCCAGAAACAGATAACGCACTTCATTTCCGCGCCAACCGAATCCGCTGAATTTCAACGCAAACATCCGTATCGGCAAAACCATCAGCAATGCCACGACGACGGCCAACAGCACAATCATTTCGCGCGAGACAACCCATCCGCGCACCTCGGCGAGCATGCCGACCGAAGCACAGAGCAAAGTCGCGGCCGGAGTGGGCAATCCGCAGAACTCGGTATGCTGCGTATCGTCGATATTGAACTTGGCCAGTCGCAGCGCTGCGAAAGCGCTGAACACGAAGACGATGAATCCCACCCTGTCACCTAACCAAATCCCGGGCATCTGCACATAGAGCGCATAGAGCACGGCGGCGGGAGCGAACCCAAACGAGATATCGTCGGCCAACGAATCCAACTGCACGCCGATGGGCGAACTCTCTTTCAGAAGCCGTGCCACGAACCCGTCGAGGAAGTCGAACGCAGCCGCCAGCGCAATCCACCAGAAAGCCCCCGTCAAATCGCTGAAAACCAACGCGCGAAGAACCGCATTCGCTCCGCACAGGAGATTCAGAAGCGTGAGTATATTGGGTATGGTGAACAACCTTATTTTCATTTCGGAGCAATTATTTAACCACGGAACAAGGTGCAAAGTTACGAAAAATTTTTAACTTTGTCGAACAAAAACATTCCATACACATCCATGACGAACTCCACCTACTGCGTCATCATGGCGGGCGGTGTCGGCACCCGATTCTGGCCACGAAGCCGTCAGCACATGCCCAAGCAGTTTCTCGATATTCTGGGCACGGGCAAATCGTTCATCCGTCAGACCTACGAACGGTTCGCGAAGACGGTTCCGGCCGAAAACTTCCTCGTCATCACCAACCACAAATACAAGTCGCTCGTGCTGGAACATCTGCCCGAATTGGACGAACGGCAGATTCTGTGCGAACCGACCGGCCGCAACACGGCTCCCTGCATCGCCTATGCAGCCTACACACTGGCAGCCAAAGACCCCGACGCACGGATGATCGTCACACCGGCCGACCATCTGATTCTCAACGAAGAAGATTTCCGCGTCATCGTCGGCGAGTGCCTCGATTTCGCCGAAAAACACGACGCGCTGATGACCATCGGCATCACCCCGACGCGCCCCGACACAGGCTACGGCTACATTCAAATATCAGACACTAACCCCATCAGCAAGGTGAAATGCTTCACCGAGAAGCCCAACCTTGAACTGGCGCAGACCTTTTTGCAATGCGGCGAATTTCTCTGGAACTCGGGCATCTTCATCTGGAAAATCCGATCGATCATCAAGGCATTCGCCAAATATCTGCCCGAACACCATGTGCTTTTCAACGCGGTGCGGCAGGCCGTCGGCACCGAAACGGAACAGCAAGCCATCGAAATCGCGTTTGCGGAATGCCACGCCATCTCCATCGACTTCGGCGTGATGGAAAAGGCCGACAACGTATATGTACGTCGCGGCGAGTTCGGATGGAGCGACATCGGCACGTGGGGGTCGGTCTACCAGCATTCACGCAAAGATCGGTATGCCAATGCCGTACCGTCGGAGGGATGCTACCTCTACGACACGCGCAGCAGCATCGTCTCACTGCCGAAAGGCAAAATCGCAGTAGTCTGCGGGCTGAAAGAGTACATCGTTGTCGACACCGATGACGTGCTGATGATCTGCCCTCGCTCGGACGAACAGAACATCAAAAAGTTCATCGACGAAGTGAAGTTCAACAACGGCGAAAAACACATCTGACCATGGACAATCGGCTTTACTCTCTTTTCTGCGAACACCCGCACGTTTCGACTGATACCCGTCATATCGAGCCGGATTCGATCTTTTTCGCCCTGCGAGGTACTTCGTTCGACGGCAACCGGTTCGCTGCCGACGCTTTGGCCCAAGGAGCAGTCTGCGCCGTAGTCGATGATCCGGTAGTCGCCGCCACCGACTCGCGCATGTTGCTCGTGGACGACACGTTGCAGGCGTTGCAGGACTTGGCCCGTGAACACCGACGCGCATTGGGCATCCCCATCATCGCCATAGCGGGCAGCAACGGCAAAACGACGACCAAAGAACTCGTCAGCCGTGTATTGGCCGAACGATACACCGTCTACGCCACCCGCGGCAACCTCAACAACCACATCGGCGTGCCGCTCACTTTGCTGTCGATGACTTCCGAGATTCAGCTCGGCGTCGTCGAGATGGGCGCCAGCGCCTGCGGCGAAATCGCACGACTGACCGCCATCGCCGAACCCGACTACGGCCTGCTCACCAACATCGGGCGGTGCCATTTGGAGGGATTCGGAGGCCCCGAGGGCGTGCGGCGCGGCAAAGGTGAACTGTTCGATTTTCTCGACGACACGGGCGGCTGGGCGTTCGTGCGCGCGGACGATCCCGTGCTGACCGAAATGGCCGCCGAACATCCGCGGCTCCATGCCGAACACTACGACACATCGATTGCCGACGGGTTCGAAAGCCGATTAGAGGGTGATTATAACCGATTCAACATCGCGGCTGCCGTGGTTGTCGGACGCCGGTTCGGAGTGCCGGAGGAAAACATTCGCCACGCCATCGCCAATTACGCACCCGACAACAACCGCTCGCAACGAATCGAAACACAACGCAATACGCTGATTGTGGATTGCTACAATGCCAATCCATCGAGTATGCGGGCCTCCATCGAAAATTTCCAAAAGATTCCGTTAGGTTCCCGTTCGCAACGCGTATTGATTCTGGGCGACATGCTCGAATTAGGCGAATGGTCGCAGCAGGAGCATACCGAAATCATCCGTTTGGCTCTGTCTGCAGAGGATGTACACATCCATTTGGTAGGCAACGAATTTGCACGGGCCTATGCAGCAATGGCGGAATTCACCCAGCAGGGAGACACGCGACATCCGAAATCGGAGCCGCAACAGAAAATCACGCTCTATCCCTCGCGGGCGGAACTCATCAAGGCTCTCTCCAACGCCCCTCTGTCGAACACCCTTATTTTAATAAAAGGGTCGCACAGCATCGGACTGGAACAGTCGATCGAAAACCTATAAAAGAATCGGGGCGCCTAAAGTTTAGGCGTCCCGATTCTTTGTGGAGAATACGATTCGTGAACCTATACTCCGAAAATCCTTATTATCAAGGTGATAAATATGTCAAAAGTCGCGTAGTAACGCTTCTGTAACGGTTTCTTGTCGGCAATAGTCCGGCTATTGTCTGTCAAGTGTCTGCCCCGTTATCATTATGATATAAAAATAGATATTCTATTTGAAATATGCAAATTTTAGAAAACTTACTTCAAAGCAGGTAAAAGGTCTTCAGGTATAATTATATTCTGTTTGCAAAAAAGCAGCTCTGTTCCACGTTTATTTGTTCCGGCACTATATGATAAGGCATATGATAACGATTTTGCATTTATATACAAATTATGAATAAAAGAATGATTATCATAAGTAATGATCCAATTCAAGTTATCTCGTTGCTGCACTGCTTGGGATAATGCGATATGATCTGCATCTTTGAAAAAATTAACATATAGCTCTCGCCCTTTTATGTAATATGGAGGGTCTAAATAGATCAGATTTTTGCGAGCGATATTGCGATAACGGCGCAATAAGTTTATCGCATCTTCATTATGTAATATGAACTTGTCTTTATATTGCGCTATGAGTTGTATACGTTCAGTTAGTTGCTCTTTGTTATAACGTGCATCAATTTTGTAAGACCCTGTTTGATTTAGCCCTCCGATTACGCCTGCCTTTAAGACCCCGGAGCGATTGGTGCGATTTAGAAAGAACGTGGAAAATCCTAAATCAAACAAGTTTACATTTTGTTTATTTTGTTGAATTGCTCGTTGTATATGCCATTCTTCAATAGATAGAGATGTATTACGTATCTTATCAATAAATGCATCGGTATGATGCAATATGCTATACCAAAAGGCATATATGGATCGGTCATAATCATTGATAACAATACGTTCCATGTATCCATCTATTGCCAATGCTAAAGCAATAGCAGCTCCACCTGAAAATGGCTCAATATAGGTACCTCCTTTTAGGCTGTTTTGATCTATGATAGATTTAATAAAATCGATCAAACGGCTTTTACCTCCCGGATACCTTAATGGACTATAGTTGTTGCTTTTCATTCTTTATAGCAGTGTACATCTCTTCTAAAACTGGAGCTAAAGTATTAACGCTTGTTTCAAGAGTTGCTACACTTGGCGAAAAATATTGATTATGGACAAACATATTACATGCTGTCAAATCAATAAAGTGAGTATTGCTTTTTTTGAATTTTTCTAATACTTGGACTAATCGAGTATTATTGTTAAGCAATTCCGGATGACGGATAATATATGCAATCATATTTCCTAACTCCGGTATTTTGTTATTTTTATCTGTTGTTGTAAATTTGGTTAAACGTCTTAATTCTTCATCGTTAATCTCTTCATCACTCAAAGCATACGACGCTTTGATATATTGTTTAAGGTCATTATATTTTTTATCATTATGGGTGGCAGCGGTCACCGCATCTTCCTTATTAATTTCACCGATGCATTTTTTTGCTTGCAAGAACTCATATACCAACATGTCCACGTAACATCGTAAGGCAATACCAGCCATGTCCACATGCCTTTTGTATGCTAATTCTTTTAAGCTATCAAAAAGAGCATCTAATTTGCTCACACCCGTATCGCCCCAATTATAATCTGCAAAAAGTCCAGATTTTTTACGAGTACGTTTAGCCTTTACAGACGTCTCTCCCTCTCCTGATTCTTTTGGTTCAGGTGATGTACTATCTGACACATTTCCGCTTTGAGTTGCCAGTGGCGTTTGCGAGGGCTGAATATC
>RYWP01000008.1:29230-30047 GCA_003979135.1 Alistipes sp.
CTCCTTTTTGTCTTCTTCGTTATTAAACGTACGAGAGGTCAAATCCTGAGAAAGGATTTGATTAACGATAAATTTGAACCGTCGATTAAATTCTTCATCTGGTAATCGTTTTTGGATTTCGCCATTACTCCCAAATGCGAGTCCAAGAAAATTTAATCCTCGTTCATCATCATAAAAACGTTCAAAGTTTGTAATTGGGAAGCCTTGTTCCTGTATTTGTTCTAATTCATAGGGCTCGGATTGGAACAACTTTATACTATATTGATGAATTGCATGACGACGAAGAGCCTTTCTTATTTCAGACGCTGGAACGCTCAATTTATATGCAACTTCTTCGGCTGACAAATTTTCGCTTTGCAATAAATTTGCTAAAAAAGCATCTTGACTAACTTTATCCCACTTTTGTAACGGAATACCAGTATGCTTATTATAAATGAGCGTATCGGCATCTCGTCGAGTAGGTGCAATATTACACCTTATTTTGTCGTCAATTGGATCATATTTTGACAACTCCTTTGCTCGTTGAGGCGAAAGAAATTTATACGGGTTTAATAGAATTTTACAAGCAGCAACTCGACGATTCCCCTCTAAAACAACATATGAATCTCCCTCTTTGCAAACAATCGGTTCTTCATTCAATAAATACCCATTTATTGCAATGGCTTTTGCTAACTCATATACCGCATGATTTTCTACGAGATATTTTACTATCTCAGTTTGATTCATCTCTTTCGTAGACTGATAAGAAAAACGGGGATTCTTAACGTCTAACTTCAAATTGTCAATCGACAATAAGCGCTGTCTCTTATACACATCT
>RYWP01000113.1:0-416 GCA_003979135.1 Alistipes sp.
TTTTACGACCGCACCGATTTGACGTTTCAGGTTGCCTTTCGTGCAATCGACAGCTGTCAGACGCCAATCCTCCGTGCGCTTGCGCTCTTTGGCCGGATGCAACCCGTACTCACGTTCCAGCTCTTCGGTAACGGCGACGCTCCGTTCGTTGCGCCTGCTGTCTTTGACCTTGCGGCCGTCCTGTCCGACCTGCACCGACACGATGTGAATATGCTGGCGGTCGATGTCGGTATGCTCGAACACGATGTACGGCTGTTCGCCCCAGCCCATGCGCTCCATATATTTCTCGGCGATTTCGGTAAGCTGTTCGGCCGTCAGACGGTCTTCGGGGTCGGGGTTGAGCGAGATGTGTACGACGGGTTTCTCGGTGCGGTAGTGCGAGGGCATCCAGCGCAGCAGGTCTTCGGCCGTCGACA
>RYWP01000113.1:426-3864 GCA_003979135.1 Alistipes sp.
ACACTACGTCGAACCGCCCGTCGGACGGTTCCCGCAGAATATGCGTCAGGAGCACCTTGCCCTTGCCCCGATCGACTTTCTGCTGGTTGTAGGCAAGTGCTCCGTAGACGTCTTTACCGGTAGTGATTTTGGCTACCATCGCTCCTTGAACTCTTCCGAAAGTGCAATGATTTGTTGCCCGACAGCCGCCAATTCTTTGGTCGCATTCTCCAATTTGTAGAGCATGGCGAGTGCTTTCCGCTCCGAGAAATGGGTGTGCAACAGCTTCACAACTTGGTTGTAATTCGTACCCACGGCTCGGAATTGAGCGTGCAGTTGCGTCAGTTTGGCTACGTATTCCAGCGTTCCGCGGTCGGTTTTTATCACTCGGAACACATCTCCGAAGACCCGTGCTTTGATAAAAGCCGCCTTCGACAACAGTCCCGATTGTTCGTACATCGTCAGAAATCGGGCGTGTTCCGTATCGTTGAATCGCACCATGACACAATGCGAAGCGGTATCCGTTTTCGCGGGGCGTCCCCCTCGACCCTTGCGGGTCGGTCTGTTTTTCTCCATAATCGAAATTTTTGAGGTGAGGCTATTGCCTCGTCGGTTATTGAAAATTGCGATTCGTTCGTGGCGGAGCCGCCTGTCGAAAAGTGCCGACTTCGGAGGTGCTTTCATCCCCCTTGCGGGCAAGCTGTTTTCCGTTACGGAAATAGTTTCGGGTAACGGAAAACACAGCTTGCTATTTGCCCTTTGCAAATACATTCTGTCCGCCTGTCGGACGGACTATTGAACCGGCCGCCGTAAAAACAGGCAAGGCGGCTTCCATTCACGTCGGAATCGTTACGGTGACAAAGATACCGACCGATTCAATTCGTTGCATAATAGTCGATTGTGCCGCATAGAGCCACTTCGACGCCACAAGCGGCCATAGCGAAACAGAGGTGAATAACCGGCTTCGATAAGGGCTTTCTTTGCGGGTACAAACAAGCGCAAACAGCTATGTGCACATGTGTCTGCGTGCGGATATGGATAGTTGAATGCCGGAGTACGCAGATGAATAAACGGTTATTTGCCTGCCTGTGCAAACAGATTTTTATGCAGATAAGGAATCGGATAATCGGACACGCACTTATGCACGTGCGTACCAGAGCACCAACGCATGTGCCTGACAGCGTACATGCACTGGTGCGCAGAAAACCGATTGCGCATACAGACATCTGCGCAAACAAAACCATGCTCACACAATTAACCGATTGTATAATTAAAACACAGCAACAATGAAAGGAAAAACGAAATTCGTCGCTTTCTCCACGCAGAAAGGCGGTGCAGGCAAAACGACGCTTACGGTATTGGTGGCTTCTTACCTGCATTACGTAAAAGGATTCGACGTCGCGGTCATCGACTGCGACTATCCGCAGCACTCCATCGTCGAGATGCGCGACCGCGACTTAAAGATGGCGCTCGAAGATGAACACTACAAACGCATGGCCTACGAGCAGTTCACTCGTTTGGAGAAGAAAGCCTATCCGGTCGTGGAAAGCAATACCAAAGAGGCGTTGGCCGATGCCGAATATCTGCTTCCGCAAGGAGATTTCGATTATATATTCTTCGACCTTCCCGGTACGATCAACAATGAAGATTTGGTCCACACGCTGGCGCAGATGGATTATATCGTAGCTCCGATATGCGCCGATAGGGTCGTCATGGAGAGTACGCTCAACTATGCCGTCGTTGTCAGGGATCATATCATGCGTAGTGCGCAGTCGCAAATCAAGGGGCTGTATCTGTTGTGGAACATGGTGGACGGCCGCGAGAAGACGGAGTTGTATGAGGTGTATGAAGCCGTGATGAGAGACCTGCACCTCACGGCTCTGACAACCTTTCTGCCCGACACCAAACGCTTCCGTCGCGAGCAAAGCACCAACCGGCGGGCTGTGTTCCGCTCCACGCTGTTTCCCGCCGACCGTTCGCTGGTACGTGGCAGCAACCTCGACAAATTGGTGGACGAACTGATCGGACTGTTAAAATAAGCCGCCATGAACAAGAAAGAAATCGGCGACGGACTGGACGCCTCTTTCATCATCAGCCAAGCCAAAAGCCGGAATCGTCCGTTACACCCGTATGCGGCCGAGAAAGCGGAAGAAGCAGACGCTTCGTCGGACGAAAGTCCCGCTTCGGCCGCTCCGAGAGAGGATGCGCGCCGTCGAAAAGGCAGGGGGCATGATTACGAAACGCTCTTTATCCGCAATGCGCCGTCCAATACGCGCAGCGGAAAGACGGTTTATATCCGCAGGGAGTTCCATGAGCGCATTACGCGCATCGTGCAGGTAATCGGCAAAAACGAAGTGTCGCTGTACAGCTACCTCGACAACGTGCTGGAACATCATTTCGCCGCTTATCAGGAGGAGATCTCCGAGTTGTATAAAAAGCGTAACGACGACATTTTCTGATGACAGCCATGACAACGACCTGCATTTTATGGCTGCTGACGGTCTGCGCCGTCGGCTACGCACTTTGGACGGTCTGGTATCTCTTTCGGGAGAGCCGGCGCAACAACTGCCGCCCGCCCGTTTCGGCCGACGCAACCGTCCGTCGGGAGATTATCGGCAAGAGCCGTTTTGTCCTCGACCGACGCCGCTCGCTGCCACAAGCGGCCGTAGCGGCGCAAACCGAAAAAGGTATCGAAAAAGAGGATATATTTGCTCCCGCAAGTGTACCCGAACACCCCCGGCAGATACCGCCGGAAGACTTGGACGAGGTATTCGGCGATGTTCCGGACGGTGAGCATAACGAGCCGCTGGACATCTACTATCCGCTTTACGAAGAATCTTTCCCGGATACGGAAGCGGATGAGCCGGACGACGAGGATGAAACCGAAGAGCTGCCCCTTCTGGGGCGCTCGCTCGCACAAGGGGTCAGTTTCGAGCAAATGGGCGAAGTCTACCGCCATGTGGTGCACGATCCACCTATTACAGATGAGCAGAAGGAAGAGACGGGACGTCTCCTTCTGGGCCTGAAAGAGACCGACATGTTCGAGGCGATCGTTTCAGGCTGTCCCGACGGGAACGACAAGGTAAAGCACCTTATCGACACCTATCTCTCGGCATTCCATCGGCGAATGGCCGCGGAGGCTGCGGAAAGTCCATCTGCGCAGGGTGTCGTTCCCGAGGGATTCGACGTCCGCGATTATGTATAACCCCGAAAACAGAACGACATGAAAGAGCGAGATTACGGATAGCAGCATACCAGTTCCGAAGCCACTGAAAAATCCGACAAGACAAGTTTAACCCGGTGCGGGGCATCATCCCCGCACCTAAATCAAAAGATCATCGCATTATGACAAAGAAGAAGATTCTTTCCTCGGCGGCCCTGTTTCTTGCCGCCGTCTCCTCCGCTTTCGCACAGGGAAACGGATTGGCCGGTATCAACGACGCCACCAATATGGTAACG
>RYWP01000009.1:0-3064 GCA_003979135.1 Alistipes sp.
CTACTTGGGCCATCAGTTCCGCTTCGCAAGCCAGCGTTTCGCCGACGAACGCTTTGGCTTCGACGAGTGCCACGCCGCGTCGGATGGGCTCCAAGAGATGGATTTCGAATTGCAGCGTATCGCCCGGCACGACTTTGCGTTTGAACTTCACGTTGTCGATCTTCATGAAATAGGTCGAGTAGTTCTCGGGGTCGGGTACGTTGTTGAGCACCATGATGCCGCTGCACTGGGCCATCGCTTCAACGATCAGCACGCCCGGCATGACGGGTTCTTCGGGGAAGTGGCCTACGAAGAAAGGTTCGTTCATCGTGACGTTCTTGATGCCGGCCACCGAGTTGGCGTCGCAGTGGAAAATGCGGTCGACCAAGAGGAACGGCGGACGATGCGGCAGCATTTTCCGGATGGCGTTGATGTCGAACAGTGCCGGTTTGCGGCAGTCGTATTGATAGCGCGGTTTCTCGCCCGCCTTGCGGATCGTGCGCTTTAGTTGCTTCATGAACTCCGTGTTGGCGAAGTGGCCCGGACGGGTCGCCCAGACACGGCCCTTGATGCGGACGCCGAGCAGGGCGAAATCGCCGAGCAGGTCGAGCAGCTTGTGACGGGCCAGTTCGTTGTTGCAGTAGAGCTCGTGGGCGCTCAGATAGCCCGAACGGATTTCGATGTCGGGTTTGTTGAAGAGCTTTTTCAGATGCGCCATTTGTTCGTCGGGCACGGGATTTTCCACTACGACGATGGCGTTATCCAAATCGCCGCCCTTGATGAGGTTCATCTTCATCAGCGGTTCCAGCTCGTGCAGGAAGACGAACGTGCGGCACGGCGCGATTTTCGCAGTGTAATCGTCGCCCGGCGAGAAGGTCGCGTATTGGTTGCCGATGACCTTCGAGTTGTAGTCCACATGCACCGAAACCGAAAAATCGTCGTCCGGATAGAGGATGATGGCCACGCCTTTTTCGGGAATCGTGTAGACCTGTTTTTCGGTCACGTGGTAGTATTTGCGTTCGGCGGGTTGTTCGACCATGCCGACTTCGGCGATGGCTGCGGCGTATTCGCGGGCCGATCCGTCGAGGATGGGCGTTTCGGGGGCATCGATGTCGATGCAGGCATTGTCCACGCCGAGCGTCCACAGGGCCGATACGACATGTTCGATGGTCGATACGCGGTTGCCGCCCGCTTCGATGGTGGTGCCGCGCGAGGTGTCGACCACATTGTCGCACAGCGCGGGGATGACCGGTTGGCCTTCGAGATCCGTGCGACGGAATACGATACCCGTATCGGGATCGGCTGGCCGGACGGTCATGTTGACTTGTGCTCCCGTGTGCAATCCTTTGCCGGAAAACGAGATGGGCGCGCCGATCGTTTGTTGGTTGGTAGCAGACATGATTCTATCTCTATAGTTTGATTTCAGTCGGTTGCGGCCGTGCCGTAAGAGGGGACTGGCGGAGACGACCGGATTTTATTTCACGCAAAGATAGAAAAAATCGTCAAAAAAAACTATTTTTGCTGAAATTTGCAACGGAATATGACGGAAAATCTGCCGGATAATACACCGAAACCGCCGCGTCGACCGCGTTTGCGTCTGCCGTTCGACGGTCGCAAGGCCGATGCGGGCTCGTGGACGTACGATCATCGTATCGGCTTGTGTGTGACGGTGATCGCTTATTTGGTGTTGATGGTCGGCTTCGTTTCGGCCCGCATCGTCGTCGGGCGCAAACCCGCCGCACAGGGCATGTTCATCGACTTGCAGACGTTGGCCGAATTGGAACGCGAGCGCGACCGGCTGTTGGAGGAGGTGAAGGCTCGCCAGCAGGAGGAACAGATCGACTGGCGAAGCATCCAAAACCAGTCGTCCAATGAAAATGCGCTGAACGAACTGCTGAAAGATGATCGCGGCACGAATGCCGCCGAGCTCAACGATGCTGCCTCCGACGCGCAGGAGCGGATGCGGGCCAACCGCGAGGCTTACGAGCAGGGGCTTGCCGAAGAACGGGCCATTCAGGAACGCGGCGGTTCGTCGGGCGATGAGGAGCGGCAGGATGCGAAAGTCAAGGGGCGTGTGGTCGTTTCGTTTTCGTTCACCGATCCGGTGCGGACGTCGCGCCACATCGAAATTCCGGCCTATCTGTGCGAGGGAGGCGGCGAGGTGGTCGTCGCGGCGACCATCGACCGGAACGGCAAGGTGATTGCTGCGCGGGTCACGTCGGGCGGCGACGCTTGTATGCGTGATGCGGCTCTGCATGCGGCTCGTATCTCGAAATTCCACATCAATGAAAATGCACCGGCCAAACAGACCGGTACGATTACTTATATCTTTATACCGCAATGATTGGCCGCCGCTGCGTGTGGCGCAGTCGTTGCCTTTGACGGACGACGAACGATGGAACTTAGCATCAGCAGTGAAAATTTCGTGCTCGTGGGGGCGATGTTGCTCTTCGTGGCTGTGATGGCCGGTAAGGTGGCTTATCGGTTCGGAGCTCCTGCGTTGTTGTTGTTCCTCGGCGTCGGCATGATTTTCGGGTGGGATCTGATTTCGTTCCGGTCGGTCGACATGACGCAGTTCATTGGCATGATCGCGTTGTGCGTCATCCTTTTCACGGGCGGTATGGATACCAAATACGCCCATATCCGGCCCGTTATCGGGCCGGGTGTCGTGCTGGCTACGGTCGGCGTCGTGCTTACGGCTTTGATTATGGCGTTGTTCGTGTGGGCGGTTGCGCCGTGGCTGGGTATCGAAATGCCGTTCGTCTTGGCGTTGCTGCTCGCCGCTACGATGTCTTCGACCGATTCCGCATCGGTGTTTTCCATCCTGCGAAGCAAAAAACAGGGTCTGCGTCAGCATCTGCGGCCGTTGTTGGAGTTGGAGAGCGGCTCGAACGACCCGATGGCCTATATGCTCACGGTGTTGCTCATCGGCATCCTTTCACACAGCGACGACACCGCCGGCGGATGGGGGATGGATGTGTTGTTTTTCGGTGTGCAGATGGTCGTCGGCGCTTTGTTTGGTTACCTCATCGGGCGGGTGGCCGTGTGGACGATCAATCGCATCAATCTGGCCAATCCGTCGCTC
>RYWP01000009.1:3074-29962 GCA_003979135.1 Alistipes sp.
TTTCGGGGTTGGTCGTCGGCAACCACAAACTGACCCACAAACGTGCATTGACCGTCTTTTTCGATGGTTTCACGTGGTTGATGCAGATCATCATGTTCCTGACGCTGGGCCTTTTCGTCAACACCAACGAACTGTTCGAACCAGAGGTGTTGATTCTGGGCGTCGCCGTCGGCATCTTCA
Organism: Alistipes sp.; assembly: GCA_003979135.1. Classification (GTDB taxonomy): domain Bacteria; phylum Bacteroidota; class Bacteroidia; order Bacteroidales; family Rikenellaceae; genus Alistipes. The sequence continues at coordinate 3,255 of RYWP01000009.1, forward strand.
TGATCGTTGTCGCAAGGCCCGTTTCGGTTTTCGCGTGCCTGTTGCCTTTCCGGCGGTTTTCGTTCAAGGCGAGGGCCTATGTTTCGTGGGTGGGGTTGCGCGGGGCCGTGCCGATTCTGTTCGCAATCTATCCGATGGTCGCCCACATCGAGCAGTCCGGACTGTTGTTCAACGTGGTTTTCCTCTCGACCATCATTTCGCTCGCCGTGCAGGGTACGACGGTCAGCGGCATGGCCAATCTTTTGGGGCTGGCCTACGAACAGCGCGAGGCGACTTTCAACGTCAATCTTTCCGAGGATGTGAAATCGGCTTTGACCGAGGTCGAGGTCAACGAAGCCATGATGCAGAGCGGCCGCACGTTGCAGGAGCTGACACTGCCCGAGAATACGTTGGTGATGATGGTTTGTCGCGACGGTGCCTATTTCGTGCCGAAAGGCAAGACCGAACTTCGTTTGGGCGATAAGTTGTTGGTTATCTCCGACCGGAGCGAGGAGCTCGCCGCATCTTATAAAAATATGGGCATCGACGAAATCCTGCCGCTTTGATTTGCGGCTTTTCGAGTCGCGCGGGGCAAAGGCTCCGGCTGCGCGGACTTTAATAAATGGGGTGTTCGTGATGGAAATCGGTGTGTTCGTTGAAATTATTTTCGTTTTTCGCCCGCAGGAGTTACTTTTGTAACAAATTCAGAAAGAATAGGGTAAAACGCATGTCTCTTTTTCAGCGCATAACGATTTGTTTCATCGCGGGCTGCATGGTTGCTTGCGGTAAACGCGATGCCGATCTCGTCGCTCCTATTGCGGAGCCCGAGGCTGTCGTGATCGGTTGTGCGATCGGCGGGGCCGATATCGAGGTCCGTACGCAGATCGATGACGATCTGTCGGTGCGTTGGTTGTCGGGTGATGAAATCCGCCTTTGGGCGCGAGAGCATGGTGCTGCCGATTTTCTGACTGATGTGCGGAATGTTCCGTTCCGATTCGATTATTATTCGCCGCAATGGTCGCGGGCCGGCTTCACGGGAACGATCGTCGGCGGTGTTTCCGCTTCGTTCAGCAGCGAAAAATCATACGATTATTATGCCGTTTCGCCGGCTCCGGTCGCTGATAGCGATGTCGCGGGTACTTTGGTCACACTCGATGTGCCTACGGTTCAGTCGGGTGCGTTCGATGGCAGTTACGATATCATGACCGCGCATCAGGAAAATGCCGTGGCTTTGAAAAAGGGCGACAACAATCCGTCGATCAATCTGAAATTCCGGCATCACGTGCATGTGATGAAATTTTCCGTGCCGCAGAATGCGTTGGGTGAGAAAATCCGGAGCGTCGAATTGACTTTTCCGCAGCCTGTGACCGGTCGGATGACGGTGGATATGTCCGGTGTGTCGGCCGATGATCTGTCCGGAATCGACAGCGACAAGGTTTCGGTCGAGTTCCCTAAAGGAGAGGAGCGGGATGCGGGCGATACGTTCTTCGTAACGATAGCGCCTGCGGTGTTCGAGGCCGGCTCGTCGATCGGTATGCGCATCATCGGCACCACGGGCGAAACGTCGGTCGATTATACGTTCGCGGCGCCCAAACTATGCGAGGCTGAGCATTTGACTCCGGTCGTGTTGCACGTGCCGGCGAAAAATACGTTCTATACGGTTGTGGAATTCAAGGTTGTGGACAACGACCGTGCGGAGCATAGCGGTAAACCGAATTTGTTCGGAGTCAATACGTTGGGCGAGCGGGTGCATACTGTCTGTTTGAAAGGAGAGCCCGGTGCGTTCGCCAATGCCGTCCGGATGCCGGAGGGGTGTAGTGCATCTGCCGACGGATCGACGTTGACGTGCGTAGTTCCCGGCAATACTGCTTTCGACGGTGTTTTTGAATTGATGTTCGTTTCGCGGAAAGATGCGGACAGCAAATGTCCGTGGAGCAAGTGGGATAGCAGCGCTTTGTCCGGTAAGACGTTGGAGGTCGAATACGAATCCGAGAGCGCATTGATTAAGTCGCAGGAGGGATGGAAACCCGTGCAGGCTGTAGCTCCGACGATTCAGGACGGCCGAATCAATACGCTGTCTGCGCTTTCGGTACCCTATCTGTTCGAAGAGGATTTTAGCGGGTTGACGGGATCGTTCCATTATGATGACAACGCCGATGTGGGAGGTACGTCCCATAGTGGGTCGAATAGTGCAATATCTCTTGATAATTACGATAATTCGGGAATGCCGGTCGGTTGGTACGGTGCACGATGCGGCGGAGAAAACGGTGCTGTTCGTATCTGTTCACGGTTGGAATGTATCGTGAACGTAAAAGGTACCTATCATGGCCGGATAGATGCTCCGAATTTCGTGCATATCAAATTGGAGTCGCAGGTGAAAATCAAAGCATCGTTCGATTATTCGATTGCTCGGAATGTATATAATTCGGATTATGACAGACAGCCTTATTTGGCAGTGGGCGTTACGAATGACGAAAATAGAGACGCTTCGGGTAAGGCCAATGCGGGAAATGATTTATTGAGCCCCTCTATATCAAATGTTGTGAAACAGGATTTGGATGCTTCTTCGGACAGGGGCGGTTCGTTTACGAATGTGAGTCATTCCGTAGAGTTGACGCCGGATAATTATTACACGAAAGATCATCGTTTGGTTTGGGAGGTGTACACGCACGAACACGAAGGAGGCTCGCTGTTCAAGTATAATACAAGTAATAATTACGTTTATCTTGACAACATCAAAGTTTCGATTGCTCATTGATTTATGAAACGTTTTTTCGAAAACATATTTTCTTTGGTTTTTGTCGCTGTGTCGGTTGTCGGTTGTTCGGACAACGGGGCCGGTGAGAAAACTGACACTGCGCACTGCCAAGGACGGCTTGCTATCAGCGGCATTTCTTCGGCGACGGTCGTTTCCCGTGCGGAGCTCGACCTTGCACAGGTTTGTCCCGGACTGAAAGTACCTGCGCCGGCTGAACTCAAACTGACCCTTACGGGGAAGGACATCGTGGAACTCGAGGCTACTGAAGGCGGTGAACTCAAGGAGGTCGGGCGATTCGATTACGATGCGACCTATCCGATGTTGGCCGATTATGACAAGCCAGCTCTTTTTCCGGGCAAATATACCGTGACGCTCGAATATGGCGACCCCGAGGCTGTCGGTCCCGAACCTTATTATAAGGGCGAGGTGCAGGCTGCCGTCGAAATTGCCGAGGACAACTACTGTCGTGTGCCGGTGACGGTCCGCAATGCTGGGGTGCGCGTCACGGCGACCGACAATTTCCGGAATTATTTCTCCGATGCGCGGTTCAAGTTGGTGATCGACGGCAAGGAGTCCGAATATGTATTTACATTGGGTGCAGAAGACCGCCCGATTTTCGTGCCTGCGGGGATGAAGGTCGGAGTGAAAGGTTCCGTACGGCGTCCGTCGCAGACGTCGGCGGATGATTCTGAGGGGGAACAGCTCGATATCGAGGTTCCGGCCCGCGTGACGGTCGCCGGTACGCTCCATACGTTCGCGTTTACGGCCGAAGCCGGTGGTGCGGGACTAAAGGTAGAATTTCTCGATCCCGAGGAGGGCGGTTCGTTCGATGAAGAGCTCAACGACGGAGCATAATTGTTTTGTGAAATATGATTGAAGTTCGAAATATGAAGAAGTTGAACTTTCGGATAATCGGAGTATCGATGGCATTCGTTTTTGCGGCTGTGGGTTGCGTGAACGAAGATCCTGTTTATATCGAGCCGGGCAATCCCGTGACGACCGAAACGGGTTATCTTACGATGTCGTCTATCGGTCTGTATGTGGTTTCCGATTCCATGACCGATCAGAACACCGAACATTCTCCCGCCTCGATGCCGACCCGTGGCGGCAGCGTGGCGACCGATCATCGGACGGGCACGACTCGCGGTCAGGAAGCGTCGCATGAGGACGGATACATCGTGACGATTATGCCCAAGGGAGCTTCGGAGCCTTTATTTCGTGATACCTACGCCGCTTTGAAAACGGTTATGGCCTCCAACGAAAAGGGTATGGAGGTGCCGGTCGGCATGTACGACATTACGGCGACTTCGAATCTTACGGCCGCCGGTGCGCCTGCCGATGTGCAGGCTTCGCCTTCGTATGCGGGTGTCGTAAGCGGGGTTTCGGTCGCCAAAGATGTCCCCACCAAAGTCGAAACGCTGGTTTGCAAACTTCAGAATATCAAAATCACCGTCGGTGTCGCTGCCGATCTCTACGAACAGTTCGAGGTGCTCGATCCGGATGTCGATCCCACGCGGAAAATCGAGGCCAAGGTCTATTCGGACGACAAGACGAATCCGGTCGAGTGGGAGATTCCGGCCGACTTCGATTGGACTGCGTCGGAACCGAAGCCGGTCTATTTTCCTGTTTCGGCCGATGGATCCAATACCTTGCGTTTCAGTTTCCGCGCCAAGGCCAGAGATGGTCGCCCGATTACGATGAACAAGGGTATTTCGGGTATTCTGAAAGGTCAGTGGCGTCGCATCCATGTGATTCCGAAATACGACACGACCGGTGAACTGACGTTCGACGTTACGGTCAGTGCGTTCGTGCAGGACGAAACCATTATCGTAGGCGACAAGGGTGCTATGGTGCCCATGTATTGGTCGGAATTGCCCTACGTCGACCCCGATGACCCGTCGATGGCCGCGCCGTCGATTCGGTGGGCCGACGGCAGCGAGTTGCCCGAGACGATTACAGTCGGCAGTACCCCGACGCAGGAGGTGATTATAGCGGCTCCGAATGTTATCGAGCGAGTTGCGCTGACGTTCCGCAGCACGAATTCCGAGTTTGCGGCGGATGTTGCGGCGATGACTGTCGAAGACTTGTGTACGGTTCCGTATACTCGTCCGTTCCGGAGTTACGGCATTCCGTTGGGCGATGAATTGAAAGGGCAGACTGCGGTATCGTTCGGTGTGGATAAGATTTTGGCTCAGATTCGGGATTATCGGGGCGATTACAGTTTCATTTTCACCGTCACCGACCAAGCCGGTTTCACGTGCGAGCAGGCACTCAACTTTACCTCTGCCGGCGACGGCAATGCGGTTCCGCAGGTCATTTGGGAGAGTGGTACGTTGTTCGATAACGACGGCTTCAACGCCGACGGTTCGGAAAAGCCCGGCGTGGAATATGTCAAGATGCGCGAGGGAATGGAAATCGATATAAAACTCGCTGCCGAGCCCAATTTCGAGGCTATTAAGGTGAAAATTACGTCGCCGGCGCTTACTCCGGACGTGCTCGCTTTAGCGGGACTTAACACCGAGTTCGATTTGTGCAATTTGCAGGATTTTACTTACGACGGTGATTTGCATACTGCCGCCGACCAAGCGAACGCGCTGAAAAATAACTTGGGGCTGATCGACAAAGTAGACGATGAACTGAAAGCGGAGTCCGAAGCTTCGTTCAATATCACCGGCTTCGTGTCGATGATGAAATTGTTGGGTGGCGGTGCGAAATTCCAGTTCGCCTTGACGGTGGTGGATGCGAACGGTCAGTCGACGACCAAGTACCTGCGTTTGCAGAATCCCGCGGAATAGTAAAACGACCGAAACATGAAAAAACGAGCGATATACATCTTTGCGGCATGCGTTGCTTTGGTGCTTTCTGCTTGCAGTAAGGACGATGCGGCATTGGACTACGCAGCCGGCGAGGGAGGTATCGTGATGCGCCTTGCGGAGACGCGGGCCGTGGATATCTCCGGGCTGACGTTGGATGATTGCACCGTGTTCATCTATCAAAACGGTATGGCGGTCGACCCGTCGCAACCGGAAGCCGAGCCCGAAGAAACCGCGACGCTGATTCGTAAATATACACCCGGTAAATGTCCTGAAACCATCCGTCTGTTGGCCGGTGCCTATACCGTCAAGGTGCAGTGGGGCGAGCAGCCCGAGGCTGCGGCTTTCGAAAAATGTTTCTACGAGGGTATCGCCGATTTCGAGATAAAGTCCGGTATCACAGAGACTGTTACGGTACTTTGCAAGCCGCAAAGCGTCATCGTCGAGGTGGCTTTCGATTCGAGTATCGCCGCTACGCTTGCCGATTATTCGGCGGTATTCGAGTTGGCTGATTCCGATGCTGCCGACAAGTCGTTGACTTTCAAATCGAGCGATTCAGGTTATTTTACGGTGCCCGATGCGGGAGGCCGGATCGTCTGGGCTTTCCGCGCTCAGCATGCCGAAAAGGGTGAAATTCTCAAAAAAGGCGAAATTGCCGCGGAGGTGGGCAAACGATATGGATTGACGTTTCGTTATTCGCCTGACCTGCCCGGATACATTTCGGTCGACATCGAGGTCGACGAAACGACGGACGATAACAACGATGTTTTCATCTTCAGTCAAGATCCCGAGGTAAATGGCGAGATATTCACCGCTCCGCAGGACTTCACCGCTGAATCTGTTCCCGAGGAGATGATCGTGATGCTGAAAGCCGTCGGCGATGCGGTCGTGCAATCGGCGGTCATCTATCTGTCCGAAAACGGAGCGGCTGCTGAGTCTTCCGTCGGAACGCGAGCTGCGGCCGAAAATGAAACGGTCGTGTGGCGCTGGCCCGAGGATATGGCGGATACGTCGAAAGTGCAATGGGAACTTTCCGACGACGAAAAGGAATTGAAAGTTTCTTTGTCGAGCAAGGCGATCCTGCCCTCCGATGCCGAGGGAGGTGTCGATGCTGGTCGAACGGATTTGCGGTTCGAATTGGTGGACAGCTACAATGCCAAAGCCGACAAAACCGCGACGATTCGCATCGAGGGATTGTCTCCTGTCGGTGTCGATGACTACGATTTGTGGACGAATGACCTTACATTGCGCGCCGTTTCGGCTAAAGGCGCTCCGATATTCCGGATGCGGGCCGATGGCGGCGAGTGGTACACGTTGAACGCCGCAATGACCGCTACGAATGAATACATGGCAATACTTACGGACGACGACAAATGGACGGCTTCGGAAAATGCCGTGGCCGGAACAATCGTTTATCGTCCCAAGCAGGGTCTTTACGCCAATCATCATTACGAGTTCGAGGTCGAAATCGCCGGCCGGAAATACAGCCGGACGTTGGATACCTCGTGCAATCAGCCGATTCCCTACGGCGACATGGCGGACGCTTCGCTGTCGTGCTTCACGACAGATAATGCAAATGCTCCGTATTGGGGTAGCGGCAATAACAGTTTTGCCAAAGAACTTTGTACTTACGCAACGAAAAGCGAACTGCCTTGTGCTCATCTGAAATCGACGATGGCGGGTATGTTGGGCATCACTATGTTGGCTGCGGGCAACCTCTTTACCGGTACTTTCGTACGACCCAGTACGACGGGTACGGTCAGTTTCGGTCTGGATTACGACTGGAAAGCCCGTCCGACTGCGATGCACGTGAAATATCATGCGAAAATCGGCACGGTGAACCAGCAGAAGCACAAGAAAAACGGCAGTCATCCGGCCAATATCGGCGATCAGGACAAAGCGATCGTCTATGTAGCGATCGTCGATTGGAGCAACCGGCACGGTGTTTCCTCCGGAACAGGGGCTCCGTCCGGTGTCTGGTCGCCCGATGAAGCTGCTTCGCAGGCCGAGGGCCCGATTATCGGTTACGGCATATTCCGCATCGATACGAGTACGGAGGGGGATGATTTGGTCGATTTCGATATTCCGATTTATTATTACGACAAAACCGCCAAGCCGTCGAAACAATACAAACTCGTGATTTCGAGTGCGACGAACATCTATGGCGACTACATGTGCGGTTGCGATTCGAACGAACTTTATCTGACCGATTTCCGATGGGTATATTGACCCCGAAACGGCGATGCTCTATGGATGCGGTAAAACGAATGCTGTGTGTGCTCGTGTTGTGTTTGAATGCAACGCAGGCGTTGTACGGTCAGGCTGATTCCCCTGCGGCGTTTGCGTCTGGCGAATCCGACCGTGCGAATTCTGCCGTTGTTGTCGCCCGCCCGTCGGATGCCGAGCAGAGCGGCGTTATGTCGTTATCCGACGAGGAGCGCCGCCGCCAGCGCGGTCTGACCGATATCAGCACCGAATTCGTCCCCAAAGGTCAGTGGATTTTCGGCGGTACGGCCTCCTATTCGACCCACACCAATGAATCCTATCAGTTCCTGATTATCGAGGGCATCGGTTCGAAAGGCTACAATTTCCGCATCAGTCCGTTGATTGCCTATGCTCTGCGTGACAACATGGCCATCGGCGGGCGTTTCATCTATTCGCGTACGCTTCTCAAGTTGGACAATGCCAATCTGAAATTCGGCGACGACGAGACCGGTACGGATATCCGCATCAAGGATTTCTATGCCTTGCGAAGCAGTTATCAGACGGCGGCCATCTGGCGGCAGTTCATTCCGCTGGGGCGTAACAAGCGCTTTGCGCTTTTCAACGAGATGTCGTTTACCTGTGGCGGAGTGTTGGCCAAATTCGCCAACGATTCGCCTGTCAAAGGTACCTATGAGCGCGGATACACGTTTTCGCTTGGTGTGTCGCCCGGTATCGTGGCTTTCGCGACGAACGATTTGGCCATCGAGGTCAACGTCGGTGTGATGGGTATCACCTACAACCGAACGAAGCAGGTGCACAATCAGGTGACTGTGGGCCATCGATCGTCGAGTATGATGAATTTCAAGGTGAATATCTTTTCGATAGGTCTGGGCATGGCCGTTTATCTCTAAAACCGACAGCGATGATGAAACGAATGCTTTTTCTTCTCTTCTCCGCTTGGGGTGTTGTCGGTTTCCGGCCTGCGGCCGCTGTCGTTCCCGAGTTCGGGACTGCCGATGTCGATTCGTTGGTTGCGACGCTCGATGTGCAGCCTATGGCCGTGACGGTCCGGTATCCGGAGAATTCGAAGTCTGTGAGACTGTCGCAACGCGAGAAAAGATCTCGGAAAGATCGCTTTCTCCCGGTTCGCCGACGCATGGATCGCGAAATCGATAAAATCAAGTATGTCTACCAAGGTGAAATGATTACGGGGTTGACTGCTTCGTATGGGACGTTGTCGAGTGAGGATACCGATTTTCTGGTCATCTTGGACAATATCGATGCTGACGGTACCATTGCCTCCGTGAAACCTTATTTCGGTTATTTCTATCGGAACAACCGGTGTATCGGAGTCCGTTTCGGGTATACTTACGTTGATGCGAAACTCAACGGGGCTCGGCTGGATTTGGGCGAGAGCAACGATGTCGCGTTCGATCTACCCTATGTCGGAGTCAAAAGCAACAACTATTCGTTCGGTATCTTCCATCGTTCTTATGCGGGGCTCGATCCGAAAGGACGTTTCGGCCTTTTTGCCGAGATCGAACTCTCGATGTCTTCCGGTCAGTCGGAATTTTCGTTCGAGTCCGGCGGCGAGAAAAAGACGACCTACAGCGAAAATATCCGGGCGAAATTTTCGTTCAATCCGGGGGCGGCCGTCTATATCTTCCCGAATGTCTGTGCGACGCTTTCGTTCGGGTTGGGCGGTGTTCAGTACACCCATGTGACACAAAAAGACGCCGAGGGCAATAGGGTCGGTTCGCGTACGGCTTCGAATATGCGTTTTCAACTCAATCTGGCGGCCATCAACATCGGTATGACCGTCCATTTGTGGGACAGAAAAAAATGAGTGAGGTTATGAATTTCCGTCGGAGAATCTGTTCGTTTATCGGATTGGCATTGTCGGCGATGCTCGTGGGCGGGTGCGTCGAGAATGACTTGCCGTATCCGTCGGTCACCGTGAATATCGCCGCCATCAAGGGGGAAGGGTTTACGGTCAAGGAACTCGATGTCGTTAATCGTTCGTTGGTGCTCACGCTCGACGAACGGACCGATATCCGTAATGTTCGTATCGATAGTATCGCTTATGCGATCGTGCCGCATAACGTCAGTGTGAATCTCGACCTCGACGGGGCGTTGGGGGATATTACCTCATCGGTCGCGTTTCCCGGAACATTCGATTTGCGGGAGTCGTTGCGTGCGAAACTGTCGCTTTTCGAGGATTTCGAGTGGACGATCACCGCCGAGCAGACCATCGACCGGCGATTCCGCGTGGCGGGGCAGGTCGGCAAGCCGGTTTTCGACGTCAAAAACCATATTGCTACTGCCCGCGTCGCCAAGAATGCCGATTGTTCGCGCGTCACCATCGAGGAGTTGCGGCTGGAGCCCGACGAAGACGCCGACGGTACGGAGACGGTCTATTATCCGACGTTGGAAGAGTTGACCAAGCGGAATTTCAAAGAATCGCCGATGTGTTTCGTTGAGGTCACCTGCCACGGTCGCACGGAACAATGGATGATTTACATTCTGCCGAATGACAAAAACGTCGAGGTGCCGTCTGCACCCAGCGACAATGCGTGGCCCGGCGTCATCTGGCTCTACGGGTCGGGTATCGAGGGACAACCGATGGGTTTCCGGTATCGGAAAGTTCCGAGTGCTGCAAGTGCCGCAGCCGGTCCCCGGGTTCCTTATGTTTCAATGCCTGTTTCTCGTGCCGACGGTGACGCTGAGGCTGAATGGTCGGAAGTGCCTGCCGAGCAGGTTACGATTACGGGGGGCAGTTTCAGCGGTTATCTCAATCGCGAACCCGATACGGCCTACGAAATCAAGGCTTACTGCGGCGACGACGAAACCGAGCCCGATTTTGTGGCGGCGCTTCCGGCCCCTCCGCAGCTCCTGAACGGCAGTTTCGAGGAGTGGAGCACCTCGGACAAGGGTGTTGTCTTTCCGTATTCGGCGGGTGCCGAATCCTATTGGAGTACGGGCAACCCCGGCGCGGCGATGGCGAACGAGACGCTTACGGAACCGTGGGATCCGCGTCCGGGGTCGGCGGGACAATACGGAGCGCATCTCAAATCGAAATTTGCCAATGTGGCGGGCATCGGCAAGTTCGCAGCCGGAAACATTTTCTTGGGCGAGTACGTTTCGACCGACGGCACGAACGGTCTGTTGACATTCGGTCGAGCGTTCACGGCACGGCCTACGGCTTTGCGCCTGTGGGTGAAATACAAGGGCGGTGCTATCGACTATGCCGGTAAGAATACGCCGGCTGGTGTCGGGGTCGGTTCGCCCGACAACGGCAGTATCTTTATTGCCTTGGGTACGTGGAAGAAAGAGGATTATGGCATGGCGCCGGCTACGGTGAACAACTACGGCGGGCAGTTGGTCGGTACAGACGATTCGCCGGTCTGCATCGCCACGCGTGAAATCAGTACGCTGTTCAAGTCCAACGGACCGGACGTAATCGGCTATGGCGAGCTCAATCTGGTCGACGACATCAACGAATGGACGCAGGTGACGATTCCGATCAAATACAAGGCTACGGACATCGAACCGACCAATATAATGATTGTTTGTGCTTCTTCGCGTTGGGGCGATTACTTCACCGGCAGCACGCGCAGCGAGATGTGGTTGGACGATTTGGAGCTCATCTACGAATACGTCGCACCCATCGATTGATGGTTTGCGGGCTCTGTGAAAGGTTTGCGGGTATCTTGTGCGGCGGAGTGTTTCCGTGTTTCAGAATCCGGTTTCACCCCTGCACCTATTAAAACCTGCATTTGGTTCTTACGGCCGTGAGGCACATGTGGAGACCGTCCTTTCGCAGAATTTACTGTTGGATTTTTACCAACTGTTGCCGGTAGGCGTTGAGAATCCGCGACTTCGAGATGAATCCCAAGTAGTGCCCCTGTTTGTCGACGACGGGCAGCATCCATGTACGTTTGTCGTCGAATTTCGCCATCACGCTTTGGATGGATTCATGATCCAAAATCCGGTCGGGGGGCTGGATCATGTAGTGCGAAATCGGATTGCCGTATTTTTCGCGGTTGAACATGTCGCGCCGCAGGTCGTCCAACTGCACGACTCCCAGCAGCACGCCGAAGTTGTCGATGACCGGAAAGATGTTGCGATGGGCCGTGGCGATGATGTGCACGATATCGCCCAATGTGAAACTCTCCTTGATGCGCAGAAAATCGGTCTCCATCAGTTCGTCCAGTTTCAGGAATACGAAAACCGACTGGTCTTTGTCGTGGGTCAGCAGTTCGCCTTTCTGACGCAGCTGCTTGGTGTAGATCGAATCCGGATTCAGATAGTAGTCCACCGTGAACGAGATGCAGGCCGTAATCATTAGCGGGATGAACAGTCCGTAGCCGCTCGACAGCTCGGCGATGAGGAAGATGGAGGTCAGCGGGGCATTCATCACCCCCGACATGACGCCTGCCATGCCGACGAGTGTGAACGATACGATGGGAACATCCCAGTGGAATAGCGCATTGCAGACCAGCGCCAGTGTGGCGCCCGTGAATCCTCCGACGAACAATGACGGGGCGAACGTTCCGCCCACACCGCCCGATGCCGTGGTTGCGGCCATTGCCACGGTCTTGAAAAGCATTGTCGCCACGATGAAAAGAATGACCACCCAGTCGATGTGGCTGAAGCGGTAGAACAGCGAATTGTTAAAGAGCTGTTCGGCTTGTCCGTGCATGAGGGTCGTCAGACCTTCGTAGCCTTCGCCGTAGAGAGGCGGGAAGATGAAAATCAATATGCCGAGGATGGCTCCGCCCAAGAGCCATTTCTTGTATTGTTTGTCGAATTTGCGGAAAATGCCGCCGATGTAGGCGTTCATCGAGGTGAAATACCACGACATCACGCCGCACAGTCCGCCGAGCAGGATGTAGAGCGGAATCTGCCACAATTCGAACGCATCGGCCGGTGCCAACGTCACGGCCAGTATCGGGGAGAATCCGCGCAGCATGAAAGCCATCGTCGTCGCCGTGATAGAGGCAATAAGCAGCGGTATGACCGACCCTGCGGTGATGTCGAGCATCAGAATTTCCAGCACGAAAACTACGCCCGTGATGGGAGCCTTGAAGATAGCGGCCAGCGCTGCACCCGCTCCGCAGCAGAGCAGCAGCGTCAGATTCTTGTAGTTCAGGCGCGCCAGCCGGCCGATGTTCGAGCCGATGGCGGCACCCGTCAGGACGATGGGTGCCTCGGGTCCGACCGAACCGCCGAATCCGATGGTTGTCGCACCGCCCACGACCGATGTCCAGCAGTTGTGGCGGGCGATGTGCGAATCTCGTTGCGACATGGCATAGAGTACGCGCGTGACGCCTTCGGAAATGTTGTCGCGGACGATGTATTTCACGAACAGTGTCGCTAACACGACGCCGACGATCGGGTAGATCAGGAAGAGGAAATGGGCGCTGTCGACCGGAAACCAGTTCGTCAGTCCGTTCTTGATGGCATAGAGCAGAATCTCGAAGATGTAGGTGGCCAGACCGGCGAGCACACCGACCACTACGGCCAGAATCATCATGATTTGGTTGTTGCTCAGCCGTCGTGTCAGACGGAAAAAGAGCCGGTAGATTCGGTCGGTTCGTTTCATTGCGGTCGTCGTCCGTTACTTTTTCATCGCATAGGTCCGTGCTTGTTCTTCGATGAGCACTGTGTCGGAGAAATAGTTGATTTTCATTGCTGTGCGTACTTCATCGAGCGTCTGTGCGGCTGCCTTGCGGGCTTCCTCCGAACCGCGGCGCAGAATTTCGTACACCTCGCCGATGCGGCCTTCGTACTCCTTGCGCCGTGCGCGGATGGGGTCGAGCGTTTCGTTGAGGATGGCGATGAGCAGTTTTTTCACTTTCACGTCGCCCAGTCCGCCGCGGCGATAGTGGGCTTTCAGCTCGTCGAGCGATGCGTATTCGGGCAGATATTGCAAAAAGTGTTCCGGCCGGCAGAACGCATCGAGGTAGGTGAATACCGTGTTGCCTTCGACTTTGCCCGGATCTTCCACCCGCAAGTGGTCGGGGTCGGTGTACATGCCCATCACTTTCTTTTTCACTTCGTCGGCCGTGTCCGACAGATAGATGCAGTTGCCCAGTGATTTGGACATCTTCGCCTTGCCGTCCGTGCCCGGAAGCCGCATACAGGCCGTATTATCCGGCAGCAGGATTTCGGGCTCGACGAGCGTTTCGCCGTAAACCGCATTGAATTTGTGGACGATTTCGCGGGTTTGTTCGACCATCGGTTCTTGGTCTTCGCCGGCCGGTACGGTCGTCGCCTTGAATGCCGTGATGTCCGATGCCTGACTGATGGGATAGGTGAAGAATCCCACCGGAATTCCCTGTTTCTGTTGTGTGTCGCCCTCGACGGCGTTTTCCGAGAAGCCGCGCAGTTGGATTTCGGTCTTGACGGTCGGATTGCGTTGGAGGCGCTGCACCGTCACCAAGTTCATGTAGTAGAATGCCAGTTCGCACAGCTCCGGTACCTGCGACTGGATGAAGAGCGTCGATTTCATTGGGTCGAGGCCGACCGACAGGTAGTCGAGCGCTACTTCAATTATATTCTGACGCACCTTTTCCGGATTGTCGGCATTGTCGGTGAGGGCCTGCGCATCGGCGATCATGATGTAGATGCGTTCGAATTCGCCCGAGTTTTGCAGTTCTACGCGGCGGCGCAGCGAGCCGACGAAGTGTCCCAGATGCAACCGGCCCGTGGGACGGTCGCCCGTAAGTATGATTTTTTTCATGGTTTCGATTAAATTTCGCCCAAAGATACGAAAAAGCCGAAAGCAAAAACAAATTTATTTGCAGTTTGCTGAGGGGCAGTATCTTCTGTGAAGTCAAAGATAGGAAAAGTCGGGCGCATAAGCAAGTTTCTGTTTGATTATGCAGGTCGGGTGCGTCGGAAATGCGGTCAAAGACGGGGAAATCCGCAGGTTGCGCCCGAAAAAGTTGTTTCGTATCGATATTTTTGATATTTTTACCCGACTCCGAACGAATATCCCTTTTATTTTATGACAATCATTCAATTGGAATATTTGCTTGCCGTGGCAAATTGCGGCAGTTTTTCGCTCGCTGCCGAGCATTGTTTCGTGACGCAGCCGTCGTTGAGCATGCAAGTCAAATCCTTGGAGGAGGAATTGGGCGTGTTGTTGCTCGACCGTTCGAAGAAACCCGTCATCCCCACCGAGGCGGGCGAAGTCGTCCTCGAACGGGCTCGCGAGACATTGCGTGCCTATAAATGTATCAAGGAGTCCGTCGCCGAACTCAAGGGCGAAACCGCGGGAAAATTGCGGCTCGGGGTTATTCCTACCATCGCACCTTATTTGTTGCACAAATTCATACCGGCATTCGTGCACGATTATCCGAAAGTGGAACTGGAGATTTCCGAAATGGTTACGGCCGACATCGTAGAAGCGCTCAAGCGCGACCGGCTCGATGCGGCGTTGGTGGCCAGCGGGACTTGCGGCGAAGGCATCATCGAGCAGGAGTTGTTCAACGATCGCTTTTTTGCCTACGTATCGCCCGAGAATCCGCTCTACGAACGGCAGAACATCCGCATCGAAGAGATCGATCTGAAGGATCTGGTGATTCTGAGCCCGGGCAACTGCATGCGCGATCAGATCATCGAGTTGTGTCAGGCGCGGCGCAACATGCCGGCGCACTATACGTTCGAATCGGGGTCGCTCGATACGTTGATGCGTATCGTCGATTGCACGCAGTGTCTTACCGTCATTCCCGAGATGGCCGTGGAGTATATCCCTGCCGACCGTCGCGATCGGTTGAAATGGTTGGCCAAGGGAGCAACCTCGCGTAAAATCGCCGTCGCCGTGCGCCGCACCTATGTGAAAAATTCCATCATCCGGGCCTTGACCGATACGATTCGCTCTCATGAACCGCAGCCGGTCGATTTGCGGAATGCGTGAGGATTTTGAAAAATTCGGTCGGGAGCGTATGGATGATGCCGGATTCCGAAGCAGTCTGTCACGCTAATAAAAATTTGGTTTTACTCTCGCTTATGCGTATCTTTGCAAATTGTGCGCAAACAGCCAATCGGATTTTATGGATAAACTGAAAGTTTTGATCGACACGATCGTCAGTGCGATCGAAGATAAAAAAGGTAAGGATATTGTATCGTTGGACCTGACGGGCGTCGACGGCGCCATCTGTTCCCACTTTGTCGTCTGCAACGCCGATTCGACGACGCAGGTCGCCGCCATCGCTGACGGTATCGACGAAAAGGTGTTCGAGACGTTTGGCGAGCGGGTTTGGCGTGTCGAGGGACAGCAGAACGCCGTGTGGATTGCGATGGATTATGTCGATGTGGTCGTGCATATTTTCCAGACCGAGTTGCGCGGATTTTACAAACTCGAGGAGTTGTGGAGCGATGCGCCCGTGACCCGTTACGAATACGAAGAGTAAAACAGCTATCATGGCAAAACAGAACAGAAAGCCTGCGAACCGAAATACGAAAAAACAGCCGGTCGGAGGGATGAAGAAAGGCGGTTTTCCACGCCCTTCGATGTGGTGGATTTACGGACTGATCGCTGTGTTCATCCTCGGTTGGCACTTGATGGACGATACCGGAGGGTCGCCCGTGCAGAGCGATTGGGATACAGTCGAACGGATGGTCGTTCAGGGCGAGGTCGAGCGAATCGAAGTCGTGAATCGCGATCAAGCGCAGGTTTACCTGAAAGAGGGTGTCGCCGAACTCTATCGCAACGATGCCGAAAACAAATCGCTCCAACGGATTCCCGATACGGGTGTGCAGCTCGTCTTCAACATCGGATCGGTTGATGCGTTCCGTGAAGATCTCAAAACTGCCGAGGATTTGTCCGGCAATACTGTGCCAGTCGCTTACAAGAACAAATCCAATGACTGGACCAATCTGTTAATCAATATTTTGCCGTGGGTGTTGATTATTGGCGTGTGGTTTTTCATCATGCGGTCGATGTCGCGCGGCGGCGGGGCAGGTGGCGGCGGCATCATGAATGTCGGCAAGGCCCGTGCGCAGGTTTTCGACAAGGACAATTCCAAGCGGGTGACTTTCAAGGACGTGGCCGGTCTCGAAGAAGCGAAGGTCGAAGTGATGGAAATCGTCGATTTTCTGAAAAAGGCCGACAAATACCGCGAATTGGGTGCCAAGATTCCCAAAGGCGCCCTGCTCGTGGGCCCTCCGGGGACAGGTAAGACGTTGTTGGCGAAAGCTGTAGCGGGTGAGGCCAATGTGCCGTTCCTCTCGATTTCAGGTTCCGATTTCGTCGAGATGTTCGTCGGCGTGGGCGCTTCTCGTGTGCGCGATCTTTTCGAGCAGGCTAAGCAGAAAGCACCCTGCATCGTTTTTATCGATGAAATCGATGCCATCGGGCGGGCCCGCGGCAAGAACGCCGGATTCTCTGGCAACGACGAGCGCGAAAACACGCTCAATCAGCTGCTTACCGAGATGGACGGCTTCCAGACCAATACGGGCGTCATTGTCTTGGCTGCGACGAACCGTGCCGATATTCTCGACAAGGCGTTGATGCGCGCCGGACGTTTCGACCGCCAAATCGAGGTCGGTCTGCCCGATGTCAAGGAGCGCGAGGAGATTTTCAATGTCCATCTGCGGCCGTTGAAGCTCGACCCGCAGCTCGACCGTTCGTTCTTGGCGCGCCAGACCCCCGGGTTCTCGGGTGCCGATATCGCCAATGTTTGCAACGAAGCGGCTCTTATCGCTGCCCGCAACAACAAGAAATTCGTTTCGAAAGAGGATTTCCTCGCCGCCATCGACCGAATCGTCGGCGGTCTGGAACGCAAGAACAAAATCATCACCGACGAAGAAAAGCGCGTAATCGCCTATCATGAGGCGGGGCATGCCACAGTCAGCTGGATATTGGAGAATGCCAGCCCGTTGATTAAGGTGACGATCATTCCGCGCGGCAAGGCGCTGGGCGCTGCTTGGTACTTGCCCGAGGAGCGGCAAATTACAACGCGCGATCAAATGATGGATGAACTGGCAGCGACGCTCGGTGGGCGCGTGTCGGAACAGCTGACGTTCGGTCATGTTTCGACCGGTGCCTTGAACGATTTGGAGCGGGTCACGAAGCAGGCGTATGCGATGGTGGCCTACTACGGAATGAGCGAGAAGGTGGGTACGTTGAGTTTCTATGATTCGACGGGGCAGAGTGACATGGCTTTGACGAAACCCTATTCTGAGCTGACGGCCCAGCAAATCGATGCCGAGGCCAAGCAGGTCATCGAGCAGGCGTATGCGATGGCCGAGCAGGTGTTGCGCGAACATGCCGAGGGTGTGAAAGAGCTCGCCGAATTGCTGCTTGCGCGCGAGGTTGTTTTCACCGAGGATGTTGAGCGAATATTCGGCAAACGCAAGAAAGATATCGAACGCGAACGCCGTGAAGCTGAATCAACCGCGGCTCCGGCCGATGTGCCGGCTGAATCCGAACCCGCGCACGCTTCCGTTCCGCACGAATAAGCAAGAAATGGTCTGTAATACAGACAACTACGATATGACTGATAAAATGAAAAACCTCCTTGTGCGCACCGTGAGTGGTGTGGCGCTTGCCGTCGTGATATTCGGTGCCGTGTTGTGGTCGCCGTGGAGTCTCGGGATCTTGCTGGCGTTATTGATTGTAGGCGGCATGGTCGAATTTTACGCATTGGCCCGTCGTTGCGGGGCTGCTCCGCAGTCCGTCATCGGCATTGTGGCCGGCTTGGCGGTGTTGGTTGCCGTCTGCTTCCCTTCGGGGAAACTGTTCGGCTGCGCTTTGCTTGCGTTGTTCCTGCTCGTGCCGCTTTCGTTTTTTTGCGAACTCTGGAGCAAGAGCGAACACCCCATCGCCGATATAGCCACGACGATCATGGGCGTTTTCTATGTCGCCGTGCCTTTTTCGTTGCTCTATTTTTTCGTCTATTCGTGCGGTGCGTGGGTTTCGGCCGACGGTGCGGCCGGTCGCTGGGCTCTGCTCGGTTATATCGTCATCATTTGGGCGAACGACGTATGTGCCTATCTGGTCGGTTGGGCATTCGGTCGGCATCCGCTTTTCCCGCGGTTGTCGCCCAAGAAATCGTGGGAAGGATTCATCGGCGGAATAGTCGGCGCCGTGTGTGTCGGGGTGTTCGTCGGCCATTTGTTGGATAGCTCCTGCATGGTATGGGCCGGACTGGCGCTCGTCGCATCGGTCACAGGCGTAGCGGGCGATTTGGTCGAATCGATGTTCAAACGGGCGGCCGGCGTCAAGGATTCCGGCTCGGTCATCCCGGGCCACGGCGGTGTGCTTGACCGATTCGATGCCATGCTGCTCTCGATTCCTTTCGTACTTGTCTATCTTCTTTTTATCGTCTTGTAAAACTGCTAAACCGAGTCTCTATGAAAATCAATAAGGAAGGTTATCACATCATCGCTTTTTCGGGTGTGGTGTGCGCATTGTGCTGGTGGTTGATCTATCACCTGTTGGTCAGCAACGAGCGGGGGTCGCTTCTTTGGACGAGCGCCGTGTTGTTGTTGCTTTTCTGGTTCTTTATCGTGGCTTTTTTCCGCGAACCGCGCCGCGTGCGCATCCACGATGCCGATCTGGTTTTCGCTCCGTGCGACGGTCGCGTGGTCGTGACCGAATTGGTCGGGGAGAACGAGTATCTCGGGCAGGAGATGTTGCAAATATCCATCTTCATGTCCGTCACCAACATCCACATGAATTGGGTCCCCGTGGCCGGCGAGGTCGAGTATTTCAAACATCATCACGGGCGGTTCCTTGTAGCGTGGCATCCGAAATCGTCGACCGAAAACGAACGGACTACCACCGTCGTGCGAATGGACGACGGCCGCAAGGTGTTGTTCCGGCAGGTCGCCGGCCTCATCGCGCGCCGCATCGTCTCCTATATGAAGCCTGGCGAGCGCGTTGAACAGAACAGCGTTTGCGGATTCATCAAGTTTGGGTCGCGGGTCGATGTGCTCGTCCCGAAAGACAGCGAACTGCTGGTCGAAATCGGTGACCCGACCGTTGGGTCGCAAACGCCTATCGTGCGGTTGCACAAGGCTTGACGACGTGGCGTATGAAAGCCGGTTGGACGGTTTCGGGTACGGTCGTGCACGGGCGTCGGTTGGGGCATACATTGGGCTTTCCGACTGCAAACATTGAGGTGTCCGACGATTGGGGCGCACCCGATGGAGTCTATCGTGCGCGTGTCTCGGTCGACGGAGCTATTTACGATGCCATGTCGAATTTGGGGCGGAATCCGTCGGTCGGCGGATGCCGTCGGCGGTTGGAGACGCATTTGTTCGGGTTCGACGGCGATTTGTACGGTCGGACGCTGCGGGTGGAATTGTTGGAGAAAATTCGCGACGAGCGTACGTTCCCATCGGTCGAGTCGCTGGGGCGCCAGCTGGCCGAAGACAGAGCGACGATTCTACAACGCATCGGTTCGGAATCGGTATCGAAGTGAAAATAATTGAAAAATCGGATAATTATGAATTTTTTGGATTCGACGCTTCCCTATAAGGTAGCCGACATGTCGCTGGCCGAGTGGGGACGCAAGGAGATTGAGATTTCGGAGCACGAAATGCCCGGTCTGATGGCCGTGCGCCGTGAATATGGTCCGAAGAAACCCCTCAAAGGCATTCGTATCATGGGGTCGCTCCATATGACGATACAGACCGCTGTGCTGATCGAAACCCTCGTCGAGTTGGGGGCCGACGTGCGGTGGTGTTCGTGCAACATCTTCTCCACGCAGGACCATGCTGCTGCGGCTATCGCTGCCGCTGGTGTGCCTGTGTTCGCTTGGAAAGGCGAGACTTTGCCCGAGTATTGGTGGTGCACGGCGATGGCCATGTCGTTTCCCGACGGCAAAGGACCGCAGTTGATTGTGGATGACGGCGGTGACGCCACGTTGTTGATTCACAAGGGATACAAGGCCGAAAACGATATTTCGTCGCTCGATGCCCCTACCTCGTCTTATGAGGAGGAGGTCATCGTGGACACCTTGCGCCGCATCCTTGCCGATGATCCGCAGAAATGGCACCGCACTGTGGCCGAATGGCGCGGCGTGAGCGAGGAGACCACTACGGGTGTACATCGGCTCTATCAGATGCAGGAACGGGGCGAATTGCTCGTTCCGGCCATCAACGTCAACGATTCATGTACCAAATCGAAGTTCGACAACCTCTACGGTTGCCGCGAATCGTTGGCCGACGGCATCAAGCGGGCCACCGATGTGATGATTGCCGGTAAGGTGGTGGTTGTCTGTGGTTACGGTGATGTGGGCAAGGGATGTGCTCGGTCGATGCGGTCGTACGGCGCGCGGGTCATCGTCACCGAAATAGACCCTATCTGTGCGTTGCAGGCTGCGATGGAGGGCTTCGAGGTCAAGACCGTCGAGCGTGCTTTGGCCGAGGGCAATATATTCGTTACCTGCACAGGTAATTGCGACATCATCACATTGGAGCACATGGAGCAGATGCGCGATCAAGCCATCGTCTGCAACATCGGCCATTTCGACAACGAGATTCAGATGGCACGTTTGGAACAGTCGGGTGCTGTGAAGACGTCCATCAAGCCGCAGGTCGACAAATATACCTTTGCGGACGGCCATGCGATATTCATTCTCGCCGAGGGGCGTCTCGTCAATTTGGGATGTGCTACCGGGCATCCGTCGTTCGTGATGTCCAATTCGTTCACGAACCAGTGCCTCGCGCAGCTGGAGTTGTGGCAGAAACGGCTCGACGTCGGAGTCTATCGGTTGCCGAAACACCTCGACGAGGAGGTTGCACGGTTGCATCTCGCCAGCCTCGGTGTCGAGCTTACACGCCTATCGCCCAAGCAGGCCGATTATATCGGCGTCTCGGTCGACGGCCCCTACAAGGCCGATCACTACCGGTATTGATTCAATGTTTGCGCAGGTAGACCGTCGCCGTGCGCGAGGTGTTGTAGATGCGGATGCGCGGATAGCGTTTGCCGTCTTCGCCCGCGACGTCGAACGAGAAGTGTTCGGCGTCCATCGACTGCCGTTCTTGTCCGCCGAACCGTTTCTCGTCTGTCGAAAGAATCGGCACGTATTTCCCGGCCCCCTGCACCGGCAGTTCGTAGTCGGGTATCGAGGCCGTGGGGTGCCAGTTGAAGACGAACAGCAACCGGTCGTGCGAAAATACGATGGTCTTGTTCTGTTCGTCCATCAGCAGGTTCCACGGATAGCCGTCTGCCAGCACCTTGTATTTCTTGATGATTTGCAGCATTGCGCGGTCGAAGTCGCCTAACCACGCATAGCGCAGAAATCCGTTCGTCGCCAGCGACCATTGTCTGCGGGCATGGGCGTAGCTCCAGCCGTTGCCCTCGCGCGGGAAGTCGATCCACTCGGGGTGGCCGAACTCGTTGCCCATGAAATTCAGATAGGCTTGCCCGCCCGTCGCGATGGTCATCAGCCGGATCATCTTGTGCAGCGCCATGCCGCGGTCGATGAGCAGATTTTCCGACGCGCGGTCCATGTGGAAATACATCTCCTTGTCCATCAGTCGGAACGCGATGGTCTTGTCGCCTACTAAGGCTTGGTCGTGCGATTCGGCATAGGCTACGGTCTTCACCTCGGGCAGCCGGCCGGTCATCACCGACCACATCTCCCAGATATTCCATTCCTCGTCCGGTACGTCTTTCAGCAGCTTGATCCAGAAATCGGGTATCGCCATGCCCAGCCGGTAGTCGAAGCCGATGCCGCCGTCGTCGATGGGGATGCACATGCCCGGCATGCCGCTCACGTCCTCGGCAATGGTCAGGGCGTCCGACCGAAATTCGTGTACCAGCCGGTTCGCGAGAGTCAGATAAACGATTGCATCCTCGTTGACGCCCGCATCGAAGAATTTGTCGCGGCTGTCGAAATCCGTGTAGCCGTGATGGTGGTAAATCATCGAGGTCACGCCATCGAATCGGAAGCCGTCGAAATGGAATTCATCGAGCCAGTATTTGACGTTCGAGAGCAGGAAGTGCTGCACTTCGCGTTTGCCGTAGTCGAACAGTTTCGAATCCCAGTAGGGTTGATAGCCCGCCTCGCCCGCTTTCGAGTAGTGATGGTCGGTACCGTCCAGTTCGTTGATGCCCTCGTTGAGGTTTTTTACATAGTGGGCGTGCACCAAATCCATGATAACTGCCAGCCCCAGTTCGTGGGCGCGGCGAATCAGTTCTTTGAGTTCTTCGGGCGTGCCGCAACGCGAGGTCGGCGCGAAGAAACTCGACACGTGGTAGCCGAACGACCCGTAATAGGGGTGTTCTGCGATGGCCATCAGCTGCACGGCGTTGTAGCCGTCGCGCTTGATGATGGGTAGTACCTTTTTCGTAAATTCGGCATAGGTGCCGACCCCCTCTTTCTCCTGCGCCATGCCGATATGGGCTTCGTAGATGAGCGGGTTGCCGATCGTCGCGACATCGAACGCATCGCCCTGCCAGTCGAACGGCTCCGGATTCCAGAATTGTGCCGTGAAGTTCTTCGTCGCGTCGTCCTGCACCACGCGTGCGGCATAGGCCGGTATGCGGTCGAGCCAGCCGTTGTCACCGTGGACGTGGAGCTTGTAGAGCGAGCCGTGCGTCAGCCGGTCTCGGTACATCGCCGCCGGAAAAAAGGCGCTCCAAACACCCGCAGCATCCTTGTGCATGCGGATTTCGGTGCGTTGCCAGTTGTTGAAATCGCCGAAAACATAAACGTCGTGCGCGCCGGGGAGCCATTCGCGCAGCCACCAGCCGTCGAGCGTATCGTCCCATTGCCAGCCGAAATAGCGGTAGCCGTTGGCATAGTCGACGAGCGAACCGCTGCCGGTCGCTTCGCGCAGTTTTTTCAGATAACGGTTGTGTCGGGCTTCGACGAGGGATTCCACAGGTTGCAGCCACGCATCGTGTTCGACGATGGGCAGGCAGTGGCTCTTTTTCTCCATAACTTGCAAGGATTTACACAAATATACGAAATTTTTTTTATCTTTGTCCTCGTACAAAAAATTTATCCGTATGTTCAAAGATCACCCCAAAGGGCTCATCGCCGCCGCCCTCGCCAACATGGGCGAGCGATTCGGGTTCTACATCATGATGGCGATTCTGTCGCTTTTCATCTCGGCCAAGTTCGGACTTCCCGAGACGCAGGCCGGATACATCTATTCGGGCTTCTATGCTTCGATCTATCTGTTGGCGCTCGTCGGCGGCCTGATTGCCGACCGCACCAAGAATTATAAAGGTACGATCCTTTGGGGTTTGTTGGTGATGGCTGCGGGGTACCTCATCATCGCCATTCCGACTCCGACACCGGTTCCCAATCTGCCGCTTTACTTGACGCTCACGTGCGTCGGGCTGTTAGTCATCGCGTTCGGTAACGGTCTGTTCAAGGGTAACCTCCAAGCACTCGTCGGTCAGATGTACGACAACCGAGAGTTCGGCGCCAAACGCGAATCGGGCTTCCAGATCTTCTACATGTTCATCAACATCGGCGGTTTCTTCGCACCGTTCATCGCTATCGGCGTGCGCAACTGGTGGTTGAAGGTCAATGGGTTCGATTACAATGCCAAACTGCCTGAACTGTGCCACGAGTACCTTGCGAAAGGGGCTGATATGGCGGGCGAGGGCTTCGCCAACTTGCAGGCTTATGCCAATGCCGCCTACCTCGATGGCACGCAGGTATCCGACTTGCAGGCGTTCTGTTCGAGTTACCTCGACGTGTTCAACCGCGGATTCCACTATGCGTTCATTGCTGCCATCGTGATGATGCTTGTCTCGCTGGCCATCTACGTTTCGAACCGCAAGCGCTTCCCCGATCCGTCGCAGAAAGCCACAACGGGTACCGAAAAGGCTTCGGCCGCTGAAATCAAGATGTCGGCGCAGGAAATCCGTCAGCGTATCTATGCGCTGTTCGCCGTCTTCGGTGTAGTGATTTTCTTCTGGGTTTCGTTCCATCAGAACGGTTATTCGCTGACCTACTTCGCGCGTGACTACGTGAATCTCAATGTCATCAATATCGACCTCGGTTTCACGACCATTAAAGGTGCCGAGATTTTCCAGTCGGTCAACCCGTTCTTCGTTGTGACGTTGACGCCGCTCATCATGTGGCTGTTCGGGTGGCTGCGCAAGCGTAACATCGAAATTTCGACGCCGATGAAGATCGCTATGGGTATGGGTATCGCGGCTTTCGCTTATCTGTTCTTGGTCTTCTTCTCGCTCGCATTGCCTGATAAGGCGGCATTGGCTGGAATGAAAGCCGATGAGGTGCAGTCGATTCTCGTCACGCCGTGGGTGATGGTGGGGCTTTACTTCATTCTGACGGTCGCTGAGCTCTTCATTTCGCCGCTCGGCCTCGCGTTCGTCTCGAAAGTGGCGCCTCCCCACATGCAGGGTCTGATGCAGGGCTTTTGGTTGGCCGCTACGGCCGTGGGCAATGCGTTGTTGTTCGTCGGCGGGTGGCTCTACATCCATACGCCGATGTGGACGACGTGGACTGTATTCGTCGTTGCCTGCGGACTGTCGATGCTCGTCATGCTTGCGATGGTCAAGTGGCTCGAGCGGGTTACGAAATAACGAAACGGATTCTTCGTTTCTTGCACGGACCGCCGCGAAAAACCGCGGCGGTCTTGCTTTTTCGTTTCGCGTCGGGTTGTATGATTCGACCGGAATCGTGTCGAAAAAGCGCAAAAGCGGAAAACTTTTTTCATGCTGGCGGTTTTCTTTTTATCTTTGCCTTTCGATTGTACGGGAAATAAAGGAGATACGATATGAAAAGATGTCTGACGGCGTTTGTGCTTGCAGTTGCGTCCGTTTTCGGTGCTGCGGCCCAAATGCGTTTGTCACTCGACGCGGCCATCGAATTGGCGTTGAGCGAAAACCCGACTATCCGCATCGCCGAGATGGAGGTGGCACGTTACGATTATGTGAAACGGCAGACGTGGGGGACTCTGTTGCCGCAGGTCGCATTGAACGGACAGATCAACCATACGTTCATCAAGCAGAACATGTCCAAAGGTTTCTCGTTGGGCGGCGACCAGTATACGACTATCAGCGGAGCGGTCGAGGCTACGATGCCGCTTTTTGCGCCGGCCGTTTACCGGACATTGAAGATGAACGATACGCAGATGGCTGCTGCGGTCGAAGCGGCTCGCGCTTCGCGGGTCGATCTCGTCGCCGAGGTGCGCAAAGCGTTCTATAACATTCTGTTGGCCGAGCAGTCGTTGGCCGTTTTGCTCGAATCGCAGGCCACCGTGCAGCGGACGGTCGACGACACCGAGTTGCAGTATCGCAACGGACTGATGTCGGAATACGATCTGTTGACGGCGCAGGTGCAGTTGAGCAATCTGAAGCCGACCATTATCCAGACCGAGAATTCGATCGCTGTGGCCAAACGATTGTTGAAGATGTACCTGTCGATTCCCGAGACGGTCGATATCGAGGTCGAGGGGCATCTCGATGCTTTGCGCGATGCCGTGTTGGAGGGTACCGACGGTTTGTCGACCGACGTTTCCGAAAATACCGACCTGCGGGCTTTGGAGCTGCAGGAAGAGTTGTTGTTCAGGCAATTGCGTGTGGCGAATGCCGGACGTTGGCCGACTGTCGGATTGTTCGGAAACTTCACGCTCTCGGGTAACAACATGGGCTCGTTCAATTTTCAGGATATGTCCGTCGTGCAGGACGGCTATTATTGGCAGAATCCGCTTTATGCCGGTGTGCAGCTTTCGGTGCCGCTTTTTGCGGGGCTCACGAAGATGAACCGTTCGCGCGAACTGAAGAACCAGCTTGCCCAAATCGGCGAGCAGCGGGACTATCTCCGTCGGCAGATCGACGTGCAGGTGCGTTCGGCCCTGAACGATTTGGTGACGGCCCGCGAAACGATGTTCGCACAGGAACGGACTGTCGAACAAGCGCGCAAGGCCTACGGCATTTCGGATACCCGTTATCGGGCGGGCGCCGGAACCATCCTCGAACTCAATTCTGTCTCTTATACACATCT
>RYWP01000010.1 GCA_003979135.1 Alistipes sp.
GTATTGTTCGAACGAGGTCGGCAGCGTCAGTTTCGGCACCTGCACCAGCGTCAGGTTGCCCGAGCCCGCGATTTTCACCGTATAGGTCGCAGCCGAGTTCGCGGCGATCCGGTCGGGCGGCAGCGTGGCGTCGAGCGTGAAGCGACCCACTGCTCCGTTGAAACTCTCCGGAGCTCCCGCGGGCAGGGGTTTGACCGTGACGGTCACCCGTTGGCTCTGCACTTTGCGTGGAACGTTGTAGACTTCGTGTCCGCCGCCGAAGAAAGGGTCGATGTTCCGACTCTGTACCACGACCTGCGCCACGGCGGTCAGTTCGGCAGGGTCGATGGTTAGCGTACCCGATTGTTGGGGGTAGAGCAGGAATTCGCGGGCGACGAGCGTTTCGTAGACCTTTCCGTTGTAGGTTTCGCGGCGGCGGGGTGCGTTGCCCGTGTTGAGTTCCTGTGCCCAGAAGCCGTTGAACGACGGGAATTTCACGCCGTCGTATCCCACGACATTGACCCGTTCATAGAGTTTGAAGGTCACGCGCAGCGGTTCGCCCTTGAAGACCGACGTGCGTGAAACGATGGTGCGCAGCAGAATGTCGTCTTTTGCGATTTTGCGTTGGGCGTTGTTCGATGCTTCGTTTTCCTGCGGGCGATCCGTGTTGCGGTTGCCTTGATCGTTGTTTTCCTGAACGATTTCGATCGGTAGCGGATTGGTGCGGTAGACCGTGCCGTCGACTGTGATTTGGGCTGGTCCGACGGTGAGATTGCCTGCTTGTTGGGCCAATACGACATAGGTGATGTTGTAGCTGAAGCTCTTCGTCATCGAACCGTTGATGATGGAGAGCGATTCGCCGGTGGAGACCGACGGGCCGGCCAGTACGTCGAATCCCTCGAATGACGGAGCCTTGAAACTCTCCTTGTCGGGTTCGGCATTGAGCGTGAATTCCACACGGAATGTCTCGCCGACGGCGACCGTCAGCGGCGACGATGCCTCGAACGTGACCTTTCCGGCCGCATCCGCACGGTCGACGATGCCTGCCAGAAGCAACAATGCGAGCGTAAGTCTCGCAGCGAAAAATTTCATACCATCCATTTTACACATCCATTCGATACCGACGGACGGGTGCGCAACAACCGCACTCCGTCCGTCGGAAAACCGGTTTCGGTCGTACAACGTATCCGCCGGCGTTTTAGTGTTTGAAGTCGGCGAAAAAGTCGTTGCCCTTGTCATCGACGATGATGAACGCGGGGAAATCCTCGACGTAAATCTTGCGCACGGCCTCCATGCCCAATTCGGGGAAGTCGACGACTTCGACCGACTTGATCGAATTTTGCGCCAGAATCGCTGCCGGGCCGCCGATGGAGCCGAGATAGAATCCGCCGTGGGCCTTGCATGCGTCGGTCACAGCCTGCGAGCGGTTGCCTTTGGCCACCATGACCAGCGAGCCGCCGTGTTGCTGGAACAGGTCGACATAGGGATCCATGCGTCCCGCCGTCGTGGGGCCGAACGAACCCGAGGCCATGCCTTCGGGCGTCTTGGCCGGACCGGCGTAGTAGATCGGGTGTTTCTTGAAGTATTCCGGCATCGGTTTGCCCTCGTCGAGCATCTGTTTGATGCGGGCGTGGGCGATGTCACGAGCCACAATCAGCGTGCCGCGCAGCCGCAAACGTGTTTTGATGGGGTACTTCGTCAGAATGGCCCGCACTTTATCCATGCCCTCGTCGAGGTCGATGTCCACCGCCGGAGACATGGCCGGAGCTTCTTTCGGCAAGAAACGGGCCGGATTCTTCTCCAGTTCTTCGAGGAAGATGCCTTCGGGTGTAATCTTCGCGCGGATGTTGCGATCGGCCGAGCAGCTGACACCGATCGCTACGGGGCACGAAGCTGCGTGGCGCGGTGCACGGATGACGCGCACGTCGTGTACGAACGCCTTGCCGCCGAACTGGGCGCCGATGCCGCTGTTGCGACAGATTTCGAGCACTTTCCGTTCCCATTCGAGGTCGCGGAAGCAGCGCCCGCCCTCGTTGCCCGACGTGGGCAGTTCGTCCAGATAGCCTGCCGAGGCCTTTTTCACGGTCGAAAGGCACATTTCGGCCGATGTGCCGCCGATGCAGATGGCCAAGTGGTAGGGCGGGCAGGCCGATGTACCGAGGTCTTTGATGTGCTCGGTGATGAACTCGGTGAGCGATTTTTCGTTCAGCAGCGCTTTGGTCTGCTGGTAGAGGAACGTCTTGTTGGCCGATCCGCCGCCTTTGGTGATGAAGAGAAATTCGTACTCCATGCCGGGTTTGCCGCCGTAGATGTCGATTTGGGCGGGCAGGTTGGTCGCCGAGTTTTTCTCGTCGGTCATTGTGAACGGCACGACCTGCGAATAGCGCAGATTGCGTTCCTTGTATGTCTCGTAGACCCCGCGGGCGATGTGCTCGGCATCGTCCGTGCCGGTGTAAACGTCCTCGCCTTTGTGGCCGATGCAGATGGCCGTGCCCGTGTCCTGACAGGTCGGCAGCTTGCCCTCGGCGGCGACACATTGGTTCAACAGCATGGTGTAGGCCACGAACTTGTCATTGTCGCTCGTCTCGGCATCGTCGAGAATTTCTCGCAACTTCTGCAAGTGGCTGGCCCGCAGATAGAACGATACGTCGCTGTAAGCCGCTTTCGAGAGCAGCTCGAGCCCCTCGGGGGCGATCTTGAGCAGTTTGCGTCCGTTGCATTCGACGACTTTCACATAATCTTTCGTCAACAGACGATACTTCGTCTTGTCCTCCCCGACGGGGAACGGTTCCTGATAGATAAATTCCGGCATATCTTTTTTCGGTTTGCGGCAAAAGTACAAAAAACAATCCGGAAAAAACAACGATTTTCGGCCGACTGTTATTTTTTTCACAAAAAGAGCCTCCGATAGAGAAAAATTCGTACATTTGTGCTGCTCATCGGAGCGGACGGAAGTGGAAATGAACGATTTTTGTGTAAACAGTCAATCAGTATAAATTCAATTATTATGGTATCGTACAAAGAACTGGGGCTGGTGAATACGCGCGAGCTTTTCGCCAAGGCCATCAAAGGCGGTTATGCTATTCCGGCTTTCAATTTCAACAATATGGAGCAGATGCAGGCCATCATTCAGGCTTGTGTCGAGTGTTCGTCGCCTGTGATTCTGCAAGTGTCGGCCGGTGCCCGCAAGTACGCCAATCAGACGTTGTTGCGTTACATGGCGCAGGGGGCCGTCGAGTATGCCAAGGAGTTGGGCAAGAACATTCCGATCGTCCTGCACCTCGACCACGGCAATTCGTTCGAGTTGTGCAAGAGTTGCATCGATATGGGTTTCTCGTCGGTGATGATCGACGGTTCTGCACTTCCTTACGAGGAGAATGTAGCGCTGACTAAACAGGTGGTCGATTATGCGCACCAGTTCGATGTAACGGTCGAGGGTGAGTTGGGCGTGTTGGCCGGCGTCGAGGACGAGGTTGCCGCTGAGCAGTCGCATTACACTGACCCGAAAGATGTCATCGATTTCGTTTCGAAGACGGGCGTCGATTCATTGGCTATTTCTATCGGTACGTCGCACGGTGCGTTCAAGTTCCGTCCGGAGCAGTGCACGCGCAATGCCGAGGGTATTCTCGTGCCGCCCGAGCTGCGTTTCGACATTTTGGCCGAAATCGAGACCAAATTGCCGGGCTTCCCGATCGTTCTGCACGGATCGTCGTCGGTGCCGCAGGAGTATGTGAAGATCATCAACAGCCACGGCGGAGCCTTGAAAGAGGCGGTCGGTATTCCCGAAGATCAGTTGCGCAAGGCTGCCAAGAGTGCGGTTTGCAAAATCAACATCGACTCGGACGGCCGTCTGGCCATGACGGCTGCCGTTCGTACGGTCTTTGCCGAGCAGCCTGCCGAGTTCGATCCGCGCAAATATCTGGGTCCGGCTCGCGATGAGCTGAAGAAGCTCTACATGCACAAGTGCAACGAGGTGCTCGGTTCGTCCGGCAAGGCTTGATCGGAGTTACGAGTGAATGAAGCAAAGCGGGTGTCCGAATGATTTCGGACACCCGCTTTGCTTCGGAGAGGTCGGCGAGAGGTTCCGTGTCGGGCGGTCAGGCCTCACTCCGTTCTTGTAAGATGCTTTCGCCGCGAGGCCGTTCGTGCGATTGTTCGTCGTTTTGGCGGCTGACGCTCAGAATCATTCCCAGCGCGATGGTCGTGAAAAGCGTCGACGAACCGCCGCGAGAAATCAGCGGAAGCGTCTGTCCTGTTTCGGGTATCAGGTTGACCGTCACCATGATGTGCAACAGTGCCTGACTCGTGATAAGCAGAGCCAACCCCAGGGCCAGCAATCCCGGAAAGGCCGTGCCGCATTGTCCGAAAATTTCGATAGCCCGAAAGAATATCCACAAGTAGAGCATCAGCAGCGCCACAGCCAGCAGTAGCCCGTATTCTTCGACGAAAAAGGCATAGGCATAGTCGCTTTCGGGGTGGATCATCTCCACGCGCATAACGCTTTGGCCCGCACCTTCACCGAAGATGCCGCCGTTGTGGATGGCGATCATCGAGCGTTCGGTGTCGGTCAGTTTGTCGGCCGGTTTCGGGGCATCGGCGTTGTATTCATGCGTCCACGAATGCCACCACGTTGTCAGACGTCCTTCGGCGGTTTCGCTACGGCCGAGGTTAAGGGCGAAGATGAGCAGTATTCCGGCAAAGGCCCACCCCAAAAGTTTGAGCAGTTCGCGAATTCGTACTCGCCCGATGAGCATCATTACCCACGAGGTCAGAAAGACCAATACGGCAGCCGACGTGTGGGCCGGAAAAATCACGAGACAAGAGAAGAACACCGGCAGCAGAATCGGTCGTGTCCCTTCGCGCCAGATGCGGCGTTGCTGACGCGACGTGCGCCATGTCCAAAACCGTCCCGACGGAACGATCCGCAGGTTGGCAATGTTCTTTTGACGGCAGGCGAGTTGCCGCGCAAGATAGAGCACCGTGGCGATTTTCAGCGCTTCGGAGGGTTGGAACTGGAACGAACCCAGCGGAATCCAGCGGCTGGCCCCGTTGGTTGCGTGGCCGATGAAATAGGCGGCGACCGTGGCGAGCAGCGAGAGGATATAGACCGGTTTCGCCAGTTTGTTGTAGATGCGGCAGTCGATTTTCTGCACGGCGCACATCGTGCCGAGGCTTAGCACCAGGATAATCAGTTGTTGGCGCAGGAAATGGACGGTCGAGAGGTCGGAATCGGGGTCATAGGCCATTTTCGCCGTCGAGGAGTAGACCACCAGGACCGAAATCACGGCCAGTACCGCGACGATGACCCACAATACGCGGTCGCCCGAAAAGAATCGGTAGCGTTCCGCGCGCGGTTCCGTTGTCGGAGTTGTCGGGGTGTTCGTCGGGGAGTTCTTTTTCATCGTTATTTTCGGGAACGGGGGCGGGTCAGTGCGTGTGTTCGTTTACCCATTGTTTGAACAGTTCGCCGCGCTGTTCGTAGTTCTTGAAGAGGTCGAAGCTGGCGCAGGCGGGCGACAGCAGCACGACATCGCCCGGACGAGTTGCCGCGCGGGCCGCCTGCATCGCCGTGTCGAGCGTGTCGGTCGAGACGATGGAGGGTACCACTCCCGTGAACTCGCGCACCAATTTCGCGTTATCCAGCCCCATGCAGACTAATGTGTGCACTTTTTCGCGGGCGAACGCTTTCAACGGGCCGTAGTCGTTGCCCTTGTCCGTGCCTCCGGCAATCCACACGACAGGGCGTTTCATACTCTCCAACGCATACCATACCGAATCGACGTTGGTCGCTTTCGAGTCGTTGATCCATAGTACGCCGCCGGCCTCTCTGACCGGTTCGAGCCGGTGCTCCACGGGGTTGAAATCATAGAGAGCCTGCCGGATTTTCGCCGGAGCGACTCCTGCGGCCAATGTTGCCAATGCCGCTGCCATTGCATTGTAGGCATTGTGCAGACCGCCGATTTTCATTCTGGCCGTATCGATTTCGACCGAACGGTCGCCGACCGTCGCCGTGAACCGGCCGTCGCACAAAAACGCATCGCCTGCACCGCTTGCCACGGCGTTTTTCGCCGCGAAAGGAAGTTGTTTCATCCGGAAGTCGTATTTCGGCAGTTGTTCCCAAATCACCTCGTCGTCGCCCGAGTAGATGAAATAGTCGCGCGAATTCATGTTCTGCGTGATGCGCATCTTCGAATCGACGTAGTTCTGGAAACAGTGGTCGTAGCGGTCGAGGTGGTCGGGGGTGATGTTCATCAGCACGCCGATATGGCTGCGGAAGCGGTACATGCCGTCCAGTTGGAACGAACTCAACTCCAGTACATACCAGTCGTAGTTGCCCGTCGCGACCGAATAGGCGAAGCTCTCGCCGATGTTGCCGCCCAATGCGACGTTCGCGCCCGCATCGCGCATGATTTTGTATATCAGCGAGGTGGTGGTCGTCTTGCCGTTCGATCCCGTGATGCAGATGCAGCGGGCGCCGTTCAGATAGCGGCCTGCGAACTCCATTTCCGAGATGACCGGAATGTCCCGCTCCAGAATCTTGCACACGACGGGCGCCGTCTCGGGTATTCCGGGCGACTTGATGACTTCATCGGCTGCGAGGATGCGCGTTTCGGTGTGGCCGCCCTCCTCATAGGGCACCTGCCATTCGTCGAGCCGTGCCTTGAACCGGTCGGCGATACGGCCGGCATCGGAAAGGAATACGTCGAATCCCTGTTTCTTGGCGAGGATGGCAGAGCCGTAACCGCTGATGCCGCCGCCCAATACGATGATCTTTTTGGTTCGCATGTTCGGGTTATTTTGCGAGGTTTCTTTTCGGGGTGTTCCGGTTTTCTCGGGGCCGTTTGCGGAGGCGTTCTTCCTGCGTACGGATGCGGATCGTCGCACGCATTCCCTTGCCTTTCGACGAGACGATCTGGAACGTACCGCCCAGCGAATTGATGCGCGAAGCGATGTTCGACAGCCCCATGCCGCAATCCATTATCGCCTGCGGGTTGAATCCGCGGCCGTCGTCCGTGTAGTCGAGGGCCAGTTCGGCACTGTTCTGGGCCAGCGAAAGGTTGATGGTGCGGCAGGCTGCGTGTTTCAGCGAGTTGTTTATCAGCTCGCAGATGACGCGATAGAGAATCACCTCGATATCCGTGTCGTAGCGTTCCGCGTGCAGGTTGGTCGAAAAGCGGATTTTCACATCGTGGATAGCGGCGCTTTTGTCGATGAAGTTCTGCACGCCGCGCACCAGTCCGAAATCGTTCAGCACGTGGGGCGACAGATTGTTCGATATTTCGCGCAGCGAGCGGATGGCTTCGTCGATGACCGTGGTCGTGTTGTCGATGATTTCGCGTTGTTCGTCGTTGCGTTCGTCGCGGGATAGCGCTGACAGTGACATCTTGGCCGATGACAGCAGCGGCCCCAGTCCGTCGTGCAGTTCTTTCGAGAAACGCGACCGCGCTTTCTCCTCGGTGCGCAGCACGGCCGTGAGGATGCGGCGGTTTCCCATCTGTCGCTGCCGGTTGAGGCGATCGATGTATTTGAAGAGTTTGTGCGCATACATGACGCCGATCGAAAGGCAAATTGAGATGACGATGCTCAGGTAGACGATCCACGTCCCGGGTATGTAGCCGTTGGCCTCGTGGCACAGCTGCACGATGTGTTCGACCGTCAGCAGGAAAAATCCGATGATGAAAAGAATCCACACCGAATTGTATTTGGTCGTCCGAACCAGGCGCAGGGCGAAGACCGCAGCGACGGCTTGAATCAGAATGGCAATGATGAGCAGGAATTTCAACATGAGGCGTATCGGTTTCAGTTATCGGTATCGGGTGCGAGGATGTTCCGCAGGTTTTCCATCTGGCCGTAGTCGGTCATGTCGACCTGTATCGGTACGACCGAGACATAGCCGTGCGACAAGGCCCATTCGTCGGTATCTTCAGCTTCGGGTTCGTTGTTAACGAAAGCGCCCGTGAGCCAGAAGTATTCGCGGCCGCGGGGGTCTTCGTGGCGGAAGAACTCTTCGCGCCAGAATCCGCGGTTTTGCCGGCAGAGCCGCATGCCGCGGATTTCGTCGGGCCGGCCAATGGGCACGTTGACGTTCAGACAAAGCGGTAGGCGTTCGTTGCGAGCCAGCACGTCGCCGATGATGCGTTTGCCCCACACGACCGAGGCTTCGAAATCGGCTTCGGCGCTATGATCGTCGAGCGACAACCCGATGGAGGGACATCCGTAGAAACTGCCTTCGATCGCGGCGCCCATCGTGCCGGAATAGAGTACGTTGACTGCTGAATTGGAACCGTGGTTGATGCCCGAAATCACCAAGTCGATCTTTTCGTCGCGCAGCAGGTAGTCAAACGCCATCTTCACGCAATCGACGGGCGTGCCCGAAAAAGCGTAGATGTCCAGCCCCTCCTCTTCGCGGACGTGGCGCAGGAACAGGGGGCTGTACATCGTGATGGCTTGACTCATGCCGCTCTGCATGGTTTCGGGGGCCACGACCACCGTGCGTCCGAATGTGCGGGCCACCTCGATGGCTGCCGCCATGCCTCGGGAGCCTACTCCGTCGTCGTTGGTTACGAGTATCAATCGTTCGTTCATTTTTTTCATGTTAGTATGTGCCTTACCTGTACCGCTCCCTTCAGTCCCGTTTCCGAATGC
Source organism: Alistipes sp. (assembly GCA_003979135.1). GTDB lineage: Bacteria > Bacteroidota > Bacteroidia > Bacteroidales > Rikenellaceae > Alistipes. The sequence continues at coordinate 8,626 of RYWP01000010.1, forward strand.
TGCTCTTACGGCGGCTACCGTATTTGAAAATTCGGCCCGCTCTAAACTTCTCCGCCTCGGGCGGGCCACTTTCGGAGACAAATATACGGATAAAAAGGAGATGCACGAACCTCCGACAGTCGATTCCATCGAATTTTTGGTCGTCCGTTTTTCATTTTCCGTTTTATTCCTTATCTTTGCCACCCCGCAAGGGCGTATATCAACCTCTTTCATTGGGCATCCGAGTGGCTGTCGAGGCCGAGCCCGTTTGTCGACGGGGTTTCGGAATGGCGGAATCGTCAGAAAAGAACCGCGACGATCTTCAGGCTAAGTTAATAAGGTGCAGCGGGAATGTTGAGTACGAAACCAAAAAATTGTTGCAACAATGAACAAAGACGCAATCATCAAGCTCGTAAACGAGCAGTTGTGGCCCAAGACGGATGCCGACGTACCGTCGTTCAATGCCGGTGATACCATCACCGTGACGTACAAGATCGTCGAGGGTAACAAGGAGCGCCTGCAAAGTTTCCGCGGCGTCGTGATCCAGATCAAGGGATCGGGCAAAACGAAGATGTTCACCATCCGCAAGATTTCGAACGGCGTTGGTGTGGAACGTATCTTCCCGCTCTATTCGCCTCACATCGAGAAGATCGAGGTGAACAAGTTCGGTGTCGTACGCCGTGCACGCATCTACTATCTGCGTGGCCTGACGGGTAAGAAAGCCCGTATCAAGGAGAAGCGCGTGGTCCGTACGGAAGAGAAATAATCTCCGTCGCGAACCGGCAAAAAAGAAGAGCGGAACATTTGTTCCGCTCTTCTTTTTTATTGAAAGCGATCAGACAGGAATATTCTTGTTCACGTTTTTGCAGCCGATCAGTCCGTAATAGAGCAGATAAGCCAGTGCGGCGACAATCAGCCAGTAGGAGGCCATGTAGCCTACGTGGTTGGCGATGTATTCCTGAATCACCGGCAACACTCCGCCGCCTACGACCATCATCATGAAGATACCCGATGCCTGTGCAGTGTATTTGCCGAGTCCTTCGACTGCGAGGTTGAAGATGCCGCCCCACATCACCGAGGTGCAGAGGCCGCACAGCACGAGGAATAAGGCGCTCAATGGTACCTGAACCATCAGAAATCCGCTGTCGACGCTGTAGCTCGGCATCGTGACCGTGACCGTTTTCGGCATGAAGATGGCCACTAATACGAAGAGAATCGCCGTGGCCGATACTACGATCAGTTGGGTCCGGCTGGATATTTTGCCGCTGATGATGCTGCTGGTCAGACGTCCGACGAGCATCAGCAGCCAGTAGATGGCCGCTATCGCTCCGCCGATGGCAGCGCCGTTGACCAAAATGCCTGCTCCGTTGGCGGAGCTGTCCGACAGATAGAAAATCAATGTGCCCGGGATGCCGATTTCGACGCCCACGTAGATGAAAATGCCGATTACGCCCAACACCGTATGGCGGAAACTCCACGGGCTGTATTGTTCTTTGGTCTTGACTGCCTTTTCCTTTTGCAGGTGCGGTTCCGGAATCGATACGAACGAGATGATGACGAACGCCAGCATGAAGATGCCCATTGCGATGAAAAGCAGGGGCGTTACGTCGGACATGGCCGTGCGGTCGGTGACCGTGCCTATGAGTGCGCCGACGAAAAGCGGGGTCAGCGTCGCCGAAAACGAATTCAGCGCGCCGCCGGTTTGGAGCAGTTGGTTGCCTTTGTTGCCGCCGCCGCCGAGGACGTTGAGCATCGGATTGACGACCGTGTTCAACATGCAGACGCAGAATCCGCAGATGAACGCACCCAACAGATAGATGATGTAGTTGAGTTTGACTACGGTTTCATGGTAGGCGAACAGTTCGGTACCGGCACCGACGCTGCTGGAGAGGTACTGTGTGAACAGACCGACGATACCCACGCTCATGGCGATGAGGGCAGTCTTTTTGTAACCGATGCGTACGAGCATGTTGCCCGCCGGAATGCCCATGAAAAGATAGGCCAAGAAGTTCATCATGTTGCCCATCATGCCGAGAGCGGGGTACTCGCCTTTCCAGATGGTGCCCATCGGGGCGGCCAAGTTCGTGACGAACGAGATCATCGCGAAGAGGAAGAACATCACGATGATCGGCAAGGTACGATTCTTTTGCTGTTGCTGTGTCATTTTTATTGGTATTCGGTTGGATTTCTGCTGCTGGTCGTATGATATGCGAGTTGAGGAGTCGGGATGTCGTGCCGGTCGGAAGTCATCGGTCGCGTTCCGTTACGAAACGGCACAAGTCGATCAGCGCCTTGCGGTAGTCCGAATCTTCGTATTCGGAGAGCAGGCCGACGGCTCGGGCGATGTACTCTTGCATCACCCGCCCCGCTTCGTCCAAGCCGCCCTCGTTGGCGACGATCGCACGCAGATATTCGACCGACGTCTCGTCGTCGTGACAGCGGCCGAGCCGTTCGAGCAGTTCCGCGCGGCGGGTCTCATCGACCCGTTCCAGCACAATAAGGAGGGGTAGCGTGATTTTACCCTCGCGCAGGTCGTTGCAGGCTGGCTTGCCGGTATGGGTGTCCGTGCGGAAGTCGAGCATGTCGTCTTGAATCTGGAATGCCATGCCCAAGGCTTCGCCGAATTGGCCCATCAGAGCGACCCGATCGCGTGTGGCGCTGACGGCCAATGCCCCTGCCGATGCACTCACGCCCAACAGACAGGCCGTTTTTTTGTGAATGATGTCCAAATAGGTACGACGGGTCATTTGTTGTTTGTCTACACAGTCGGCCTGTTCCACCTCGCCCTCACAGAGGGTCGCCATCGCGCCGCAGATGTGATTCACCAGGTCGAATTGGCCGCTCTGCAATCCGATGGCCATATTCCGTGCCAAGATGTAGTCGCCCAGAATGACCGCCTTGTGCGATTGCCAGCGGGCATTGACCGATGCTCGGCCGCGGCGCGTGTCCGATTCGTCGATTACGTCGTCGTGGATGAGCGATGCGACATGAATCATTTCGACCAGCATCGCCGCCAGACAGGTGCGTCGACCCGATGCGGCACCCTTGACCGAGGCGTTGAGGGCTGCCGAGAGAATGACCAGCAGCGGGCGGATGCCTTTGCCGCGCGAAGTAAGCGCGTAGTGCAGCATTTCGGAAAGGAGTTCTCCGTCGGCGGTGAATTGCCGCTCGATGAAGTTTTCGTAAGCCTCCAGTTCCGGTTCGACGGATGCGCGTATGGTGTCGAGTGCGGTCATAACGGACAATGACGAACAAAGATACGCTTTTTTTTGAAAAGACGATGCTTTTCGGCAGGGAATTGCGGTGCCGCGGTTTTTTAATTATCTTTGCTGTATACAATCAGTTTCTTGACGATGGAGATTTCCCGATTTTTGCGGCGTTCGGTGCCTGCGGTAGCGGCTTTGGCGCTCTTTTTTATAGTCAGTGCGGTCTATTTCGCGCCCCAGTTCCGGGGTGAGGTGCTTCCGCAGCACGACAGCATGCAGTTCGACGGCATGGCTAAAGATATCCGGCAGATGCGGGCCGATACGGGCGAAGACCCCCAATGGACGGGTGGTATGTTCGGCGGCATGCCCGCCTATCTGATTGACGTGTCCTATCCGGCGCAACTGGTCAAAAACACGGTCGGGCGGATTATCCGAATCGTGGACACGCCCACCGGATTCCTCTTTTTCGCCATGACGGCCATGTGGGTGATGCTGTTGCTTTGCGGCGTCGACCCGTGGGTGGCTATTGTCGGGGCATTGGCCTACGGGCTGTCGACCTATTTTCTGTTGATTATCGCTGCGGGCCACGTCACCAAGATGTGGGCACTGGTTTATGCACCCTTGATGATGGGCGGCGCATGGGTGACTTTACGCGGTAACATCTGGTTCGGTGGTGTGTTGACGGCACTTGCTGCCTCGCTTGAAATCGGCGCCAATCATCCGCAAATCACCTATTATTTTCTGATGGCGATGGCCGCTTTCTGGCTCAGCGAGGGCATCATTGCCGGTCGTGAGAAGCGGTTGCGGTCGTTCGCACGGCGGACGGCTGTATTGGCCGCTGCGGGAGTGTTGGCCGTCGGATCGAATTTCGCTCCGTTGTGGTACACCGCCCAGCATTCGAAGGATACGATGCGCGGTGGGTCGGAACTGGCAACGACGGCCGAAACCTTGCGTGAGGGGTTGGCGCTCGATTATGCTACGGCGTGGAGCTATGGCCGTGCCGAGAGTTTCAATCTGTTGATTCCCGATTTCATGGGGCGCGAATCGGGGTCGACCTTTGCGCCCGATGGCCATACGGCTGCCGTGCTGAACGGTTACGGCTTGCGCGGTGCGGCGCAGCAGTTGCCCACCTATTGGGGCGAACAACCCTACACCGGCGGTCCGACCTATTTGGGGGCTGCAGCTGTCTTTCTCGCGGCGTTGGGCATAGCGCTGCTGCGAGGCCGCAACAAGTGGTGGATGTTGGCCGTCTGCGTTGTGATGTTGCTCCTCTCGTGGGGGCGCAACCTGATGTGGTTCACCGAATTGTTCTTTGATTGGCTGCCTGGGTATGATAAATTCCGCACGGTTTCGATGACGCTTGTCGTCGTGCAGTGGGCTGTGCCGTTGTTAGGGGCTTTGGCATTGATGCGTCTTTGGCGCGACGAGGTGCCGCGCGAACGGTTGTGGCGGGCGTTGGCTTGGGCCGGCGGGGTGACGGGCGGTATCTGTCTGCTCTTTGCCGTGGCGGGCGGTTCGCTGTTCGACTTCGGTGAGAAGGCCGATGCTACGATGATGACCGACCAATTCGCCAAGATATTCGAAGCCAACGGAATGCAGGATTATATAGACCGCGGTATGGACATCGAGTGGGGCGAGGCGACGGCTGCGGCAATGGCTGCTGACCGTGCTGCGATGATGCAGTCCGACGCGTGGCGTTCGTTGTTGATGATTGCGTTGGCTGCGGGCATCGTTGCTTTGTTTGCTGTGCGGCGCATCGGGCGGGGCGTCTTCGTGGGTGCGCTCGCTACAGTGATGTTGCTTGACCTCGTGCCGGTCGACCGACGGTTCCTTGCGTCGGACGATTTCGTGTCACCCCGCCGTCGACGGATTGCGATGACCGAGGCCGACCGCAGGATTCTGACTGATAAGACGCCCGGATTCCGTGTGCTCAATCTGACGGTCAGCCCGTTCAACGATGCCACGACGAGCTATTTCCATCGGTCCGTGGGCGGCTATCACGGCGCGAAGCTGGCCCGTTATCAGGATTTGATCGACCGTTATCTCGGGACGATGGACGAGCAGGTGCTCGATATGCTCAACACGCGCTACTTGATTGTCGCCGGTGCGGACGGTGCGGCTCAGGAGGTGCGGCGCGGTACGGAATTCGGAGCAGTGTGGTTCGTCGACCGAGTTGTTGTGGCCGATACGCCGCAGCAAGAGATCGATTTGTTGGGCGAGGTCGATTTGCGTACTACGGTGGTGGTCGCTACAGCCGATTCCGAAGTTGCGGAAGGGCTTGTTGCGGCGGCTTCGGATGTTGATGCGGTGACGACTGGTTCGGCGATTCGGGATTTGCCGGAGCCGAAACGTTTGATCGAACTCACGGAATACCGTCCTAACTATCTGAAATACGAATACGCTGCGTCCGAGGCCGGTGTGGTTGTCTTCTCCGAAATTTTCTATAACAAAGGATGGAAGGCCTTCATCGACGGGGTAGAGGCTCCTTACTTCCGCGCCGATTACGTTCTGCGGGCGATGCGGTTGCCCGCCGGTGCGCATACAGTTGAGTGGCGGTTCCGGGCGCCCGCTTGGGCAGCGGTCGAGACCGTCACCGGCATCGCTTCCGTGGCGATTCTGTTGCTTGTGCTCGGCGCATTGATGTTGGTATTATATCGTTCAATAAAAACGGAATAGAGATGAAGAAAATCATGAAATGGGGATGCGGCTCAATGGCTGTAATGATCTTGATTGCTTGCAATGGGCCTCGAATCGAGGGCGTATGGGTCGAATCTGTCCCCGGAATGGAGGAGATGATGCAGGGCGTTTGTCTGGAATCGGGCGGACGTGCTTCGTCCGTTAACATGGCGACTTTGCGATACGAATCGTGGGAAAGAATCGGGGATAAATTGATTTTTTCTGGTAAAAGCGTGGGAAACGGGCAAACTATCGATTTTTCGGATACACTTATTATAGAAAAAATTACGCCCGATAGCTTAAGTCTGAGACGAGGGGATTCGAAAATCGATTACAGCCGACAGAAATAAAATAGCTTGCGCTTTTGGCATTTCAAACGCCATTGCCGCGGACGAATGAAATAACAGCTTCGGAACTTAAACCAAACCAAATAACCTTATATCTTGAAGAAAATTACAATCTTTCTTTTTGCCGGTTTGTTCGCCTTGCTGCTTTTTTATGTATGCGGCAGTGGGGAATCCGCTAAACCGCGCATCCTGATCAGCACCGACATCGGCGGAACCGACCCGGACGATAATCAGTCGATGGCCCATTTCCTGATGTACAGCAATCTGTTCGAGACCGAGGGTCTCGTCTCGTCGCCCTCCTACGGCAGCGGCAGTGTGTCGGAGATTCTGCGCATGATCGACCTCTACGAGCAAGACTTGCCCGAATTGCAGAAACATGCCGACGGTTTCCCCTCGCCCGACTACCTGCGTTCCATCAGCAAGCAGGGCCGGAGCGGTGCAGCGCCCTACTGCGAATACAAGACGGCGACCGAGGGGTCGGACTGGATTGTTCGGTGCGCCCGTAAGGAGAGCGACCGCCCGTTGTGGGTGCTCGTGTGGGGAGGTCTGGACGATTTGGCACAGGCGCTGCACGATGCCCCCGACATCCAAGACAAAATCCGAGTCTATTGGATCGGCGGCCCGAACAAGAAATGGAGCACCAACAGTTATGCCTACATCGCCGAAAATTTTCCTGACCTTTGGTTTATCGAGAACAACGCTTCGTACCGCGGGTTCATCTCCGATTACAAGCGGATGGACGAATTCAACGGGAAGTATTGCGATACATTTGTCCGCGGCGCCGGCCATCTGGGCGAGGACTTCGGCAACTACCTGAACGGCAACATCAAGATGGGCGATACGCCTTCGTTGCTCTACATGATGCACGGCGACCTGAACGACCCGATTGCGGAATCATGGGGCGGCAGTTTCGTGCGCTTCGCCCGCAGCCCGCAAATCATCTTCGACCGGCCTGCGACGGCCCGGGATACGGCCCAAATCTATTCGATTATGGAGTTTCGCGTGAAAGGCCCTCGGATGGACATTCCGGCGGATTCGGTCTGCATGACCATGACCATCAACAAGCAGACGTGGGGCGGTTTCTATTTAGGCGACGGTATCTATGCCGTGCGGCACGCCACCTACGCGCTCGGGACGATGCCCTATGCTATCGTCTCGGAGATCCCGGGATTTCCCGAACAGCATGGTGAAATCACGGTCGAGAATGTCTGGCCGGGCAGGGAGCGCGATACGGATTACCTGCTCGGCGACAACTGGTTCACGGACAGTAGCGACGAAGCGCTGTTCGAGCGGAATCTGCACGGTTTCAAGACCGTTTCCAAATGGCGTATCGATGCCATGACCGATTGGGCCGAGCGTTGGGCCTGGCTGAAAAACGAGTGAGGCCAAACGATAACGAACGGGAGATTACTCCCGTTCGTTCTGTCGGCGGTAAGCCGAAGGCGTGATGCCGTAGCGACTGCGGAAACAGGAGGAGAAGTAGGCCGGATCGGTGAATCCTGTTTTGTAAGCGATTTCGGAGATGGCTAGTCGGGTCTCCGTCAGATACATTTCGGCCTTGCGTAGGCGGAAGTGCTTGAGATACTCGTTGGGCGACATCTGCGTCAATTCTTTGATGCGGTTGTAGAATGATGAGCGACTCATGTGGGTCAGCCGGGTCAGATCGTCGATTTTGAGATTCGGATCGGCATAATGCTTTTCCATGTAGTTCGTGACGACCGTCATGAACTGTTCGTCGGGTGTGTCGCGTAGGGCGATTTCGTCAGGCGAGATCTTGATGACGCGCCGTTTCTGGAGCGTCCGGCGGTAGATGTTGCGATATGCGAGACCGAAGCCGATGACCAAAGCGATTACGGTGGCCGCGGGCGTCATACTGCGCCATGATGACCAGAACGATGATTCGACGATGACCCGAATCGTTCGCTCGTCGTACGTTCCGGTCGATTGCGGCCCGAACGCCCGTACCCGAAAGAGATAGGTGCCGCCCGGAATGTTGGCATAGAGCGTTTTGCGCGTGCCGCGGTCGTCGGTCCAGTCCTTATCGTAGCCTTCGAGTATGTGTTGATATCGCACATGGCGTTGCATCCGGCAGTTCACGGCGGCGAATTCGAACCCGAAAAGATGGTATCCTGCGCCGATGCGGACTTCCTGCGCTTCGGAGATGGCGACTTGCAGCGGTGCGTTGGGCTCGGTCGACGGAACGATGGGGCGTTCATCAATTTCGAAGCTTACGATTTGTAGATTCATCCCTTTGTCGCTGTCGGCGAAACTGTCGGGATGGAATCCGTAAATTTTTTCCAGTTCTCCGATGTAAATGCGTCCTTCATGGTCGCATGCGGCGGTGTGTTCGGCAAATTGTTCGTCGGCCTGTATGCCATCTTGCAGCGTGAGCGGCGTGATGAGATCGGCATCGGGATAGAGCGCGCAGATTTGCGTATCGGTACTGATCCACAGCGTGCCGGCGGCATCTTCGACGATGCTCAGTATGTCGTTGTAGAATCGATCGCCGCTTTCGACGTAGGAGTGCCATTGTGCGGCGCCCGTTGCGGGATTCTTCCCTGTGTAGCATCCGATGCCGCCGCCGAACGTCCCCGCCCACATCCGATTGGCACTGTCGCGGAATAGGCAGGTGATGTCGTTGCTCCGGAGCGTCGATTCTTCGGCGGGGGCGCGCCGCAGATGCTCGGTAAGGAGTTGTTGCGTCGTCGGATCGTAGTCTGCAATCAGTACGCCATCCGAGGTGGCTGCCCAGATGCGGCCGTCCGCAGCTTCGCAGAGCGATCGAACCTTGCGGCATGATTCGGGTAGCCGGTCGCTGAAAAGGTTTCGCTGCGAGAGGAAACGCAGTCTGTCGCCGTCGCGGATGGCCAAGCAGATGCCGCCGCCGAACGTTCCGATCCAAAGCCGATCGCGACTGTCGAGCAGTACGGTGTGCACCTTGTTGTTGCTGAGTGAATAAGGGTCGTTCGGGTCATAGGCGTAGCGTGTGATGTGCAGTTTTCCGTCGGGAGTCATCACGGCTTTGCAAAGTCCTTGTGTTTTTGTGCCGAGCCAGAAGAGGCTGTCTGTTTCCTGCGACATGGCGTAAACGGCATCGAGCGGGCGACCTTCGTCGTCGTGCGTAAAGTTCTTGTAATTCTGCCGGTCGGTTTCGTAGCGCAGGAGCCCTCCTGTTTTCAGGGCTACCCAAAGTCGGTCGTTTTTGTCGACGAAAAGCATTCGGCCCGGCCGTGCGCCGTGCAATGGCAGCAGGTGTACTTTGGCGTCGATGAATCGAACGCGGGTGATACCTCGGTTGGTGGTCGTGAACCACAGATTGTCGCCTCGGTCGAAACAATAGGAAGTGCAGGCGCTTCCGGTCGGAATACCTTGTGTGTTCTGTTCGTCGAGGAGCGGGTAGGCACGGTCCGTTTCGCGGTCGTACCACATTATTCCGCCTCCGTTGAGTGTAATCCACGTTTGACCGTTATGTTCGCTGACGCGGCTGTTGTTTTTGCCCGTGAGATTTTCGCGGGTTCCCTGCGAGAAAAAGCGCGTAAGACCCGTGGCAGGGTCGTATTTGTAGAGCCCCTGTCCTGCCGGACCGACCCAAATCAAACCGTGACTGTCGGTCTTGATTTTTTGGATGGATCCGGTGCCGCATTGGGCCAGTCGCTGGAAACCTGTGCCGTCGAAACGATGCAATTCGCCCGATCCGGTGCCGATTAGGATGTCGTTCGTCCCGTCGTTCGGTAGTTTGAGTGTTGTGATGGGCGTGTTTTCGGGCAGGCGGTATTCCGAAAAGGATTGCGAACGGGCATCGCGCACGATCAGTCGTCCGTCCGTGGTGCCGAAACAAACTTTTTCCGAATCGCCTTCGATGGAGATCACCGAAGCCGAATCGAGCGTCATATCGCAATAGACGCTGTGTTCTCCGGCCGAGACCGAGAACAGTTGATTGTCGCAAGTGAACCAGACGAGCCCCGAAGCGTCCGGATAGATTTGTGTGATGGCTCTGCTCCGTTCGATGGGAAAGAGCGACGGTGTAAGTTCGAGAGTTTCGGGATCGGTGCTGAATCCGACGATACCAAAGTCGGGCAGTGTCGCCCACACTGTGCTGTCGGGAGCCTCCTCGACCCGAAAAATGTTGGGCTCGATCCCTTCGGGAAGAAACCGGTCGATGCTTTCGAATTCTTCGGTGCGGCGGTTGAATCGATAGAGATTGCGGGTGTAGGTTACCAGCCAGAAATTGGAATACCGGTCTTCGAATCCGCGGTCGATACGGTTGTGCACCAACGGTGTCTGTTGTGCGGTGCCGTAATTGACGAACCGATAGCCGTCATAGCGACTGATTCCGTTCCAAGTGAAGAACCAGACGAAACCTTTGCTGTCGCACAGAATGCGGAATACGGCGTTGTTCGACAGGCCCTGCTCGGTGGTGTAATGGGAGAACAGACACCGCGGCGGAGTGCCGCAGTGTCCGTTTATTCCGATTCCGAGGAGGAGCAGCAGAATAGATAATATCCGTATCCGATGCTTCATTCGTGCGGTTTAGGGCATAGGGTTGATTGCTTCCCAGCGTACGTCCCACGTGCCGTCTTTCGGAAACCCGGGGTTTTCGACGTCGCAGCCGTCCCAACCGGCGCACATCAGCGCCACGGTCGCCAACAATCCGCCGTTGCCTGGCAGATAACAGCGGAGGCGTTCGGTTTGGTAGTTGTGGCCGTTTACCAAATAGGTGTTCGTGCGCTTGTTCATGAGAATCGCACGGATCGCCTTTTCTGGTTCGCCCATGCGCACGGCATTCATCGCCGTGGTGGGGAAATCCCAGCCCCAAGTCTTTTCCCAGTTCCAGTTGTCGTAAACCCAGTCGAAAGTCTTGCGCATATAGCTGGGTTTGACCAGTGGCGACATCGGCAGCATGCCGCAGGCCATCAGGCAGGCCATGTGGTCGGAGGTGTAGCGGATGTCACGGTAGGTGTCCACGGCGTTTTCCGCTGCGAGATAGAGCCCTTGCTTGTTCGCGGCCAGCGGTGAGAGTTTGTGCAACATCGTGTCCCACTCCGCATTGCGGGGTTGTCCGAGCCGCTCGCGCCATTGTTGTGCGACGTTGAGCGCATAGTACCAATAGGCCAGTTCGAACGGCGGATTGACCGTGACGGCAGCGCGCAGGGTCTCCTGTGCAGGAATGGCGCCTTTGATGATATAGCGGTCTTTCTTGTCGTCGTAGGTGAGGAAGTCGGCCATGAAAGCGGCCGTCTGTTCGACCATATCGGCGAATTCACGTAGGAATGCCTCCGACGGATGGGCCCGATAGATCAGTTCGGCCATGTAGATGGGGTGGGGTTGCTGCCAGATGAGGAACGAACCCGTGTTCGAAGGCGCCTCGCCGCCCCACGGATCGGTCATCTTCATCCAGCGGACACCCTTGAAGCCTTGACGTTCGGCAATTTCGCGGGCGATGGGTTGCACGGTGTGGTACCAGCCGAGCGTGCGGGCTGCAATCTGTTCGCGGTTCCAAAGGGCGAAGTGCGCCTGATGCCACCAGACCATTTCGAGGTGCGGACGACCGTACCACGAATTGTAGGTGAGGCCCGTTTCCTGCGGCGGATAGACACCCGCCGAGTTTAGTGCCAGTACATATTGCGACAGGATGACACGGCGTTCCAGTTCGGCTGCCCGCGGGTCGGTGCAGTGGCCGAAGTCTACGAATCCGCCCTCCTGCCAGTAGTTCTCCCAATGATGTGCCGAGGCGACAGCGTCGTCGGCAAACGGTATGGCGACCGGCGAAGTGTGGCGTTGGGCGAACTCTATGCTGAACGACCATGCGTCGTCCTCGGGGATGAGTACCGTTTCGTTGCGGCCGCGTTGTTCGAAGCGGGCATTGCCGTCCCAGCGTACCGAGACGAAATAGACTGTCGTGTCGAGCACACGTTTGAGCAGGGCATGATTATCGCGGTTTTCGAGGATGACCGTCGCATGTTTCACATCGGCATCCCAGCGCGAGGCATCGTCGGCAGGTTGCCCCGTGGGATAGGGGAAGCGGAGTACGACGGGCGTATGGGTTTTCGTCGCAACCTTGACCGCGATGCGGTCGGCATCGGGACTGCAAAGGGTCTCCACCTCGGTCGGAACGCCGTCGACGGTGAAATGCGAACGGAGCGTCCCCGTCCACATGTCGAGTGTCTGGTCGATGTCTGCGATGCGCTCGGGCGAAAGACCGTCGAAGCCCACATAGCCCAAATGAAGCCGGTGCGGATTTTCGCGGTACCAGTTCGTGGCCTGTTTGCCGCGGCCGTCGGTCTTGTGCTGGATGGCATAGATCTCTTTGTGGCCGCGGCCGAAGTCGAATTCGCCGACGGTTTCGTCGAACCGCAGCGAATCGGGATTGCCGAAGCTGTGCCAGCCCCAATGACTTTGTGTACCGAGGGCCATGCCCCGTTTGTAGAGGTCGGCGAAGGTTTGAAGTCCCGTTACGTCGGCCGTGAAAGCGAAATCGCCGTTGCCGACCGTGAACGATGCAAGCGTGTCGATGGTCTGCACCGAGGGATTGTTGCGCAGTACGACGGCCTTGCGGTCGATTTTTTCGGCGGTGTTGCCCGCAAAGGGTAACAAAAGAACCGCCGCACAAAGTATTTTGCGGAAATTCATCTTACAATTTGACTTTTTTACCGTTGATTTTCAGGTTTTTCGACGTGACGTTCTCGGTCTTGCCGACGAGGCTGTTGCCGCGTTCGACGCCCGTCCACGAACAGTTCGAAATGTGGATGTCGGAGATGTTGACCGAATCGTCGTAACCGGCCAGTGCGATGCCGTAGCGGCTTTTCGAGCAGTCGACGTGATCGAGCCATACGTTACGTACGATGGGCGGGTAGTTGCGGGTGCAGATTTCGCGTTGTTCGTAGAGCAGGTTGATTTTCAGCACGGCTTCACGGCATTGCCCCACCTTGACATTGCGCACGTAAACGTTCTCGATGACACCGCCACGGCCATTGTTGGTCTTGATACGGATAACACGGTCGAGCAGCGGGCTGTCCATCTCGCAGTTCTCGACGAACAGGTTGCGGTAGCCGCCTGAGATTTCGCTGCCGATCACCACGCCGCCGTGGCCGTTCTTCATGCGGCAGTTGCGCACGACGATGTTCTCGCTCGGAATGTTCCAGCGGCGACCGTCGAAATTGCGCCCCGACTTGATGGCGATACAGTCGTCGCCCGTATCGAAATAGCAGCGTTCGATCAGAACGTTCTTGCACGATTCGGGGTCGCATCCGTCGCCGTTGGGGCCGTCGTTGACCACCTTCACGTCGCGGACGGTGACGTTTTCGCACAACAGCGGATGAATCACCCAGAAAGCCGAACGGATGAGCGTCACCTCTTCGATGAGGATGTTCTTGCAGCTGTGGAAGTTCACCAGCTGTACGCGCATACCGTCCGTTTCGCCCATGATGCGGTCTTCGACGGGCGTCTGCGCTTCGTTCCATTCCATCAGTTTGCGACGGCCCTGACGCTGCGAGTTCATACCCTCGACCCAGCCGTAGTGTTTCGCGCCGCACATGGGCCACCATGTTTCGAGCGAGCCTCCGCCGTCGATAGTGCCTTTGCCCGTGAGTGCGATGTTCTCGGCTTTGTAGGCGTAGATCATCGGTTGATAGTTGTAGCAGTCCATTCCCTCCCAACGGGTCAGCACGACGGGATATTGTCCCAAGTCGAACGTAAAGAGCAGACGTGCGCCCTCTTCCAGATGAAGATTGACATTGCTCTGGAGCGTGATGGGGCCGGTGTGCCATACACCTGCCGGAATGATCACCATGCCTCCGCCGTCGCGGCTGCAAGCTCCGATTGCGGCGTTGATCGCCTTGTGGTTGAGGTGTTTTTCGTCATCGGCAACAGCGCCGTACTGGCGGATGTCGTAGGTCGCCTCGCGGAATCGAGGTGCTTGGATCGATTTCAGAATTTCGGGATAGACCCGTTTCCATGCGGTCGCGGCATCTTGCGCGGTGGCCCGCAAACCGATTGCTGCGAGCAGTAAGATTGGGATAAGTTTGAGTTTTTTCATAACAAGGACAAATATACAAAAAAAAGTAAGGCATGCGAAATACATTCCGCATACCTTACTCCCACCTATTACTTACTTATAACCGGGGTGTTGTTGCTCCTTGAGAGCAGAGTTCTTGTCGATCATCGACTGGTTGAACGGCATCAGTTCGCTGCGGGCCTCGACGAACGAACCGGCGAAATTGTTGATCGCCTTGGAAAGCGAACTGCCGATGTAGGTGATGCAGCAGTTGTCGCCGTTGTTCTTGACCGAAGTGTCCGAACCGATCGATTCGATGCAGTAGGGCTCCTGATTCTGTCCGTAGAGCGTTTTGGTGTAAATTTGGTAGACTTTGATTTCTTCTCCCGTATACGGATTGACGTGGTCGTCGAAAATCTTCTGCATGTCCTTACGGGTCGCTTCGATCGTTTTGGCCAACAGATTCCAGCGGATCAGGTCGGTGCGACGGATGTTCGATTCCGAACCGAGTTCCCATGCACGTTCCTTGACGAGTGCTTCGAAGAACGCTTCTTTCGAGGTCAGCGCATCGACGTAAGCGGTGCTTTTCGTTGCGACGGCATCCGGAAATGCACGGTCGCGCACTTTCTTGAACGCATCTTTGGCTGCCTCCGTCGGGCCGTTGTTGAGTTCGTTCTCCGCTTCGGCGAACATCAGCAGAATGTCGGCATAGCGAATCATGATCCAGTTGATGTCGGTCTTGGCATTCTCGGGGCCCTGCGTCTTTTGCCAGCTTTTGCGCCATTTGCCGCAACCGATGTTGTCGATGGTGGTCAGCACGGTCTCGCCCGTGGCTTTTTCGAGGCTGTAATTGAC
Source organism: Alistipes sp. (assembly GCA_003979135.1). Taxonomy (GTDB): domain Bacteria; phylum Bacteroidota; class Bacteroidia; order Bacteroidales; family Rikenellaceae; genus Alistipes. The sequence continues at coordinate 23,682 of RYWP01000010.1, forward strand.
ACAGGTCACGTCGCGGCGGACGTCCTCCTCGTCGAACGAGCAGTAGAACGATGGCGTGATGCGCACCAGCGTACCGCTCTGCCGGTAGTAGGGATTCCCCGAACCGATGGCAAGTCCCATCGAGTAGCCGATTTCGTCGTTGGCGGTGCTGCCGTAGTTGCCCAGCTGGAGAATCGTTTCGACGTCGTATTCCTTGTTGTGTACGTGTTTGAATACTTCGCCGTAGTCGCTCAACAGGTCGTTTTCGCCTTGGACCATGATGGCGTTGCAGGCATCGCGGGCCATTTCATACAACTCTTTGATGCGGGTTTCGTCGTTGCGACGGGCCAGCCGGAGCGATGCGGGATCGTATGTTTCGAGATCCCAGCGCAGCGAATAGCCTGCTGCGTGGAGTGCGATGCGCGCGATGAATCCGTAGACGCCGGCTTTGGTTACGCGGTCGCGGTAGGCTACTTCGCTCTGCCACGGCACGAGCTGTGCGGCTTGTTGCAAGTCGCCGAGAATCTGATCGTATACGATGTCGCGGTCGACGCGGCCCACGTTGAAATTGTCGCCCGTCTTCGAGGGGGTCAGCGGCATCGGGCAGTCGCCGTAGTAGCGCAGGATGTCGAAATATGCCCATGCGCGGCAGGCCAGCGCCTCGCCGTAGAGCGTCTTGAAGTCGGAACCTTCGTCCGGATCGCTCATCTTGCCGCTCGTCTCGATACCGGCGATGACTTCATTCGCACGGTTGATGGCGTTGTAGCGGCTCACCAGTACGGGTTTCATCTGTCCCGAACCTGCCGAGAAGGTGTAGCGGGCCAAACCAGCACGCTCGTTGCCCGTGAGCGTCGACATGGTTTCGTCGTTGTCAGGCGTCATGTAGTTGACGAAGGCCTTGATTTTGAACGTGGGGTAGATGCCCAGCACGGCCTGCTCGGTCAGCGTCAGCGATTGGAAGACGCTCTCCGATTCGTGTGCGGTTTTCGACGGCATGTCGAGCATGTCGTTGCATGCTGCCGCGAGGCAGAGTGATGCACCGGCCGCCGCAACCGTGATTTTATGAAATATCTTGTTCGTTTTCATGGTTGTCTGCGTTTAGAAAGTGAGGTTTACACCGAATATAAAACTGCGGGTGCGCGGATAGGCCGACCAGTCGACGCCGGGCGTCAGACCGCCGTTGGGGTAACGGTTGACGTCGGGGTCGAAGCCCGAGTATCCGGTGATGGTGTAAAGGTTGTAGACCGTGCCGTAGATGCGCAGCGAGTTGATGCCGGCTTTGCGCAAGAGGCCCGATTTGAGCGTGTATCCCAATGTGAGGTTGTTGATGCGCAGGAATGAGCCGTCTTCGACCATATCCGACGTGGTGACCGTGATGTTCGATTCGGAACCGTCGGTCTTTACGGCATGGGTGCGGGCATTGGCATTCAGGGCTTTCAGTGCCGAGGGCTCCGAAATGTAGTTGCCCGACGCGTCGATGTAGGTGAAGCGATTGGCCAGATCGCGATGCTGGTTATAGTTGGTGCCGTTGGTGGCCATCAGACGGGCGCGCTGGTAGTTCAGCACGTCGTTGCCGATTTGGAAGTTCATGAAAATCGACAGGTCGAAGCCCTTGAAAGTGAACGTATTGTTCAGACCGCCGATAAAATCGGGGTTGGTGTCGCCGATGATGCAGCGGTCGGCATCGGTGACATTGCCTTCACCGTCGATGTTTTTCAGGCGGATACTGCCCGGTTGCACATTCTTGCGATCGCCCGTGATAGTACAATAGGGTACGTCTTCTTTGAGCGTATAGATCCAAATGCCTTTTTTGTCGTCGAACGTGGCGTCGAAATCGTCTACGCCATACCAGCCGTCGCTCACATAACCGTAGATTTTACCGGTCGGCTGACCGACCTGCACGATGTAGTCCTCCATGTAGGACCCTACGCCCGATTTGTAGAGCATGTATTCGTCGGCGCTTTCGCCCGTCAGCGAGAGGACTTTGTTGCGGTTGAACGAGATGTTGAAGTCGGTCGTCCACTGGAAGTTCTTGGTCTTGATGTTGAGCGAATTGAGGGTCAGCTCGACGCCGCGTCCGCGGATCGATCCGATGTTCATCGTCTGCTTCGTGTAACCCGAGGTCTCCGGAATATTGGCGTTCAGCAACAGGTCTTTGGTCTTGTTCTGGTAGAATTCGACCGAACCGCTCAGACGGCCTTTGAACAAACCGAAGTCCAAACCGATGTTGGCGGCGATCGTGGTTTCCCATTTCAGCGTAGGATTGGCCAAGTTGCTGACCGACAAAGCAGGAATCTCGACGGCACCGTTTGCATAGGTCGTCGACTCGAAAATCGAGAGGTAGCGGTTGTTGCCGATGCTGTTGTTACCCGTCTGACCGTAGCTGATGCGCAGTTTGAGGTTGTCGAGCCAGCTTTTCGAGCCTTGCATGAATTTTTCTTCGCTGATGCGCCATGCGGCCGATGCCGAGGGGAATATGCCCCAACGGTTCTGACGGGCGAATTTCGACGACCCGTCGGCACGCAGGTTGAACGTAAAGAGATAGCGCTCGTCGAAGTTGTACGAGATGCGGCCGAAGTAGGAGGCCAGACCGACCTCTTCCCACGTGTTGGTCGGTTTGCTCGGGTTGGCGCCGAGGCTCAGGTCGTAGATGCCGAAGTTCTCGTTGGGGAATTGCGAGTTTTTGGCATAGAGCGAACGGGCTTTCGAGAAGATCAATTCGGTACCGGCCATGACCGAAAGCCGGTGACGGCCGAATTTTTCGTTGTAGCTGAGCGTGTTGGTGTTCTGCCACTTGCTGCCCGAACCCCATTTCTGCGAGCCGGATGCACCGCCCGAGGTTTGGGCCGACGTACTCTTGCTGTTGTTGAAACTGTCTTCGCGGTTGTTGTTCCACGTGCCGCTGCCCGAAACGCTGAGCACCAGTTTCGGCAGAATCTTGAAATCGAGTGCGGCATTCAGCGTTAGACTGTTGCGCGTCTTGAAACGATATTGTGTGTATTGCGACTCGATGGGGCTGGTCAGATCGGTGTTGCCTTCGATAGCATCGAGCAGTTCATCGTCCGAAGCATTCGCGTTGAGTACCGGCCGGAACTGCAACGTGTTGTTGAGTGTTTTGCCCGAGGTGATGTCGCCCGTCTTGTTGTTGATGTAATAAGAGACTTTCGTGCGGAAGTCGAATTTGTCGCTGATTTTGTGGTTGAATTTCACGAGGAAATTGTGGCGCGAGTTCTTCGTGTTGATAAGAAGCCCCTCCTCGATGTTGTTCGAGTAGCTGGCCAGGATCGAACTGCGTTCCGTGCCGCCCGAAATCGATACGTTGTGGCTGTGGTAAACGGCATTGCCGCCGAATACTTCGTCCTGCCAGTTGATGCCGCGGCCGCGGAAACGCCTTTCGTAGTCGGCGTACTCGCCCCAGTTCTCAATGAACTTTTCGATGGTGCTGCCCGGAACGCCGCCGTCGGTTCGCATCGCCAGCTCGTATTGGAGTTTGACGAAATCGGCTGCGTCGAGCAATTCGTATTCGCGGGCCAGTTGGCGCACACCCGCATAACCGTTATAGGTGACCGATGTGCGGCCTTTTTTTGCATTTTTGGTCGTGATAAGTACAACACCGTTGGCACCTTGCGCACCGTAAATTGCCGTGGTCGAGGCGTCTTTCAGCACGTCGATCGATTCGATTTCGTTCGGGTCGACGCCCATCAGGCCGAGGTCTGAAACGAATCCGTCGATGACGTAGAGCGGCGACTTCGATTGCGTGACGGACATACCGCCGCGGACGGTGATGTCGAGGTCGGCACCCGGTTCGCCGTCGGTCGATACGACGCGCACACCGGCTACACGTCCCGTCAACGCTTCGGCTGCCGTGGCTACCGGAACTTTCGAGAGTTCGGTACCGCTGACCGAAGCTACGGCACCCGTAAGGTCGCGTTTGCGGACCTGTCCGTAGCCCACCGAGACGACGACGTTTTCGATATCGATAGAGGATTTCTGCATTTCGATCCGCATATCGCCCGTGCGGCGCGGATGGACCAGCTGATCTTCGTAGCCGATGTAGCTGAAGAACAGTTGTGCTTTTTCATTCGGAACGTTGATTTTGAAACGTCCTTCCGCGTCGGTTATCGCGCCGGTGTTCGTGCCGTCAACGAGCACCGTTACGCCGGCCAGCGGCGATTTGTCGGAGTCGATTACCTGCCCTTGGGCCGTAAACCTGCCGCTTTGTGCGGAGGAATGCAGCGAACAGCATAGCATCGCGGTGAGGATCAGGAGCTTCCGGCCCCCCCCCTTGCCGAACCAATGAAGTAGAGTTGTTCTCATAGAAAAGGTTTTAAGTAGGTTGTCTAAATTAGGTGTGTGGTTAGCGAACGAGTTCGTTGAGGTAGACCTCGATGTTCGTGTAGTGTTTGTTCAAGTCGTAGCTTCGGCTGTCCGACGGATCGTTCGGATTGAGACCGTGCTTCAACTCCCAGCGGTCGGGCATGCCGTCACCGTCGGTATCGGGCTGAACCGTGCCGCTTTTCAATACCGGTAGACCGCCGACGTCCGACGGTGTGTCGATGAATCCTTTGTTGCCGTAGAGAGCCGTTCCGTCGATTACCTGCTTCAGAATGCTGCTGTCATAGCTGTCGCGGGCGTGGCTGCAACCGACGTTAGCCAAGACTCGTTTGTAGGCCTTGCGGGGCGAATCTTCGCGAATCGGTTCGTAGGGATAAGGTGCCGATACGAGTGCTTGGGCGGGTTTCTTGCCTCCGACGCCGAGCCGGTTATCGCGTGTCACATCCTTGTGACCCACCACATGGTTCCCGTTTATATAATAACGTCCGGTTCCGTCGTCCGAAACATCGAAGATGCTGCGCGAATTTTTCGTACCGGGGCCGGCTTTGTAGTAATTGCCCACCATGTTGATTTCGCCATAGCGTCCGCCGCCGTAGGACGACTTGAAGCCCCAGTTGTAGATTACGTTGTTGCGATGGTCCACCGATTTGGTGCCTTCGACCGAGGAGAAACGCGGATTGCGGCTCGAATGGTTGGCCAGCAGATTGTGGTGAAATGTCGCTTTCAGACCGCCCCAGATGCCGCCGAATCCGTGCGAACCTTTCGTGTGCTTGGAGCGCGTGAGGCTGTGCGCCACGAGGCACCATTGGACGGTGACATTTTCGGTCTTGTAGATCGAGAGACATTCATCGATCGACCACGTAACGCTCAGATGATCCAGAATGACGTTTTTCTGGCCGTAACGTCCTCCGCCGATGCCGTCGGTGTCGGTGGAGAATTTGTCGCCCACGCGCACACGGAGATAGCGTACGATGACATTGCTGGCATCGACGACCAAAGCACAGTCCGTAAGACAGATTCCATCGCCCGGGGCGCTTTGACCGGCAATAGTAATATCGTCGTTTTTGATTCGCAGGGGTGTTTCGAGGTGGATGTTCCCGTCTACGGCGAAAACAACGATACGCGGACCTTCGCTCTCGACCGCCTCGCGCAGACTGCCCGGACCGGAATCATGGAGATTCGTGACGATCATGACACGACCGCCGCGACCGCCGGTGGTGTATTTGCCGAAGCCCTCCGCCCCCGGGAAAGCGAGTTGCTGTGCGGTAACTGCACAAGCGAAAAATATTGAAAAAATCGTGAAGAGCGTCTTTTTTTTCATAATCGTGGTCTGTTTTCGGCTGATCTAAGGAGTGAAATTTTTTAAATATTTAGAAAAGCGTTGTGAGAAAATGAAATTTTCGCCTTTGTGTAATGCAAAATTAGTTTTTGACGCCTTTTTGAAATATGAAAATCTACTATATTCCTATGGATTTATGATAAAAATGACGGTTCGTTGAAAGTTTCGTCGTTTTTTCGACTGAGTGCTTATTCGGTTGCGGTGGGTGCCGTTGTCGATGCGGGGTACTTGTCGAGATGGGAAGAGGAGAGGATAGAAAAAAAGCGACGGAAAAAATCCGTCGCTTCCTGTTGCCATTTTGCGGAGAGAGAGGGATTCGAACCCCCGGTACAGTTGCCCGTACACCGCATTTCGA
>RYWP01000011.1 GCA_003979135.1 Alistipes sp.
GTCGTAGGAGTGATAGCGGTTTTCGTAGAGCCACAGTTGTGAAAAGCGACTTTCGAGATCATTGACGCTTCGGCGCAGCGTGTCGCAATGGGCGACGGCTTCGATGAGGGCATCGCGGGTCGCTTCGGCATGGAGTTCGGCGATGCGAGCCATGTGCAGACGCGATTGGGCAATGAACCGATAGCTTTCGGCGGCATAATGCCAAGCTTCGATTTCCGTGCGGTTACGCTCCGGTCGGGTATCCCGAAAGACTTCGCTGCAATGACGGGCGATCGAATCGGCCGTACGGAGTTGCCCAAGGTCGATTTGAAGCGGGCGCGCCGGTTCGGGGGTGAAGCGTTGGTAAAAGATGCGGTCGTTCATGCCGTTCAGCAGGGGCAGATCGCCCAGTCGCATCATTTCGCGACAGGCCTTGACGAATCCGTTTTCCTGCCCGAAACGTATGCGTTCGTAGCGTTGCACGAAATCGGCGTCGACTGTCGTGCGGCGGGTGTCCCACATCGTTTCGGCCGCTTGTGCGATACCGAGGCAGAGGTGGTGGTGGCAGTGCAGCGCTCCTTCGTCCCACGACGTGAGCAGGGCTCCTTCTGCGCTTTCGGCATACCCTTGCGCTATGAAACGTCGGTTGCCTTCGGCCGCCCGCATTTCGGGCACCATGCGCCCTGAACTGTGGACGCCCGGGCAAACTAACAACCGACGCCCCTGCAACGGGCGGATCCAGTCGTCGAAATCGTTGCGAGCGTCATAGTTCCATGTAAGCAGTACGATGTCGCGCGGCAGTAGTTCGAGTGTCCGCGGATATTTGAGTATCATGTCGGCCCACATCATCATCGTTTTGCCGTGACGGCGCAGGATGTCGCGCAGAAACAGAATATGGTCGACATAGAAGCGTTCTTTGCCGACGGCCTCGACCCGTTCGCGCGACCGGCCGTTGCCGATGTCCCATGTCTCGTCGCAGTCGACGTTGAAGTAGCGCGACGGAAAGGCTTCGCACAACTCGCCGAGGACATCTTCCAAGAATTTGCGGGCTCGTGGGTCGGTCGTCGAAATCATCGTTTCCGTGTCGCCCAACTCCCGATAACGCTCGTTGGCGAGGATCTGCTCGAAGTGTCCGAAACTCTGGAAGTTGCCGATCAGATCGATGCCGTATGCCGCGGCATAGCGGCCGATTTCGCGCACCTCATCCAGCGTGAAATGTCCGTCTTCGGGGGCGAAATCGGGATGGCTTTCGACGCGGATGACGTGTTCGACGTAGAACATCATGGCGTTGTATTTCAGTTCCGCCAAATCACGGATTTGTCGTTTGACCTGTTCCATCGTCGGTACGGCACCGCGGCTGATGTCGTCCATGAATATGCGCAGCGGAAGGTCGCACCAGTCGGCGATGACCAAATCGTGTGCGTATTCGCTCCGAAGCAGATGTTTGAGCGTTTGCAGCGCATGGCGTCCGCCCGATTCGGTCGGAGCGATGATGTATGCCGTGTCGCCCGTGATGGTCAGCCCGTAGAATTCTTTGTCGAGTGCGTGACGCGGGACTTCAGGCGCATGGCGTTGCAGAAAACGGCGGGCAGCACGCTCGGAGCGGGTCAATTTCACAACGAACGTTCGGTGCGATACCGTGTCGGCAAATGCTTCGAGTTCCTCGATTACAGCGCGATATGGTGTCGGATCGTCGGTGCTTTCGAGCCGTATCGCATGGAAGCGGCGGGCTCCGTTTTCGTCGGTTTCGATGACTTTTTTCGGTGCGGGCAGAACCGGTACGGCAGCCCGAACGGCCGACACGATGAGGAGCGAGACGAGCAGAAGCAGCAGATGGCGGAGACGTCGCATGGCGTTATTGTTTGAAAAGTTCGTATCGCTTGCTTAGGGCTTCCAGCCGTTCGGCCGAAATCCGGTAGGCGGCATCGAGGTCTTCGATGCCCGTTTCGGCACCTCCGACGTCGATCGAAAGCTGGCCGCGGAACCCGATGCGTGCGAGTGTCGCGAAGAACAGTTTCCAGTCGATGGCTCCGTCGCCTACGGTGCGGTGTTCGATGCGGTCGCCGCGGTTGTCCGAAATGTGGATGTAGTCGATCTCGCCGGCCAGTTTGAGCAGTCCCAGCGAAAGGTTTTCGCGCATGTAGAACTGGTTGGCGACGTCGAAGTTGAATTTGAGATTGGCGCGTCCGACATCTTGTTTGAGCCACAGGTAGCCGTCGGTCGTCTCGGTCAGCGAACCGCAGCAGGGATGCAGATAGTAGGCAAGTCCGTGTTCTGCGGCGATGTCGCAGGCTCGTTGCAGCGTTTTGACAAGTGCATCCCGATAGAGTGACCAATCGAGCGAGGCGGGCAGACCGATTCGTTGCAGCAAGTCGGGTGCATAGTGGCGTGATACGGGCAGATCGGCCGGAAATTCGTAGGGTACGAGCGGCCCGTTGTCCAGTACGGCGGGTGCTCCGAGTGCGACAGCCGTTTCGCAGCCCAACCGGAAAAGTTCGAGCGCTTGGGTGCGTTGTTCTGCATGCACTGACCCGAGACGGGGAAGCACCGTGCAGAATACGGCAAGCGAAAGCCCGTGGTCGTCGAGTGCGTTGCGGATTTCCGTGCTTCTGTTGGCTACGGCTTGGAGATGTTCTCCGCCGATGCCTTCGAGTTCGACCGACCGGAAGCCCAGTTCGGCCATTTCACGGATATAGTCGATCATCCTGTCGGCTGCCGGCGGATAGCCGTAGCGGGTGATGGAGTAGAGAAAGGCGCAGGTGATGTGTTTCGAAATCATGTTATCGGTCCTTTTGGTCGTGACGGACTCCGTTGATGGAGACCTTTTTCAGTTGCAGATTTTCGGTGTTCCGAATACGGACGGGCGTGTCGGCATGGTCGATCGTGAGTTCGCTGATGGCGACATTGCGTACGGGCATTTGTTCGAATCCGCCGATGTCGAGCCCAATGCCGTGTACGTCATGTGCATGAACACGTTCGATGACGAAATCGCGGAAGCGGGTCGGGTGGTTCTCCTTGCTTTCGGACTTGTAGTCGGGTTCGAATTTGACGAGCGCCCGGTCGATTCGGTCGACCGTGATGCGGCGGATTCGGATACCCTCGATATAGCCTCCGCGGTCGAGGTTCGATTTGAAGTAGAGGCCGTGGCTCGCCCGTACGATACGGATGTCCTCGGCGAAGACGTTGCGTACGCCGCCCGAGATTTCGCTGCCGATGCAGAGACCGTTGATTTCGGTGTCGAATGTGCAGCGGCGGATGATGACGTTTTCGGTGGGCTGACCAGTGCGCCACGCATCGTTGTCGCGTCCCGATTTGATGGCGATGGCATCGTCGCCCGTGTGGAAATAGCAATCTTCGATCAGAACATTGCGGCACGATTCGGGGTCGCAGCCGTCGTTGTTGAGGTTCGTGCTGTCAACGGTGACGCCACGGACAGTGACGTTGTTGCAGAAAACAGGGTGAATCGTCCAGAACGGAGCGTCGACGAATTTGATACCTTCGATCAGAATTTCGCTGCACGATACGAGTTCGAGCATGGCAGGCCGCAGCCAGTGTCCCTCGCCGTAAAGCCGTTCGTGAAGCGGTGTCCCTTCACGGCCTTGCTTGCGGAGGTTCTGTTGGTCGGCCTTTTGGCGGGGTTTCCATGTGGCGAAGTTCTTCGAGCCTTGCCCGTTGATGGTACCGCGTCCCGTGATGGCGATATTCTGCACGTTGCGGGCATAGATGAGCGGCGAGTAGTTGAACACTTCGGTGCCTTCCCAGCGCGTCAGAACGACGGGCAGGTAGTCGCGTTCGTCGGCGCTGAAAATCAATACGGAGCCTTCGGCGAGATGCAGATCGACGTTGCTTTTCATTACGATGGGCCCACGGCTGAAATAGCGTCCGGCAGCGAGCACCACGCGACCGCCGCCTTGATTCGAACAGCAGTCGATGGCGGCCTGAATGGCCGGTCGGTCGTCATTCACACCGTTGCCTGCTGCTCCGAAATCGCCGACCGAAAATTCGGCATCGGGAAATACAGGTGCGACGATTTGCCGTTCGATGCGTTTCATGTCGCTCCATGCGGGAGCGGCCGTCGTGTGCAGTGTGATGGCCGACAACATCAACAAGAATAAGGTCAGTATTTTTTTCATGTTATTCTGTTTATTATTTTACTTCGTAAGTAATGGTTACACGTTCGCGTCGTTGCGGTTTGCTCACCGGAATATCGATGACGACGGGCAGAGCGACCAGCGAGGGGTAGACTTGTTTGTATTTCGGGGCATTGAGTGAATCGATGCGCAGGGTGGCGCCGTCGACATGCAGCGTGATTTGTCGTGCGGGTTTTTCGATGCGGAGGGTGTGGGCATCGATCGGTTCAATGTGGGTTTCGGGGTCGAGCAGAATCGGTTCGACAATGCGAACCGTGTCGTCGGACGTATGGTGCAGGATTCCCATATCTTTAACGAGCCGGCTGCGTTCGAAACGGTGCGTCAGCGTATAGCCGATGCCGCAGGGACGACCGTCGCTGTTGCGGAGCAAGCCTCCTGCCGTGCAGACGGCCGTTGCGCCGTCGTCGGTCGATTCCGACCATGCGTCGAACTCGTAAAGATTCGTATGGCGTCCGTTTTCCGTAATTGTTTCGATTCTGGGTGTCAGTGGCTCGATGTCTGGCATCACGGGGAAACTCATCGGTTCCCAGCGGCGGTATTCCGTTTGCGAGGCGGCTTGGAGCAGCCCGAATTCTTCGACCCAAAGGGCGCTGCACGTCCCGCCTGCGGGCCGGTGCATGTATTTCGAGGCGGCGCCTTCGCGTGCTTTGTAGGTGGATGCGGTGATGGTACCGCAGAAAGGGCCGCGGCGCACGAGGGTAATGCCCTGTGTGTGGAAACGGCACATCGTATCGTTATCCAGCGGCAGGGGTGAGCGTTCGGTCTTTACTGGCTTCCAAAGCAGTGCCATCGCCAGACTTTTGGCTTTCGTGAAGGTCGGATAGATGCAGGGCGGCGTCTCTTTTACGCGGTCGTAGTGTGGTCCGGGGCCCAAAAGTCCCGACGTTGTGAAACTGTGTTCGATGCAGGCGATGTTGCGTAAAGCGGCTTCGGTGAATGGAGGGTTCGTATCGCACAGCAGTGCGCATAACGGATGGATTCCGTCGCTGGTTCCGCTGCCGAATACGGTCCATTTGTTCGAACGAATGCCGGCCGAGGCGTCGAGCATGCCGTCGGGATAGATGAACCACAAGTGTTGTTCTGCGCTTCGGCGTACGGCTTCGGCGACGAATCCGTCGCCGGTCAACTGCGCATAGCGGGCCAAGCCCCAAAGCGACATTTCAAGATTGTAGCCGATGTCCACACCGTATTTGTAGGCTCCCTCGCGACCGCCTTCCCCTTCGATGAACCATTCAGAGTTCATTTTCGAGACGATCATGCGGGCCAAAGTGTGTGCTTTTTCGGCATAGGTGTTTTTTTGCAGAAGGCTGTGTGCCTCTGCAAGCGTCGCCGTAGTGGTGGCGCAGTAGTTGATGCTCGCGAAACGGTTGTCCATTACGCGGGTCAAATAGTCGGCGGCGGATTCCATGCCTTGTTTCCAGTCGGAGCGTTGGGCGTCGGTGAGTGCCGGTTCGACGATAGGGTAGGCGAGCAACAGCATCAGCAGTTGGTCGGTCGTGGTGCCTGTCCACGTTTCGGGCGTTTCGAGCCACGAACCGTCGGATTGTTGTTGACGCAGCAGCCAGTCGCCCAGCCGGATGGCTTGTTGCAGGCGTTCGCGGTTGCCCGTCATGCGGTACTCGCAGGCGAGCGGAAAAAGGGCTTCGGCCGCCCGCGTGTGATAGAGTTCACACGCGGGACAGCGAAGGCCCCCGAAATCGGGATCGGCCGAATCCGTATTCTGATGACGGAGTGCGGCGGCATTGAGCCGTTGCATCAATCGCAACGCACGGTCATGCAGCGTGTCTGCCCGCAGGATAGGCATTCCGATGAACAGAACGAACACGAACGGAAAAAGTCGGCGCAGGGGTATCATGAGCGGATTCGGCATTGTGAAACGTTAGAATTTGTAGGTGAAGCCGCAGCGTGCCACAGCTCCCGAATAACGGAGTTCGTAGACGCGCGACGAGTTGCCCATGTACTGGAATTTCTTGCTGTTGAGTACGTTCTGCGCTTCGACGTAGAACGTCAGACCCTTGCAGAGCTGAACGCTGCCGTTCAAGTCGAGCTGCCAGCGGCCCTGCAACCAGACATCCATGTCCGAGTTGGCACCGAGCGACTGGATGTACTCGCCGATGTAGTTGTACGAGGCTTGCAGCGTGAACAGTTTGCACGAGTAGGCCAGTGCGAGGTTGGCTGTGTGGGAGGCTTGCCCCGGCAGACGGAGTTTGTCCTTGACCGATTCGCCCACGGAATCATCGCTCATACGCTCTACTTCCGCGCTCGAATGCACGTAGGTGTAGTTACCCGTGAAAACGAGGTTCTTGAGGAAGCTCGGCAGGAAGGTCAGCGCGCTGTTCAGCGTCACCTCGACGCCGTAGACCGTGGCGCTCTTGCCGTTCATCTGCTGGCGCAGCATCACGTAGGGCGAATCGTCGTAGGCATAGCGGTTGTCGCTCGGCAGCGGCATCTGCGAGAGGTAGTGGAACTTGTCGATGTTTTTGTAGAAGAATCCGCCCGAAATCAGACCCACGTTGCGAAGATAGTGCTCGCCCATGAAGTCGAGATTGTGCGAATAGGAGGCCTCCAGATTGGGGTTGCCGATGGTGATAACACCGGCATTGAGGTTGCGTGTCGTCTTCGGCACGAGGTCGATGGCGTTCGGGCGTGCATAACCGGTCGTGTAGGCCAGACGGAAGATCGTCGAGTTGTTCAAGTTGTATTTGAACTGCACGTTGGGCAGCACCATCGTGTAGCTTTTCGAATCTTTCTTCAGCGTCTTCGTGTAGGCCGAGTAGACGGGTTCTTCGGCGTCGGGTTTTTGGCCCGAGGGGTTCGTCGAGAGGTCGACGTCCTTGTCATAGGCGAAAATGTCGTAAGCCTCGTATTTCACCTTGTTGTGCTCCAGACGGGCGCCGGCCAGAATCATCAGTTTTTTCAACTGAATCTTCTCCATGACGTATCCGGCGTAGATGTCTTCGCGGGCGTCGAAATAGTAGGCGTCGCTCTGCTCTTGGGCCGTATTGTTGTTCACCGTCATCTTGTTGTCGAAGTTCTGTCGGCGGAAAGCCTCCAGTTTGTCGCCGTCGAGGGTATAGGTGTACTTCATGTGGCCGTCGAGGTAGTTGCTGCTCGTCAGGTCGTTCTTCAGGAAATGCGACATGGCCAGCGCCTCGTCGCCGTAGCCGTTTTTAGGCAGTGAGTAAGTATTGTTTCCCCCCCCCGAAAAAGGCGATACACCGTCGTTGTGCAGTATTTTGGCCTTGACGCCGAACGACAAGGTCGAAGCATTGCCGCGGATGGAATGGTTGAAGGCGGCATTGGCGCGCACCGTGAGGTTTTCGCCTCGGGTCGTGTGGTTCCACTCTTCGGTGCTTGTCAGCCAATAGTTGTCGCGGCCTCCGATTTTATCCGCTCCGACTTTCGCGAGCAGGTCTTGCATGTATTCCATTTGCAGATAGGGGCTCGTGACATCGGGCACATAGCCGACGATCGTGTTTTTGTCGAGTTGCATGGCTGGTTTGCCTGTGCCGTTGATCGCCTTGCCGTTGGCGCGATAGTCCGGCGTGCCGAAGGTATAGGCCATGCTCTCGTACTTCTTCTCCGACGACGAATAACCGACGGCGCCATCGATCTTCCAATTGCCGATAACACTTTCACCGTTGAGCTGGATATTGTAGTTGAGCGTGTTCTCCGAAACGTTCGTGTACTGCACCATCTCTGAGATGCGATCCGTGCCGATGGCATTGGGGCCGAATCCTTCGCGGTCGGTCAGACTCCAGTAATTGCCGCGGAAGCGTACGCGATTGCGGTTGCGGTCCGAATCGACGTTGTAAGAGTTCACACTGCCCAGCAAGACGAATTTCGTATTGACCGTCGGAGCCCAGTCGAATACGAGCGAACCTCCGTTGCGAACCGAATTCGTCTCCACGTAGCGATAGCGGAAATCGGTCGGCATGTATTGCTTGATATCGCCGTCGGGGGTCGAGACACTCTTTTCGAGCCAAGCGTTGGCATCGAGTCGGTCGTAGCCCGACCACGAGTTGAAGTAGCTGTATTTGGCCGAGATACCGAACGTTCCGTAGGGGTTTTTCTCCGTCGGACGGAACCGTTGTTCATAACCGATTTTGCCGTTGTAGGACATTTTTTCGCGCAGGAAGTTATAGCCTGGGCCGAGGTCGACATTGAACCGCGGTTTGAGCGAACGAGCTTCGCTCGAACGCAAGTTGATTACACCGCCGATCGCATCGCCGTCGTTCGAGGGCAGCAGCGTTTTCTGCACTTCGAGCGAGGCCAGCACATCCGACGGAATGAAATCCAGCGAGGGGGTGCGATAACCGCCTTCGCCCGTACCGACCATCTGCTCGCCGTTCATGTTGATGTTCGTGAAGTTGCTCGGCGTACCGCGCAGGGCGATGTTCTCGCCGTCCGATGTCACACCGCTCACACGTTTCAGCGCGTCGGCGACATTCAGGTCGGGGAACATGCCGATCTGGTCGGCCGAGATGACTTGCATCTGATTGTCGGCCATCTTCTGCTGATTGAGCGCGCGCTGCTGGCCGTCGATGATGGCCGTGACGGTCACTTGTTCGATGCCTTGATTGAGGTCGCTCATCACGACATCGTAGATTTTCGTCTCGCCTGCCGAGAAGTCGAACGTTTCGGCCACGTCTTCGTAACCGATGTAGTTGACGGTGATCTGCCGTTTCCCCGTGGGAATGTTTTGCAGCAGATAGGCGCCGTTGATGTCGGTCGCCGTGCCGATGGTGGTGCCTTCGACGAAGATAGCTGCGCCGGGCAGGACGTTGCCTTCGGCGTCTCGGACGGTACCGCGAAGGTTTCCGCCGCCTTGGGCGAACAGATTCGCTGATCCGAACAACAGCACGCTCAGCGAAAGAATCAGTTTGTTTACAAGTTTCATAATTGAGGTTGATTTAGGTTGAAATGGTGCATGGTCAGAGCAATGCTGCGGCATCGCGGTCGAGGAAGAGTACCGCATCGTCGTGCGTGCGCAGGATCGAGGCGGGACAGGCTTCCGAGACGGGTTCGCAGAGCGTGCGCCGTACGGCTTCGGCTTTGCGTCCGTTTGGGACGATGCCGACCAGTATGCGCGATGCCATCAGTGCCGGAACTGTGAGCGTGTAAGCGCTCGTCGGCACTTCGTTCAGCGAGCCGAATTCGCCGTCGTTCACCTGTTGTTGACGACAGGTGTCATCGAGCGTTGTGCGGCGCACCCAGCACGGGTCGTCGAAACGTGCTTCGTGCGGGTCGTTGAAGGCAATGTGGCCGTTCTCGCCGATGCCGAGACTTGTGATGTCGATCGGACATTGACGCAACAACGCTTCGTAACGGCGTGCTTCGGCCTCGATGTCCGGGGCTTCGGAGCAGATGAGATTGACCCGTGCGAACGGTTTGCGTGCGAAGAGTCGTTCGGTGAGAAAATGTCCGAATTTCTGCGGGGCCGATTCGCCCAGCCCGAAATATTCGTCCATGTGGAAAGCGTCGATGCGGGCGAAATCGATGTCCGTATCGGCAACCAGCGCGTGCAGGAATTCATCCTGCGAATGCGCTGCCGCGTAGATGGCCCGTACGAGCGGCTGCTCTTGCAGCAGGGCACATACGCGGTCTCGGTAAAATTCATAGGCTGCACGGCCCATCGCTTCGCGCGTGTCGCAAACATAGACGGTGAGTTTGTCGACTTGAAAATGCGAGTTGTTGTTCATGGATAGGTATTTATTTTGCGAATTTGCGGTAGTAGATCGAGAGGAAGCGCAGGCCGAACGAAGTGCCCACGTCGCGTTGCGTCATCCACATCTCACCCTTGCGGAAGCGCATGCGGGTGTTGACTACAGCGCCGCGCAGGTTCGGGTCGGGATGTTCAGTCGAGAAACGGTTTTTGACCAGCCATTCGGCGCTGCGTTCGTAATGTTCGACGAACTCGTCGAAGCCGTATTCGGCCAGACGCATCCACAGAATGCCGGCCAAAGCCACCTCTGAGCCGCATACGGAGCCTTTATCCGAGGGGCGGCCGTTGATGTAGTTGTCGTAGAACATCGTACCGTCCTTGCGTTGGGCCGAAGCATAGGTGTGGGCCGTGCGGGCTGCGGCTTCTAGGTATTTGCGGTCGTGCGTCAGGTCGTAGCATTCGAGCAGCGATTCGGCATACCACAGGTTGAAACGGGGATGATAGGATCCTTCGGATTTGTGGTTGGGCATGAAGTCCATCCACAGACCGTGTTCATCCTGATATTCGACGAGCGCATCGCAGAGCAGGATGTGCGCATCGCGGAAACGTTTGTCGCCGCTGAATTCGTAGGCATCTTTGAAAAGCGAACCTTCGGTGTTGGGGCGTGAAACGTCGAAAAGCGTCTGGTCGGCTTTGTTGCCGTGGAACGGACTGCCGAGTTTGAGTACTTCCCCTGTGCGGAGGTCGGCCAAGTCGTAGCAGACGCCCTTTTCGGGATAATACATGTGTTCAAGCATCCAAGCTGCTGACGAGGTGGCCAGCGCCGCATAGCGTTTGTCGCCTGTGACGCGCGAGAGTTCGAAGATGCCCGGTGTGCCGTCGCTCACCGTAGCGAAAACGATTTGGTCGTTGCCGATGACGTCGCCGTGCGTGGCGCCTACCATACCTTGAAAATGAGGGTTGTCTTTGATTTCGAGCGTCAGCCACCAGTTGCCGCCGCGCACGGCTCCTGCGAGCCATGCTTCGTTTCCGGTCGCTTTGTAGGCTTCGAGCAGACCGAGCACGAGCTGGCCCGTATGCCACGGCTCTTCATAGGGATACCATTCGCCGCGCGTGAGGTTGTAGTCGCAGCGCGATTTTCCGTTTTCGTCCAGCAGGATGGTCGTGGCGTAGGTGGCGCATTCGTCGATAGCACGGCGTACGGCCTCTTTCGAGGGTTGTGCCGAGGTTCCGAGGCAGATGACCGTCAGAAATAAGGTTGTAAGGATTCGTTTCATGGATGCTTATTTGAATTTGAGGTTTGTCAGAAAAGTTTCCCGATACCGGCGATGCCGATGGCGGCCATCGCCACGGCAAAAATGCTTACGGCGATGTAAACGACGTTTTGCGGAATAGAAGCGCGGTGCGAGCCCATCAGTCGGCGACGATTGAGCAGAATCGTCATGAAAATGAGGATTAGCGGCGTGGCGATCACGGCCAGTGTTTGCGAGATAATCATCACGTGTACGGGGCGCCCGCCGAAAATCGGTACGGCCAAACTGCACAGCAATCCGCCGAAAAGCAGCAGTCGGGTTTCGCGTGAGCGCATGTCGCACGGTTTGCCTCGGTAGTCGGACAAGAGCCACGGTGCCAGCAGTAGAATGGGAAACAGCGACGAAAGAGCTGCCGCAACGATTCCGGCGGCGAAGATGGCGGTGCCGATGCGGCCGGCCAGCGGTTCGATGAGCCGAACGATCTGGATGGCGTTGTCGATTTTTTCACCCGACATGGCCCCTGCCGCACAGGCCATGATGGCGAAGCTCAACAGGAACATCACCGCGACCGAAACGAGTGCATCGCGTTTTTGTATGCGCATATCGCCGATTGTCCATCCCTTGTCGCGAACGAGAATCGAACGGACGATGAAAATGATGGCACCCATTGTCGTGCCGACCATGCTCGAAACGATCACGAAAGCATTGCCGTGTTGGGGAATCGATGGCTTCAGGCCTTCGAGAATCGTTTCGGGCGATGGAATTACGGCGAACATCGTGGCGACGAACGAAACGCCCATGAGGAATACGAAGATGCAGAGAATCTTTTCGAAAAACGATTGCCGTCCCTGCCAACAGAGATAACCGAGCAGTGCAGCGAACAGCAGCGCAATAGCAATACGGTTGAATCCTTCGCCGTCAGCGGTCAGCGGGCGCGAACATTCGACGATGACCTCTATCGCCACACCCATCAGCCCCATGCTCGATACGAGTTCGGCAACCAGCATCGACAACAGGATGAAAAGCGTGACCGGTGCTCCGAACTCGCAGCGGAAACTGTGAAGCACGGTGCGGCCGGTAACCATCGTGTAGCGGCTGAACGCGATGATGAGGTAATAAGTGAAGACGCAGGAGAGCAGCAGCGCCCAAGTCAGGGTCATGCCGTATTCGGAACCTGCTGATGCCATCGTCGTGATGCTCCCCGTGCCGATGTTGTAGCCGATCAGGAAGATTCCGGCCGATATGGAAGAGAGTAGAACAGCTGCTTTTGTGAAAAAATTTTTCATGGAGTGAAGTCGTAAGGATGGGCGTTTGTTCGTATAAAATTATTCGTGTATTTCGTGTTTTCTTGATTAATTTTCTATATTTGCAAACGAACCGTTCGCTTTTTTTATTTAATTGTTTTAATTAATCATTTGATAAATAGATGTTTATTATTTTATTTTTGTTTTGTTTAAATTCCGTGTTCGAGCACGAAGATAGGGAAATATTTCAATACGACAAAAAATCATGAAAAAAAATTATCGATTCCATTCTGTTTGTTGTGCAGCATTGCTCTTTTCGGGTTGTGCCGATGATTCGTTGCGGAGCGCCTCTCTCGTTGCCGACCGGTTGTTGGTCGATACTGCGTTCGAATTGTGCGAACAGCCTGCGAAATCTGCTCCTTTTCCTGTCGTATTTGCTGATGATGCCGTGTCGGATGGAGGTGCGCACGTCTGCATGGTGAATGTTCCGGCCGATTCGGTTTATCGTATGGGTGTCAACTCTGTCGATCGGGCTGAAATACGCGTCGATGGTCGTCGGATCGTTACGGTCGCCGGTTGCGGCCGAGCGTTTCCGCGTGAAGTTGCTTACGATACCTATCTTTTCAATGATTATGTGTCATTGAAACTTACGCGAGGGGAGCACCGTGTCGATATTCTCAGCACGGGAAAAATTTCCTTCGGATTGGTCGATTCGCTCGATTTCCAGGTTCGCAATGTTTCATATATCGTTATCGAACACGAAAATAAGGCAAAAGAATTTCGAATTCCGATAAAAAAGGAGGCTGCGTTTACAAAACATTCCTATGCCGAGTGGCATTATGCCAATGGTGCTACAATGCTGGGATTGTTGGCTTTGGCCGATGCGACAGGAGAGGAACGTTATGCGGAACACGTGCGTCGCTTTTGCGATTTTACGATGGAACATCTGCCGCTTTTCGCTGCGCAATATGAACGTGGATTCTTGCGGACGCAAAACTATCGGATGTTCCGCCGCGGGATGCTCGACGATACGACAGCACCGGCTTTGCCGTTCTTGGAAACGGCGATGCGTTATGGGGCTACGGCTGAACAGTGTCGGTTGCTGGCGTCGATGGCCGATTATGCCATGCGGGAGCAGCCTCGTTTGGTGGATGGTACATTCGTGCGACCTGAGCCTCGGTGGACGATCTGGTGCGACGATCTTTTCATGAGCGCTGTTTTTTTGACCCGTTATGCCCGATTTACGGGCGAGGATGACTATCTGGAGGAGGCTGTGCGGCAGGCCGAGGCCTACGACCGTTATTTGCGCGATCCTGAGACAGGGTTGGTTTTTCATGGCTGGGACGATACGCATAAGCGGTTCGTCGGACTGCGATGGGGGCGGGCCAACGGGTGGTTTGCGTGGGCGTTTTCCGAGGTGCTTTCCAGCCTTTCACCCGAACATCCGGCCTATTTGCGATTGCTGGCAATTCATCGCAGCCATCTCGAAGCTTTGTTGCGTTATCAGTCCCCGAACGGGATGTGGCACCAGTTGCTCGATCGCCCCGATACCTATGAGGAGAGTTCTGCTACGGCACTCTTCGTGTTGGCATTGGCGCGGGCTGTTCGCATGGGATGGATGGAGCGAATTTGTGCTGACCGTGCATTGCTCGGTTGGCAGGCTCTCGAACGGCATATCCGACCCGATGGCATTGTGACCGGTATTTGTCGCAGCATGGCTATCGGCTACGATGCGGTGGATTATGCCGAACGGCCCACGCTGCCGAACGACCCACGCGGTCTCGGAGCGATCTTTACGGCCGCTGCCGAGGTCGCTGCACTTCGAGAATGGCTGAAAATTCATTGAAACCAACCTAAAAACTATGATTATGAAAAAGATTATCTTCGGCATGTTGCTGGTAATGACCGGTTGTTCGGTGCGGCCTTCGCAGACCGAGCGCATCGTTTATCTGGATGAAAAGACCGGCAACGAAGTCTGGCAGGTGTCGCAGGGCGATTCTATGAGCCTGATGCCTTATTTTGAAACGCAGGGATTCACTTACGATGACCGTTATGCCGTTTTCAAGAGTAAGCGCGAGGGCGATTGGAAACTCTTTTCGACTTCGATCGCAACGGGCGAGGTCTGCAAAATCAGTGATCGCGTGGTAGATGGCTCCTATTCGGTGTATACGACGGGTGATGAGGTGATTTTCATGGAGCGGGGTATCATCTATGCCGTGCATGTCGAGACGCACGCCGAGCGGGTGTTGTTCGATGCGAACGGCAAAATCGACGAAGCGGCCATTTCGTTCAATGCGCTGTTCACCAATGACGGAGCGTGGATGGTGCTCACGGGACAGAATCCCGACCGCAGTTCGTCGTTCTATCGTTTGCACGTCCCGTCGGGCCGTTTGGAGAAGGTTTACAGCTCGAAAACCGGATTTACTCACCCGATGATTAATCCGGTTTACCCGAATTTGATTACTTTTGTACCGAAACCCGATAAACGAGCCATGTACGACCTGCCCAAAGAAGAACGCGCACGCGGTATGTTGTTGAATACCGACGATGGTTCGGTGCGTCCTTTCGTGATGTCCGAGAAGTATTACCGCGCGACGCATGAGACTTGGAGCAAGGACGGCGAACGTCTTTATTATTTCGACAAACTCCACAAGTCCGGTTATGCCGATCCGACGATGGGGTGGGAAATCAGTGTCGTTTCCATCGACAAGACGGGCTGCGACCGAACCGTGCATTATCTCAACAACGTCTACAAACTGGCACACGGTATTGCGACTGAGGATCAGCATTTCTTCGTTTGCGACGTCGATCGTCCGCGCAACAATCCGCTTTATCTGATCAATCTGACGACGGGCGAGGCGGAAATCGTCTGCTGGGCCAATCAGACGCAGCCATCGCTCGGTAATGTGCAGACCGAACACGTGCATCCGTTGTTCAGCCGTTCGGGGAATTACATCGCGTTCACTTCCGACCGCAATTCGCCGGGGGTGCCGCAGGCATTCATCGTTCCGATTGCCAAGCTCAAACAGAAATATGAACGTTAAACAATATCGAATCAAGGACATCGCCAAAATGGCCGGCGTTTCGGCCGGTACGGTGGACCGTGTGTTGCACAATCGCGGCGAGGTGTCGCAGAGCAGCCGTGAGAAGGTCGAAGCCATCTTGACGGAAATCGATTACAAACCCAATCTTTACGTTTCGTCGATCGGCGTCAAACGGGTGATTTCGATCGTCGTCGTGCTGCCTTCGTTTTCGGCGGGCGGTTATTGGGAGCAGATCGAAAAGGGAATCCGCCATGCGGTCTACGAGTTTTCCAATATCCGGTTGAAAGTCAAGTATCTCTATTACGACCAGTTCGATCTCTTTTCTTGCCGCGAAATCTATAACAAGGCGCTAACTATCTCCTGCGATGCGATGCTCATCGGGCCGACCTTTACCGACGAGACCATGCAGTTCGTCTGTCGGCTCGAAGCACAGGGAATACCTTATGTATTCGTCGATAGCATGATCCTCAATACCAATCCGTTGGCCTTTTACGGTCCCGATTCCTATACGTTGGGGCGCATACAGGCACGGCTGCTGACCGAATCGATGGACAAGGGGCGCGAAGTGGTCATGTTGCGAGCCCGTCGCGTGGGTGACGAATCTTCGACGCCGAGTATCGTGCGGCGGAACGGATTTCTCTCTTATGTGCGCGAGTTCCATCCCGAGATGCGTGTGGTGGACGGGGCATATGATGCGTCGAGTGCCGAACAGAGCCGTGCGGCGTTCGACGAATTGTTCGGGCAGCATCCCGATATCGGTGGAATCGCCGTGTTCAATTCGCGTGCATATGTTATTTCCGATTATTTGCGACGACATGGCTTGCGGGGTATCAATCTGGTCGGCTACGGCATGATCGAGCGGAATTTGACCGATTTGCGTAACGGATATATTTCGTTCTTGCTTTCGGAGCGTCCCGACAAGCAGGGATATCTGGCCGTGCGGGCGATTCTCGAGTACGAGTTGTTCGGCAAACGCTGCGATCGGATGAACTATACGCCTGTCGATATTCTTATCCGCGAGAATGTGGACTATTATCTGCGCGATATGGCTTAATTTTGAATTGTAAAACGAAAGAGGCCTATGGATTTCCATAGGCCTCTTTCGTTTTGCGGTGCGTACGAGACTCGAACTCGTGACCCCATGCGTGACAGGCATGTATTCTAACCGACTGAACTAACGCACCTTGCTATCAAATAGAGGATTTCTCCCTCGATTGCGAATGCAAAGGTAGTACAAATTTTCAGAATTGCAAACTTTTTTTTCAGTTTTTGAAAAAAGAAAATTGTACGCTTCCGTAACTCCTTAATTGCCAGAATTCCGACCTGTCCGAAAAATCCATTTGTTTCGAATGCTCGAAGACGAGCAACCCTTCCGGATGCAGCAATTGACGTTCGAAAATCGTCGAAACGATCGTTTCGCTTTCTGGCAAATCGTAGGGGGCGTCTGAAAAAATCAGATCGAATTGTTTCGGGCAGGTAATCAAATAGCGGAATACATTCGCTTTGACCGGATAGAAGTGTTCCAGCCCGAGTTGGGCTGCCGTTTGGCGGATGAAGTTGTAATGCACCGGATTGAGTTCTACCGCAGTGACGCTTCGAGCTCCGCGCGATGCGAATTCGTAGCTGATCGAACCGGTTCCTGCGAAGAGGTCGAGTACGTCGCACGCTTCGAAATCCACGATGTTGTTCAATACGTTGAACAGATTTTCTTTGGCGAAATCGGTTGTCGGCCGTGCCCGCAGGTTGTGCGGCGGGTTTATTGCCCGTCCTTTGTATTTGCCGCTGATTATTCGCATCGTACGCTTCTGAATCGGTTGCTTACGAGTTTGGCCAGACGACAAGCCTCTTTGCCTGCGGTTCGCAGGGCGTATTGCCTTGTCGGGAATGTATTGTCGAGCCGTTCGAGTACATACCGGATGTCCGTTTCCGTCGGAGTCGGCAATACCTCGGCGAGCCGGAGCCCCGCATTGTATATCTTTATATAGAGGTATCCGGCAATCGATTGGAGCAGAAAGGTCGGTTTGGAGGGGCGCAGATCAACCAGCAGCGGGGTAATGTATTCGACATCGGTGTCGGCATCGAAATAGCTGTGCACCTGCTGCAAAGCCTGCGATGGTGCGGTCATGACGGCAATAACCCCGTTGTGCGGATGGCTCCATACGATCGTCTCTCCCGAGAGCGGAGCTTTGCCGTCTGCTGCGAGCAATGTCGCGGCCTGTTGCGAATCGAACAATTCTTCGGGGACGAGCAGCGTTCGGGTTGTCAGGATTTCGACCTTTACGGTCGCTTCCGGCAGAATCCCCTGCCCTCCGACAATGGAAAAAGAGTGTCCATCCAACGCAAGCTGAATGGACACCTTTTTGACATTCGGGCGGGAATCAGTCTTCCCAGTTGCCTGCTTCATTGTTACCTGCTTCCATGGAACCGAACTTGATTCCGGGATAACGATTGAAGTTGTTCTGCTGGTCGTCGATCAGGTTTACGACTTCCTGATGGAATGCCACCGTATCGAGGAACTCCTTATAGGGTGCACGGCATTCTACGACCGGAATGACCACTTTCGATTCGGTCGTGATGATGCCTGCATCGAGATAGTACTCTTTCTTGCTGTCAGAGAACGGAATGTAGCGCAATTCCTTCACTTGTGCAGCAGTCAGCTTTTTGGGCGAGAAGATCGTATCGATTACGGCGATCTTGAACTTCTCGACATTCTTGCGACCCGATTTTTTCAGCATGGCCATCGCCACCGAGTCGTATTCATCGACGAGCTTGCGCTCCAGTTCGAGGGTATCGTTGAGAATGAACTGCTCCAGCGAGTCGAAACTGCCGGTGAAGTGCATGTACTTCGATTTGAACGCACGTTGTGCCGTGCGGATGTCCTTGATGCGTTCGATGACGGCTGCCTGACGGGTCGCCAGCTCCTTGTCGAACTTGATCGGCGTAGAAATTTGCTGGTAGATCACGTAGACGAGACACACGATCACGACAGCGAGGATGATTTGTGCGATTTTCTTTACCATTGTTGATATTTGTTATTAAGTTTGTACAAAATTTCAGGAATCCGTATGGTCAGTACCTATATTGCGACCCAAATTTACGCTAAATTTTGTTTCGAAACAACCCCCGGACAAAAAAAAATCGTGGAAATGTTGTCCGAATACCTTGCGGATGAGGATTTTTCCCGGATCTTCATACTGAACGGGTATGCCGGAACCGGAAAAACGACCCTCATCGCCGCTTTGGTCGGTGCGTTGAAGGAACTGGGCGTGAAGCCTGTGCTATTGGCCCCGACCGGCCGTGCGGCTAAAGTACTGGCCCGATATGCGGGCGAGAATGCTCATACTATTCATAAGCGTATCTACCGTCAGCGGACAAATGCCGCCTACGAACAGCAGTTTTCGCTCAATCAGAATACCGAGCGCGGGGCGGTTTTTATCGTCGACGAGGCGTCGATGTTGTCCGATGGCGTTTCGGATGGCAACATGTTCGGTAGCGGGTCGTTGTTGGAAGATTTGGTGCGGTACGTGCGCAGCGGACGTGAATGCCGGTTGATTCTGGTCGGGGACAGCGCCCAGTTGCCACCCGTAGGTTCCGATTTTAGTCCTGCGCTGGACGTCTCTACGTTGTCGCGGTTCGGCGATGTGGTTTATGCCACGCTCGACGAGGTTGTCCGGCAGGAGGCGCAGTCGGGTATCCTGTTCAATGCCACGATGGTGCGTTGCATGCTCGAAAACCGGATTTTCGAGATTCCTCGCTTCGAGATGGGGTATCCCGATTTCGAGGCGGTCGAGGGCGGCGAGTTTCTGGAGAAGTTGCAGGATTGTTATGATTGCTACGGACGCGATGAAACGATCGTCATCACCCGTTCCAATAAGCGAGCGAACCGTTACAACGAGGGTATCCGCCGTAATGTGCTGTGTGCCGAAGAAGAGATCGAGAGCGGCGACATGCTGATGGTCGTCAAGAACAATTACTATTTTACCGAGCATACGGAGGATTGCCCGATGAATTTCTTGGCCAACGGCGATATCGCACGGCTTCGGCGGCTGCGTCGTTTCGAGGAGTTCTATGGATTCCGGTTTGCCGAAGCCGTGCTCGAATTTCCCGATTATAACGATGCCGAATTGGAATGCAAGGTGTTGTTGGATACGATTGCTTCGGAATCACCGTCGCTTTCGCGCGAGGAGAGCACACGGCTCTTTTACGAGGTTGAAAAGGATTATCTCGATATTAAAAGCAAGCTGAAGCGTTTCGAGGAAATCCGCAATAATCCCCATTATAATGCCGTGCAGGTGAAATTTTCATATGCTGTGACCTGCCACAAGGCTCAAGGCGGACAGTGGCGCGCCGTCTTCGTCGACCGGTGTCTGTTCGGCGATGAGCCTATGACGCGCGATATGTTGCGTTGGCTCTATACGGCATTGACCCGCGCGACCGACAAATTATATCTCGTTAATTTCGACAAGCAGTTCTATGAATAGCGAACGACATCCGTTGCAACCCTTTCTGCCCGCCGATGCGCGGGTATTGATGTTGGGTAGTTTCCCGCCCCAGCGTGTCCGTTGGTCGATGGAGTTTTTCTACCCCAATTTGCAGAACGATATGTGGCGCATCGTCGGTTATTTGGCCACGGGCGACAAAACACACTTTTTGCAATCCGATGGACGGCATTTCGATCGTGAGCGCATCGAGGCTTTCTGTCGTGAGCGGGGCATTGCCCTCTATGATACGGCCGAGGAGGTCGTCCGGCTGAAAAACAATGCGTCGGACAACTTCCTGCAAGTAGTGCGACCGACTGATCTGGCGGCGTTGTTGGAGCGGATTCCGGAGTGTCGGACGATTGTGGCCACGGGACAGAAAGCCGCCGAAACATTGCAACAACTGACTGGATGCACCGAGTTGTCGGTGGGCGGTTTCGCTGAGACGGAGTATGCGGGTCGGAGGTTGAAAATCTGGCGGATGCCCTCTTCATCGCGTGCCTATCCGCGCTCTGTCGAGTGGAAAGCAGAATATTATCGCAAAGTCTTTTCGGCGAATGGAATCATATAGGTTTCCGGCAAGGGAGCGTTAATATTCAGGTCGTCCGGTGGCGGCTTTTGTATGCTGTCCGATGTGTTCGCCACAAGCGAAAAAATCCGAAAAATTGCATTTCGGACGTTGCCGACACCCGAAAAACCGCTATCTTTGCACCCGATAACCCCACGGCTGACGGGGTGATACCGGCGAATTCGGAATACTTCCGTTTTTGCGCGGAACGAACCGTTCTTGCCGAAGATTTGAATCTCCTTGATCGTGAGCGAAGAGAAGAAAACTCCGAAGAAAAAGTGCGAAACGCCGCTGATGGATCAGTACTACAAGATGAAAGCGGCCCATCCGGATGCAGTGATGCTGTTCCGTGTCGGCGATTTTTACGAGACGTTCGGCGAGGATGCCATTAAAACCAGCGGCATTCTGGGTATTACGTTGACCCGTCGGGCCAACGGTGCTGCGTCCTATGTCGAGCTGGCCGGATTCCCCTACCATGCGATTGATACCTATCTGCCCAAACTGTTGCGTGCGGGCGAACGGGTCGCTATTTGCGAGCAGCTGGAAGATCCGAAGACGGTGAAAGGGCTGGTGAAAAGAGGTGTTATCGAACTGGTGACGCCGGGTGTCGTCATGGAGAACAACATGCTTACCAACAAGGAGAACACCTATCTGGCGTCGATTTTCTTCGGCAAACGGGTGACGGGCGTGGCGTTCCTCGATATTTCGACCGGCGAATTTTATGCGGCCGAGGGTACGGACGCCTATGTCGACAAATTGTTGGCCAATCTGCGGCCCAAGGAGGTGATTTACCAGCGCGGCTGCGAAGACCGATTTTCCGAGGCATTCGGCGGGCAGTATTATACCTATAAACTCGATGAGTGGGTCTTTGCCGAGGAGGTCGACCGTGAAAAACTGTGCCGGCAGTTCGGCACTCAGTCGCTCAAAGGTTTCGGCGTAGATCAGTTCACGAGCGGTATTTCGGCTGCAGGAGCTATTCTCCATTATCTTGAATTTACCGAACACCGTGATACGGCCCACATCCGGTCGTTGTCGCGTATCGATCAAGAGGAGTTCGTGTGGATCGACAAGTTCACGATTCGCAATCTGGAACTTTTCGCTTCGAACGGTGCACGGGAACGCTGCGGTTTCGCCGATGTCATCGACCGGACGCTGACTCCGATGGGCGGCCGTCTGTTGAAGCGGTGGATCGCCATGCCGTTGTGTAATCCCGAAAAGATCAACGATCGGTTGGATGTGGTCGAGCACTTTACCAAAGATGCCGACTTGACTGACGCTGTGCGTGAACAGGTCGAGTTGGTGGGTGATTTGGAGCGCATCGCTTCGCGCATCGCCGCATCGCGGGTCACACCGCGCGAACTGGTGCAGCTGAAAAATTCATTGACGGCCGTCGGCGAGCTCAAAATCGCTTTGGAGGCGACCGACGATCGACAGTTGCATGCGTTGGCCGGGCGGATCGATCCGCTTACTGCCGTGCGCGACCGGTTGGCCAGCGATATTTATCCCGATCCGCAGAACAATCAGATACAAAAGGGCGGCGTCATTGCCGATGGTGTCGATGCCGAGCTCGACGACCTGCGCCGTATCGTGCTGCACGGTAAGGACTATTTGAACCGCATTCAGCAGCGCGAAAGTGAAGCGACCGGTATCCCGTCGCTCAAAATCAGTTACAACAGCGTTTTCGGTTACTATATCGAAGTGCGGAATACGCATAAGGAGAAGGTGCCCGAGACATGGATTCGCAAACAGACGCTGACCAATGCCGAGCGTTACATCACCGAGGAACTCAAGGAGTACGAAGCGAAGATCTTGGGTGCCGAGGAGAAGATGTTGGTGTTGGAGCAGCGCATCTATACGGAGATTCTGGCATTCATCTGCAATTCGTTGCAGCCTCTGTTG
Source organism: Alistipes sp. (assembly GCA_003979135.1). GTDB lineage: Bacteria > Bacteroidota > Bacteroidia > Bacteroidales > Rikenellaceae > Alistipes. Next base: position 22,282 of record RYWP01000011.1, read on the forward strand.
CGTGATGCAGTCGCCGTGGCGCATATCGACTGCCTGCAATCGTTCGCTCGGATGGCGTGCGAGCGTAATTACGTGCGGCCGAAACTCGACAAGGGCAAGCGCATCGATATTCGGGCAGGCCGCCATCCGGTTATCGAAACTTTGATGCCTGTCGGCGAGGAGTACATCCCCAACGATGTCATGCTGGACAGCGACAAACAGCAGATCATGATGATTACGGGTCCCAATATGTCGGGTAAGTCGGCGCTGTTGCGGCAGACGGCTTTGATAATTCTCATGGCGCAAATGGGGTCGTTCGTGCCGGCCTCGTCGGCGCGTATCGGCGTTGTGGACAAGATTTTCACGCGTGTCGGTGCGTCGGACAACATTTCGCAGGGCGAATCGACCTTCATGGTCGAAATGCTCGAATCGGCCAGCATTCTCAACAACATTTCCGACCGTAGCATCGTCCTGCTGGACGAAATCGGTCGCGGTACGAGCACTTACGACGGGATTTCGATAGCTTGGGCGATGGTCGAATACCTGCACAATCATCCGACGGCCCGTGCGAAGACGCTTTTCGCTACACACTACCACGAATTGAACGAAATGGAGCATACTTGTCCGCGTGTGAAGAATTTCCATGTGACGGTCAAGGAGGTGAGTAACCGGATCATCTTCCTGCGCAAGTTGGAGGAGGGAGGTACGGAGCATTCGTTCGGTATCCATGTCGCGCGGATGGCCGGTATGCCGTTGTCGGTCGTGTCGCGGGCCGACGAGATTTTGCGCAATCTCGAACAGACCTACGGCAACAATGAAATCGCGCAGAGCCGCAGTCTGAAAGACCGCGGCCGAAAGTTGAACGCCCAGTCTGTCCGTGAAGCTGCCGAGGGTGGCGATTCGCCCAGCGTGCAGCTTTCGATGTTCCGGCTGGATGATCCGGTATTGGTTCAGATACGAGACCAGATCAAGGATTTGGATGTCAATTCGCTGACACCTATCGAAGCACTCAACAAACTGAACGAAATCAAAAAAATCACCGGCTTGTAGACCGGTGATTTTTCGTAATGTGGTTGGAATACCTCGCGTCGGTCCCTTGTTTTCGGCCGCAAGACGCGATGAACGCATCCGAGTGTGTTACTTGTTGATTTTCGCCCACGAATCTTTCAACGTCACGGTGCGATTGAATACTAATCGGTCGGGCGTCGAATCGGTGTCGGGGCAGAAATAACCCACGCGCTCGAACTGCACGGCCTGACCGACCGGAATATCCCGCAGCGAGGGTTCCAGATAACCCGTGATTTTGACCATCGATTCGGGGTTGAGGTTGTCTTCCCATGTTTGGCCCTCCTCCACGTCGTCGGGATTCTCTTTCGTGAAAAGCGGATTGAAAAGCCGGATTTCGGCTTCGAGCGCATCTTTGGCCGAAACCCAGTGGATGACGCCTTTCACCTTACGGCCGTCGCTCGACGAGCCGTTGCCCGACATCGGATCATAGGTGCAGCGCAACTCGATGATATTGCCTTCGGCATCTTTCACGACCTCCTCGCACTTGATTAAGTAGGAGTAACGCAGGCGCACCTCGCCGCCCGGCTGCAAACGGTAGAACTTCTTCGGCGGATTCTCCATGAAGTCGTCCCGTTCGATGTAGATGACCTTCGAGAATGGAACCTGACGCGTGCCGGCTGCTTCGTCTTCGGGATTGTTGATGGCCGTGAAGAGTTCGGTTTTGCCCTCGTCGTAGTTCGTGATGACCACTTTCAGCGGATTCAGTACGGCCATGCGGCGTTCGGCGACCTTGTTCAGGTCTTCTCGTACGCAGTATTCCAGTTTGCCGAGGTCGATGACATTGTCGCGTTTGGCAACGCCCACCATCTCAGCGAAATTGCGCACCGAAGCCGGCGTGTAGCCTTTGCGGCGCAGCGCGCAGATGGTCGGCATCCGCGGGTCGTCCCAGCCCATGACAGCGCCCTCCTGCACGAGTTTTAGCAGTTTGCGTTTCGACATCATCGTGTAGGTGAGGTTCAACCGCGCAAACTCGTACTGATGCGAGGGGAAAATTTCCAGCGCCTCGATGAACCAGTCGTAGAGCGGCCGGTGTACGTCGAATTCCAACGTGCAGATCGAATGGGTAATCTGTTCGATCGAGTCGCTTTGGCCGTGGGCATAGTCGTACATCGGATAGATGCACCATTTGTCGCCCGTGCGGTGATGTTCGGCGTGGATGATGCGGTACATGATCGGGTCGCGGAACAGCATGTTCGGATGCGCCATGTCGATTTTCGCACGCAGCACCTTTTCGCCGTCAGAAAACTCGCCCTTGCGCATTCGTTCGAACAGGCCGAGATTCTCCTCGACCGTGCGGTTGCGCCACGGCGATTCCTTGCCCGGCTCCGACACGGTGCCGCGCGTTTCGCGGATTTGTTCCTGCGTCTGGTCGTCGACATAGGCCAGCCCTTTCTTAATCAGCACGATGGCCCATTCGTAGAGCTGGTCGAAATAGTCCGAGGCATAGCGTTCCTGTGCCCATTCGAATCCCAGCCACTGAATATCCCGTTTGATCGAATCGACGTATTCTACATCCTCTTTTACCGGGTTCGTGTCGTCGAAGCGCAGGTTGCATTTGCCGCCGTATTTCTTGGCCAGCCCGAAGTTGATGCAGATGCTTTTGGCATGACCGATATGCAGATAGCCGTTCGGCTCGGGCGGGAAACGGGTCTGAATCCGTTTGTCGCCACGGGCGATGGAGGTTTCGATAATTTCTTCGAGAAAGTTCAGCGACTTCTCGCGTACTTCGTTCGTTTCGCTTGCCATATCTTTATTCGTATGTTACATTTCTTTGTTGCCGCATTTGGTTCCCGTGCGGAACAGTTTTTCGAGGTTCACCGAGAGTTGCACCACCTGTTGCGTGCCCATCCCCGTGCCGTCATAGTGGAATACCATGCCTGCTGCGATGGTGAGTGTTCCGTTGAAGAAGCTGTTGTCATAGCCGAGCCACGTGCGGTTGTAGATGTGTTCGGTTGTCGCATAGAAGCTGTCGCCGGCATAGAGCCCGTCCGTACCGTATGTGAGTCCTGTTTCGGGGTCGGCTACGGCATGGCGCAGCGGTTGGAGATTGCCGCCGACATAGAGGTTGTTTTCCAGCTTGATGCCCCATTTGCGGATAACGATGTCCAGTTGTCCGCCGCACGGCTTTTTCCAACTGTTGTCGACGCTGCGGCCGCGTTGCGGCGCGAACAACATACCGGCCCGGACGTCGAAGTCGAAATAAGCGTCGAATTTCCAGCCGACGTAGGGATTCAGCAATAGATTGTCCGAAACGTTGTCCACGCGCTCCGACATGGCGAAGTGGAAGAGCGAAAAGGCGTATCCGAAATACCCCCCCCCACCGAATGTGTAGCGTCCGGCCGAGAGGATGCGGAACTTTTCGCGTGTCTCCTCGCCGAGCATCCCCTCCCAGTCGAGGGCCAGTTCCACGTAAGTGTCGGGGCGTTCCGTCGAGCGGTAACGGCCCAAGAATCCCGATAATCGGTTGTGATAGAAAACTGTCGAATCGCTAAAAAACGCCGTCGAGTAGTCGCCCGCCAGTTCATCGCGTCCGAAGATACCTGCGTTCGCCTGTACATGGTCGGTCTTGAATCGGTAGTACATCAGCGGTTTGACATCGCTCAGAAACGGTTCGCGTGCTCCGTTGTGCTGGCCGAAGTTCTGCAATAGCTCGACCCCGACGACCAACCGGTTTTTCTTCATCCATTCGACGCCGACGCGCGGTGTCAGGCGCGCACTGAAAAGCGTCAGCGGTTGGTTGAATGTGTTGCCGGCATATTCGCGGTTGTCGAATCGGGTTGCGAAATCGGCTCCGGCGATGATTTGCTGTGCCGAAGCCCCCGTGACCGTCGCCGCGAAGCACAAGGTCAGAATCCGTTTTTTCAAGGCCATGATTTTCGATGGATTTGAGCCCCAAAAATAGGTAAAAATTTTTTATTTGACTACTTTTGGGACCGAAAACCATTCGCCTATGCGCAAGATAACTAACGAAGAACTGGGTCGCCCGACCCCCGAGGCTTATGCCGCGATGGAGAAAATGGCTGTCACGGTCGTGCTCGACAACGTGCGGTCGATGCAGAATGTCGGAGCTTTTTTTCGGACTTCCGATGCGTTCGGGGTCGAGCATATCGCTCTGTGTGGGATTACGGCGACCCCGCCTGCCCGCGATATTCACAAAACTGCATTGGGGGCCGAACAGACCGTGCCGTGGAGCTACTACGAATCGACCGAGGCCTGCATCGACGCTCTACACGAACGAGGCTACCTCGTTTATGCCGTGGAGCAGGTCGACGGGGCGACGATGCTGGGCGATTTCCGGCCCGAAGCGGGTCGTCGGTATGCGCTTGTCTTCGGCAACGAGGTCGACGGCGTGGAGCAGGAAGCTGTAGACCGATGCGACGGAGCTATCGAGATTCCGCAGATGGGTGTGAAACACTCGTTGAATGTCTCGGTTTCGGGCGGAGTGGTTTTGTGGGACTTTTTTTGGCGAATTCGTCCGAATCGTTAACTTTGCCCCGATTTTAACCTGAAAATGCGAAGAAAATGTCCGTAGAAAGCACTGTCCGGGCGGTTACGACTTACCGTCTGACGGAGATGAAACAGCGGGGCGAAAAGATCGCCATGCTCACTTCTTACGATTACTCGATGGCGAAGATCGTTGATGCCGCCGGAATCGACGTTATTCTCGTGGGCGACTCGGCTGCCAACGTCATGGCCGGTTATGAGACGACGGTTCCCATCACACTCGATATGATGATTTACCACGCCCGTTCTGTGACGCGCGGTGCCCAGCGGGCTTTGATCGTGGTCGACATGCCGTTCGGCACCTATCAGGGCAACTCCAAACTGGCGCTCGATTCGGCGGTCCGCATCATGAAGGAGACCGAAGCCGATGCCGTGAAATTGGAGGGCGGCGAGGAGATTCTCGAATCCGTGCAGCGCATCCTGTCTGCCGGTATTCCGGTGATGGGGCACCTCGGTCTGACACCGCAGTCGATCCACAAGTTCGGCACCTACAACGTGCGGGCAAAAGAGGAGGCCGAGGCTGAAAAACTCGTCCGCGATGCGCATCTGTTGAGCGAAGCGGGGTGCTTCGCCGTTGTGCTGGAAAAGATTCCGGCTGCGTTGGCCACGCGCGTGACGAATGAGATTCCGATTCCGACGATCGGTATCGGAGCTGGTGGCGGTACGGATGGTCAGGTGCTGGTCATTCACGACATGCTGGGACTCAACAACGGTTTTTCGCCGCGCTTCCTGCGACGTTATGCCGATTTGCACAGTGCGATGACCGAGGCCGTGACGCACTACATCGCCGATGTGAAAAGTTCCGATTTTCCGAACGAAAAAGAACAGTATTGATGGGCGGTCGCGTCCGTTTTGCAAAGCGAGAGGGTATCTGCGTGGAAATGCGGATATCCTCTTTCGATTTTCGTTTGTGAACCAGTCGTGTGGCTTCGGATGGCGGTCAGAGTGTCTTTTCTTTTGCGCATCGGGCCGGCAGCAGCGCTGCGAAAGCGGTCGACGTCAAGGTCTGTACCGTGCAGTCGCCGATGCGGGTCGGCAGGACGATGCGCAGCATGCCGTCTTTGTTTTTCTTGTCTTTGGCGCTCTCTTTCAGTAAGCGTTTCACTTCGACCGGCGATTCGAGCGCGAACCCGAATCTTGTCAACAGTGCTGTGATGCGTTCTCCATCGGCCGTTGCCAGCAATCCCGCTTTGACCGCAGCGTCGGCTATCATTCGGATGCCGACCGCCACCGCTTCGCCGTGATTCATGCGCGTGGAACATTTCTCGATGGCGTGGGCGAACGTATGGCCCAAGTTGAGTTTGCGTCGTTCGCCCGCTTCGCGCTCGTCGCGTGCGACGATTTCGACTTTGACGCGGATGGCTGACCGGATGATTTCCGTCAGCAGATTCCGGTCGTTGCGCAGATGCAGAAGGTCGACCGTCTCCAAGCGGGCGAACAGTTCCGCGTCGGCGATGATGGCCGCCTTGATGATTTCGGCCAGCCCAGCCCGGAATTCCCGTTCGGGAAGCGTGGCGAGTAATTCCGGGTCGCAGATGACGAATTGCGGTTGATTGAACGTGCCCGCGATGTTCTTGTATCCGTCGATGTTCACGCCGTTCTTGCCACCGATAGCTGCGTCGACCTGCCCGAGCAGGGTGGTCGGGATGAATCCGAAACGCAATCCCCGCATATAGGTCGATGCGGCGAATCCCGTGATGTCGGTGACGATTCCGCCGCCGATGCCCAGCACGAAGGTCGAACGGTCGATGCCCGTTTCCAAGAATTTGCGGTAGATGGCCGCCACCGTCTGCAAGGTCTTGATGCTTTCGCCTTTACCGATGAGCACGGAGGCATAGGATGCGAGCAATTCGTGGTGGAGCCGGTCGATTGCCGCGTCGGAGATGGCTGCGACGCGACTTTCGGGGAGGACTTCCGGAAGAATTTCGCGGACGGAACCGATGTAGATTCGGCTCGCAGACCCGATGACGAACGAAGCGTGCATAGATATTAAACTTTTTTAAGAATCACGCAAAAATAGTACTTTTTCCCGATAATTTGTGTACCTTTGCGCCGTAAAAGATTCTGCTATGCAAAAACTGCGCAATATTGCGATTATTGCCCACGTGGACCACGGCAAGACCACGCTTGTCGATAAGATGATTCTGGCGGGACACCTCCTGCGCGACAACGCCAAACAGACCGGCGATTTGATTCTGGACAACAACGACTTGGAACGTGAACGGGGAATCACGATTCTCTCGAAAAACGTTTCGGTCATCTACAAAGACTACAAAATCAACATCATCGATACTCCGGGCCACGCTGATTTCGGCGGCGAGGTCGAGCGTGTGCTCAACATGTGCGATGGTGTGTTGTTGCTCGTCGATGCGTTCGAGGGCACCATGCCGCAGACCCGCTTCGTGTTGCAGAAAGCGCTCGCTTTGGGCAAGAAGCCCATCGTCGTCGTCAACAAGGTCGATAAACCCAACTGCCGCCCCGAGGTGGTGAACGAGCAGGTGTTCGACCTGATGTTCTCGCTCGATGCGACCGAGGAGCAGCTCGATTACAAGACGATTTACGGTTCCGCCAAACAGGGTTGGATGTCCCACAAATGGGATCAACCGACCGATTCCATCGTGCCGTTGTTGGATGCCATCATCGACGAGATTCCCGAGCCGAAGACAGTCGAGGGCACGCCGCAGATGTTGATTACGTCGTTGGAATACTCCTCTTATACGGGGCGTATCGCCGTCGGCAAGGTCTGTCTCTTATACACATCT
>RYWP01000114.1 GCA_003979135.1 Alistipes sp.
GTGTGAGACCTTGCGGAGCGTGCGGAATCATCGTCTGTGGGGGTGTCAGAATTTGTCGATGGAGAACTGCCGTGTCGCGGCGTCGAGTCGTATGGCGATGAAGATCAATAACGTGAAGGCGATGAGCGACGAACCGCCGTAACTCATCAACGGCAGCGGAATACCCATTACAGGTACCAGTCCGATGGTCATGCCCACGTTTACCAACACGTGAAAGAGCAAGATGGATGCCACGCAGTAACAATAGATGCGGCCGAACGGTTCTTCCTGCCGTTCGCCCATGCGCATCAGTCGCAGAATCAATAAGCAGAACAGCGTCAGCACGAAGACCGTCCCGAGAAATCCCCACTCCTCGCCTACTGTGCAGAAGATGAAATCGGTGTGGCGCTCGGGGACGAATCCGTAGCGGATCTGGGTGCCCTCCATGAAGCCCTTGCCGACGAAACCGCCCGAACCGATGGCGATTTTCGACTGGTTGACGTTGTAGTCGATGCCGCGCGGGTCGTTGATGATGCCCAAGAAACTTTCGATGCGTTTTTGCTGATGCTCTTTGAGGATGGAGTTGAAGATGTAGTCGGTCGTCGGGAAGAAAATCGTCGTGCCGATGAAGAATCCGAGAATCAGATAGGTGTTGTTCAGCGTCGTACGGTAGGCATAGATCGCCACGCCGACAAGCGAAAGCAGCGTCACGGCCAACAGCGCATGATAGAAAGACATCGTATGCGGAGCGATGGCATACATCGCGACGAAGAGGACGATTGCGCCCAGCGCGAGCGATGCGAGATAGATGATGCGCGACTTCCATTGTCCGTTGAGCACCGCTTCGCAAAGCGTGCAGACCACGATGGAGAGGATAAGCAGCGTTATGGGCGTGAGCAGGAACGAGATGATGAAAAGGGCCGCTATCAGTAGCACCGGCACGCAAAGCCATTTGTTGAGCCCTTCGCGGTAGAGCACGAAAAGGAACGAACATAGCACGATGCCCGAACCGGTGTCGTTTTGCAGGATGATGATGCCCAACGGCAGGCAGATGACGAATGCGACCTTCATCAGGTCGGAGGGGCGGTTGATTGAGAACGAGTAGTCACTCATCACGCGGGCGAGGGCCAAGGCGGTAGCGATTTTGGCGAACTCGACGGGTTGCATGCGGATCGACCCGAATTCGAACCATGCTTTAGCACCGTTGACTTCACGGCCGAAAAGCAACGCGGCGATGAGCAGCACCAAACCGCCGATGTAGGCCGGATAAGCCAGCATGTGGTAGAACCGCTCGTCCAACAGCAGCACGACGATGGCCGTAATCCATGCGATGGAGACCCACACTGCCTGTTTCATGTAGAAGTGCGAGAGCGAGAAGAAATTGCCGTCGGCGGTCGAGTTGTCGTATGAAGCCGAGGTGATCGAAAGCCATCCGGCCAGCACGATCAATACGTACAGCAGGACGGTAATGCCGTCGACCCCTTCGAAAAGTCGCGTGTGTCGGTCAGTGCTGGGCATAGTTCGGAAGTTGGATGTTTTTGACTTGTTGCAGCAGTTCGACCCGACGGATGGTGTCGGTCAGGTAGTATTCTTCCAGCAGACTTGCGATGGGAAGTGCTGTCTCGGAACCGAATCCGCCATGTTCGACATAGACTGAGATGGCGATGCGCGGATTGTCTTTCGGGGCGAACGACAGGAACGTCGAATGGTCGCGCCCGTTGGGATTCTGGGCCGTACCGGTCTTGCCGCAGACATCGAGCCCGGGCAACTCGGCCAATCGCGAGGTGCCGGCTACGTTTACGCCATTCCACATGCCTTCGACGATCGGTTCGAAGTGTTTCGCATCGACTTTGGTGTACTGGCGTTCGTAGAACCGGCGGTCGATCGAATCGCGTCCCTCGATCTTCTTGACGATATGCGGAATGTAGTAATAGCCTCGGTTGGCGACGATGCAGGCCAGATTGGCCAGTTGCAAGGGGGTGCAACCCATCTCGCCTTGTCCGATGGAAAGCGACAGCAGGGTGAGCGCATTCCACGACCCGTGGTAACGCCGGTCGTAGAACGCCCGATCGGGAACGTACCCCGTACCTTCGTCCAGGAAGTCCGAGCCCAGTCGGTTGCCGAATCCGAAACTCTCGACGTATTCGCGCCAGATGTCGAATCCTTTTTTGGGGCTGCCGTATTTGGGATTTTCGAGAATGTCGCGGAATACGTAGCAGAAATAGGCATTGCACGAAGTCGCGACGGCATACCTTAGGTTGAGCGGCGAAGTGTGGGCATGGCAGCCGACTTTCAGTTTTCCGGCTTGGTAGCCCATATTGCACTGATGGAGGTCGGAGGGCCGGAGCACGCCCTCCTGCATGCCGATCAGTCCCTGAACCAACTTGAAAGTCGACCCCGGAGGATATTTCGCCGTTACTGCCCGATTGAATAGCGGGTGCCGGTTATCGCGCAACAGACGCATGTAGTTGTTGCCGCGCTGGCGGCCGACCAGCTCGTCGGGGTCGTAGGTGGGCGACGAGACCATCATCAGAATCTCACCCGTCGAAGGCTCGATGGCCACGGCGGCGCCCACCTTGCCGCGCATGAGCTCCTCGCCCAGGAGCTGGAGCCGGGCATCGATCGTGCTGACGATCGAGCGGCCGGGATCGGGCAGCGAATCGTAATGACCGTCCATGTAGGAACCCTTGATCTCGCCGTGGGTGTCGATCTCCTGGATCTTCACTCCCTTGTTGCCGCGCAACACCGTCTCGTAGGCCGACTCCACGCCGGTGAGGCCCACGTAGTCGCCGGCCTGGTAGTAGGGATGGCGCTTGAGGTATTCGGCCGTCACCTCGCTGACGAAACCCAGCAGGTTGCCTCCCACCTTGCGCGGATAGCGCCGCACGGTGCGGTAGACGGTGTAGAAACCGCGGAAATTGCACTCATCGAAACGCAGTTTGTCCTCCTTGGCGATGTAGCTGGCCACCAGACGCGGCGCTCGCGGACGCATGCGGGCGTTGGCCAATTCGCGCCTGACGCGCTCGATGGGGATGTTGAGCACCTCGCACAGACGCACGGTGTCGAAACCGCGCTTGTCGATCTCGCGGGCGATGACCATCAGGTCGTAGCACTCGCGGCTCTGCACCAGGAACTCACCGTTGCGGTCGAGCACCTCGCCGCGCGGCGGATAGAGCACCACATGACGCAGCACGTTGGCCTTGGCCATCTCCTCGTAGCGCTCGTCGAAGAGCTGCAGCCACGCCAGGCGGCCGATCAACAAGGCGAAGACCAGCAGCACGACCCCCTGCAGGAGCCGCATGCGGAAAAGGCTGTCGGCGGGACCGTTCATAGACGGGCTACGAATTTGGCGGTGAAGATGCGTGTGAGCAGCCACACGACGGCCACGGTGACGGAGCCGCTGGCGATGGTACGCACGACGGTACGCAGCGCATGGCTCCACGACAGAGCCTCGAACGTGAAGAAGACGGCGTGGTGCAGCACCACGAGGATGACCAGGTAATCGAGAAAGACATGGTGTCCGAGCCGCTCGGGCGAGGGGACGCCGCCGTCGCGCAGGTCATCGCGGCCGTAGAGATTCGTGAGAAGGAACGGACGCACGAAAGCGATCAGCACCGTGGCAATGGTGTTGATGCCGGCCGTACCCATCAGGAAATCCATCGTAGCGCCCATGACCACCCCGGCGAACAGAAGCCACACGGCGAACGTGTCGACGGGCAACAGAACGATGAAAGCCACGTAGATCAGCGGATTGAGATAGAT
>RYWP01000115.1 GCA_003979135.1 Alistipes sp.
TCGCTGTACGGTGATTTCAAACCCGTGAAAGGACTGGTCGTCACGTCGCGTCTGGGATACCGTTTCTCGGGTTCGCACAACTCGACCGTGTCGCTGCCGAGCTACAACAACTCCGAGCGCATCAACCCCTATCTCAATTTCTCGGCAGGCTCCTCGACCTCGCTCTACTACCAGTGGGAGAACTTCGCCAACTACATGCGCACGTTCGGCCGTCACACCGTTTCGGCCATGGTGGGTATGTCGTTCCAGAAGTCGACCTACAACTATGTCAACGGCAGCCTCACCGGCAACGAGGAGGATGCTCTGAAGAAGAACGATCCGGTGTTCTGGTATCTTAACTATGCCAACGCCTCCGCAACCAAGAACGTGAGCGGCGAGGAGACCGAATCGGCCAAACTCTCCTACTTCGGCCGCGTAGGCTACGAATTCGCCGGCCGCTACATGATCCAGGCTTCGCTGCGTGCCGATGCCGCCGACCTGTCGCAGCTCCCCGTCACGAACCGCTGGGGCTACTTTCCCGCCGTTTCGGCCGGTTGGGCCATCTCCGAGGAAGCGTTCTTCGAACCGGCCCGCAGATATGTATCGAATCTGAAACTTCGTGCCAGCTGGGGCCAGAACGGCAGCCTTGCGGCGCTGAGCGGATATATGTACAGCACCGACATGGCGCTGGACCGCATCTATCCGTTCTTCCCGGGCAACAACTACATCCAGGGTTCGGCACCCAGCTCGATGGGTAACGACGAACTCCGCTGGGAGACCTCCGAGCAGATCAACATCGGTCTCGATGCCCGTCTGTTCAACGACCGGCTGACTTTCAGCCTCGACTGGTTCGACAAGAAGACCAAGGACCTGCTTGTCAGCGGCACCACGCCTTCGCTGATCGTCGGCGGTACGGTTTCGCCCATCAACGCCGGCAACGTCAGCAACCGCGGTTGGGAAATCGAACTGGGCTGGAGAGACCACGTAGGCGATTTCTCCTACTCGGTGCGCGGTAATCTGGCCACGCTCAAGAACAAGGTGACCTACCTCGACCCGTCGCTGGTGCGTCTGGGCGGCGAAACGTTCCACAACACCGCGATCACCTACTTCGAGAAGGGCTACCCCATCTACTATTTCCGTGGTTACAAGTTTGCAGGCGTCGATCCCGCAACGGGCGATCCCACCTTCGAAGACCTCGACAAGAGCGGCGATCTGAGCGACGGCGACCTTACCTACATCGGCGATGCCATTCCGGATTTCACGTATGGTATCACCCTTACGGCAGCCTGGAAAGGCATCGACCTGACCGTCTTCGGCACCGGTTCGGAGGGCAACGACATCTTCAACTGCATCAACAAGTTCGACCGTCAGGCATCCAACAAGCTGAAGGAAGTCTTCTACGACAACCGCTGGACGCCGGCCAACACGTCGGGTACGGTACCCCGCGCCAATGCCAACAACATGGACAAGTATCAGTATTCCGACGCCATGGTCTACGACGGTTCGTTCTTCAAGATCAAGCAGATCCAGCTGGGCTACAGCTTCCCGAAGACGTGGCTGCGAAAGGCGTTCATCCAGAACCTGCGTGTCTATGTTTCGCTCGACGACTATTTCACCTTCACCAAATATCCGGGCTTCGACCCTGAGGCCGCAACCAACGCAACGGCCGGTATGGGTATCGACAAAGGCTCCTACCCCGGTTCGAAGAAGGTCGTATTCGGTCTCAACATCGGATTCTAACAAATCTTAACTACGGAAACAATGAAAATGAAAACGAAATATATCCTGTTATCGGCTTTGATGTTGATATTCGCGGTCGGTTGCGAAAAATACCTCGACATCCCGAAACACGGCAACATGGGAGGCCAGGATGAGTTCTACCAGACGGACGAACAGGCCATGCAGGCGCTCGCCTCCCTCTGCGGCACCTGGGACGGAATCTATTCCAACTGGTTCTACGCCAAGAACCTGCTTTCCGACGACGCTTTCGCCGGCGGCGGCAACCGCGGCGACAACTCCGACATGGAGCGCCTGAACGAATATACGTTCGGATCGGACAACAGCATTGTTCGGGATCTCTATCAAGGTTTGTACGCCCTTATCTACAAGGCGAACCTCATCATCGGGAAGGTGGCTCCCGACACGCCCGTCAAGGCGCGTACGGTGGCCGAAGCCAAATTCTTCCGCGCATGGGCCTACTTCGACCTGGTGACCCTTTACGGACCAGTCCCCAAGGTCGACCGGCTGCTCGATCCCGGCGAATACCGCATGGGCAACAGCACGGTGGAGCAGCTGTGGAAGTTCATCGAGCAGGATCTGGGCGAGGCCATCGATTCCAACACGCTGCCGTCGAAGAGCAGCGCGAACGATGCCGAAACCGGCATGCGCGTGACCAAGGAGGTCACTCAGTCGATGTTGGGCAAATCCTATCTCTTCCAAGAAAAATATGCCGAGGCTGCCGCCATCCTGGACCAGGTGATCGACTCGAAGAAGTACGAACTTTTCAAAGGCGATTACGACATGCTGCTCCATTCGGCCAACAACAACAGCTGCGAGGCCATGCTCGAAATCCAGAAGCGCAAGGACCCCGAGCAGATGAGCTGGTCGCATTATGAAAACAACACGATGTTCTACCTGATGTACGGCTGGCGCTCGGACCGTCTGGATATGGGCGGTTCTCTTGCAGCGGTGATCGAAACCGGTACGTGGGGCTTCTTCAACCCGCGCAAGTCGCTCTACGATGCTTTCGTAGCGATGGAGGGTGCGAACGGTTATCGTCTGAACAGCACGATGCGCACGGCTCAGCAGATGGAAAAGGACGGCGTGAAGGTACAGGCCGGTCAGTATCTTTCCGGTCATGAGGGTTATTTCATCTGGAAAACCCGCCTGCTGAAGGACGACAACGTATCTCCGGGCACGCAGCCGTGGTTCGTATGGACCAACTACCGCGTCATGCGCTACGCCGAGGTGCTGCTGCTGGCTGCCGAAGCGCACGTGCAGGGCGGCGACCCGGCCAAGGCGCTGAACTACATCAACCAGATTCGTGAACGCGCGCGCCTGGCGCCGCTGGGTTCTGTAACGCTCGACGACGTCAAGAAAGAGAAGCGTCTGGAACTCTGTTTGGAAAGCGTCCGTTTCCAGGACCTTGTCCGCTGGGGCGACGCCGAAACCGTTCTGGCCGATCAGGGCGGCCAGGTTCCCGCATTCACGGGTTCCGAGACGAAATACATGTGGAGCAACCCGACCTACGGTTTCAAGGCCAAGCACAAGCTGCTGCCGATTCCGCGCAAGGAGATGGAACTCAACCCCAACATGAAACAAAACGAAGGCTGGGAATAAACCTCCGGTCCGACAACAAAAACAGAAATGACTATGAAAAACATACGATTCATTTTGACAGCGCTGCTGGCGGGTCTCTTTGCCGTTGCCTGCGAGGAGAAGCCGATCGACGATCTGAGCGGCGTCTACGACAACATCGCGCGTTATCAGTTCATCGCTGCCGAGCAGCAGCCGACCGAGAAGTTGGGCAAGGGTATCAAAGCTCTGATCGTCAACCTCAAGAATGCCGCGGGCGATGCGATGCAGATGCGTATCGGCAGCGCCGAATGGGTGCTGAAACCCGGCAACTACACGGCGACCGGAACCGTAGCTGCCGACAAGATGTTTTCGGCCGTGGTCAACGGCTCCAAGAAGATCGTATCGGGTACGCTGAATGTCAACCTCATCAACGACCTCTATATCTTCTCGGGACTTCTCACCGC
>RYWP01000116.1 GCA_003979135.1 Alistipes sp.
AGATGTGTATAAGAGACAGGTTGCGAGGGGTCGCGCGGCGACATCCGCGAGTTGATCGTCGAGGAGTTCATCCGCTTCGACAGCGAAATCACCTTGTTGACCGTCACGCAGCAGCATGGCCCGACGCTCTTTTGTCCGCCCATCGGCCATGTGCAGAAGGGCGGCGATTACCGCGAAAGTTTCCAGTCGCCCGCGATTTCGCCCGAACATCTGCGCGAGGCGCAGCGGATGGCCGCTGCTGTGACCGAGGCTTTGACCGGTGCCGGTATCTGGGGTGTGGAGTTCTTCCTGAGCAAGGAAAACGGCGTCTATTTTTCGGAACTTTCGCCACGTCCGCATGACACGGGTATGGTGACGTTGGCCGGCACGCAGAATCTCAATGAATTCGAGTTGCATTTGCGGGCGGTGCTGGGGCTGCCGATTCCCGAAATCACGTTCGAGCGAATCGGGGCCAGTGCAGTGGTCCTTTCGCCCGAGGCGATTCCGTCGGCGCCGGATTACGAGGGCGTGGAGCAGGCGATGGCTGCCGATCCGCGTTTCGATGTCCGGATTTTCGGCAAGCCGTCGGCGCGCGTTAATCGGCGGATGGGCGTCGTCGTGGGGTATGCGCCGCTCGGCAGCGATTTGGATGCTTTGCGCGACCGCGTGAAAGCTGCGGCTGCAAAGGTTCGCGTGGTAAAATAGAACGACAATGAAGAATATCGTTTTCGATTTGGGCGGCGTGTTGTTCGCACGTCGACGTAGTGAGTGTACGCAGGATTTCATCGATTTTTTCACTTTTGTGCGGCAGGAGCAAATGCCGCGCTTCTGGGAGGAGTACGACCGTGGAACCTTGACGTTGGATGAGGTTGCCGAGGAGTTGTGCCGGTACAACGGTTGCGACCGTGCGAAATGCGACGAGTATCTGCAGTTCGCCATCGATCTTCAGCGGCCCGTCGAAGCGACCGAACGGTTGATCGGCGAATTGAAACAGGCTGGATATAAATTATACGTTCTGTCGAATATGTCGCGCGAGTTCATCGCTTTCTTGCGCCGCTTTCCTGTTTATCGGTTGTTCGACGGCGAGGTCGTCTCGTGCGAGGAGCATGCGGTGAAGCCCGAGCCGCGCATCTACGAAATTCTGTTGGAGCGTTATGGTTTGCAGCCCGATGAAACGCTCTTTGTCGACGACCGTCGGGCCAATATCGAAGCAGCCGAAGCAATGGGCATTCATGGGCGTTTGTTCAATAGTCACGATCCGGAGTCTTCTTGCGAAGCACTTCGGCAGGAACTATTGTAAAAAACGAGGGATGTGAAAATATCCCTCGTTTTGAAATTATGGGCTGAAATAATCGATCCTCGTTTGATACTTGCCCAAGCCTTGTTCATAGGATGACGTGATTGGGCTTGTGTTCGGGGAAGTTCTTCGAAAGGAGTGCAGCGAAAGGAGAATCAAAGGTTCGGGCACCTTGACTGCATGTTTTTACGCAAGCACAACATCTGATACATTTTTCGGCATCTGTGGTTTCTTCCCAACCATTGGCTATGGCACCGGTCGGGCATTCGGCGACACATTGTCCGCAGTGAAGACATTTTGTAGTATTGACGGATGGCGACTGGACTTTTTTCTTAGTAGCCACCGCCTTGATGGCCCCCACGAGAAATTTCAAGTTGGTCGATATTGAATTGGCCGTGCGCTCAATCTTCGACAAGTCCACTTCTTCGGCTCCGTTTTCTATCTTATGCTTTACTGCTGCGCCGAATTTCTCGGCTTCCTCCAAATCGGCAGCATCCGGACGTCCTGTGGCGATAGGCGTAGCAGGAGTGCTATAGGAATGTTCGCCGATGAATGTTGCTCCGGCTGTGACTTTGAAGCCATTGCCGCGAAGAAGATGCCCGGCTTCCTCCAATGATTTTTCGTAATCCCGATTGCCGTAAACGACTACCGCCACCGCATTGGCTCCATTGGAAGTGATTTTTTCGAATCGCTTTGCTGCCGTTTTTGCGACATGACCGCCATATACGGGAGCTGAAAAGACCACTATGGAATCGGCTGGAATCGTTTTCACGATTGTGGCCGGTCGGGTCAGATCGATTGTCTCGTATTGTGGAGAGATGGCTTTTGCGATCGCCTCGCCGATCTTGCGGGAAGTTCCCGTCGGAGAAAATGTTATGAGGTATGTTTTGGATATTCCCATAAGTTTTTTTCCGTTTGTATCGGGAGCAGTTCGTTCGTTTTATTTTGAAAATCGTGTGAGTACGTTATCGGTCGCTTGTTTGAGTTGTTCTTCCGGACAGCAGAGCGTGATGCGGATGTATCGGGCGCCCTCCGAACCGAAAATCCCGCCCGGGGTCAGGAACACATCGCATTTTTCCATCACTTCGTCCGAGAATGCGAAACAGTCGCCCGCATAATTTTCCGGCAGTTCGGCCCAGACGAACAGACCCGCTTGATGTTCGCGGTAACGACAGCCGAGCGCATCCAACAGCGCATAGGCTTGCTTTTCACGGCCGTAGTAGATGGCATTCAGTTCTTCGAACCATTCGTCGCCCAGTGATAGTGCTGTGGCTGCTGCTGTTTGCACGGGGTAGAACATGCCCGAATCCATGTTCGATTTGAAAATCAGTATCGCATCGATCCACTCCTTTTTGCCCACGACGACTCCCACACGCCAGCCGGCCATCGAGTGGCCTTTCGACAGCGAGTTCATCTCCAGGGCCACTTCGCGGGCTCCGTCAGCCTCCATGATCGAGATAGGAGCCGATGCGTTGCGGATGAAACTGTATGGATTGTCGTGCACGATCAGAATGTTGTGTTTTGCACCGAAATCCACCACCTTTTGCAGCAATTCCGATGTCGGAGTCTGCCCCGTCGGCATGTTAGGATAGTTCACCAGCATCATCTTTACACCATCGAGCCCTGCCCGTTCGATGGCCTCGAAATCGGGTAGGAATCCTGTCTGCTTGTTGAGCGCATAAGTCACCATTTGGCCACCCGCCAGCCGTACGGCTGCCGAATAGGTCGGGTAGCCGGGATTCGGTACCAGTACCTTGTCGCCCGAGTTGAGGAAGGTCATGCAGATGTGCATGATGCCCTCTTTCGAGCCGATGAGCGGCAGCACTTCCGATTCGAAATCGAGTTCCGTGCGGTACCATTTCCGGTACCAGTCGGCAAAAGCCTTGCGCAGGATCGGTTCGCCCTTGTAGGACATGTATTTGTGCACGTCGGGGCGCTGTGCTTCCTTCGAGAGTCGTTCGATAACCGAGGAGTGGGGCGGCAGGTCGGGACTGCCCATGGCCAGTTTGATGATCTGACGGCCCGTGGCCGCTTCGATTTCGGCTATCTCGCGAAGACGGCGCGAGAAATAGTACTCCCCGAT
Organism: Alistipes sp.; assembly: GCA_003979135.1. Taxonomy (GTDB): domain Bacteria; phylum Bacteroidota; class Bacteroidia; order Bacteroidales; family Rikenellaceae; genus Alistipes. The sequence goes on from RYWP01000116.1 coordinate 3,360, forward strand.
GCCGTCCAAACGGTGCGACCGGGCAATGTTGACTGCTTTTGCCATGATAGGTTTCTGTTTGTTGATCCTTTATTGTTACAAAGATAACACACGCCGGGCGCAAAAGCAAATAAATTTGCTCTTTCCGCCCGGAATGCTGTCAGAGAGCGAAAAGGATGAAGATCTGTGCCGTGAGTACGCGCAGGAACATTACGACAGGGTAGACCGTCGAATAGCCTACGGCGGGCATATCGTTGCCGGCCGTCGCGTTGGCATAGGCCAGCGCCGGGGGATCGGTCGTCGAGCCCGCGATGAGTCCCATCAGCGTGTAATAGTTCATCTTGAAAATCAAGCGCGCGGCAATGCCCACC
>RYWP01000117.1 GCA_003979135.1 Alistipes sp.
CAAGTGCTGAAAAATCTGAAGACTATCCGCCGTCAGATGCGCGAATGCCAAGAGGATGTTGCGGCGTACTCACCCGATGCGCTGGTGCTAATCGACTATCCGGGATTCAACATGAAGATGGCATGCTGGGCCAAAGAACACGGCATACGCACCATTTACTATATCGCCCCCAAAGTCTGGGCATGGCGTGAATGGCGTGTGAAGAACATCCACCGGTTCGTAGACCTGCTGCTGATTATCTTTCCGTTCGAACGGAACTACTTCGCCAACAAAGGCATACAGGCCGTTTTCGAGGGGAACCCGCTGGAAGATGCCATTGAAGCGCGCCGGACGACGTTACCCTCCCCTGAAGCATACCGCAAGCAAAACGGACTGGACGACCGCCCCATCATTGCGTTACTGGCCGGAAGCCGCCGCGGAGAAATACGCGACAACCTGCCGCTGATGGCCCGGTTGTCGGAAAAATTTCCGGATTATCAATTCGTGGTAGCAGGTGTGCACTGGCTCGACAAGTCCCTCTATGAAAAATATATGACCGGTAGCTCGATCCGCTATGTCTGCGACCAGACCTACGAGACGCTTGCAGCAGCCGAAGCGGCAGTAGTGACCTCAGGCACGGCGACACTCGAAACGGCCCTCTTGGGCACGCCGGAAGTGGTGGTTTACCGCACGCTGTGGTTCCAAGTCAAACTACAACCCTATGTACTCAAAGTACCGTGGGTCTCGCTGGTGAATCTCAACCTCGAACGGGAATCGGTCGCCGAAATCATCCAATCGAACCTCGACATCACGCGCGCGGAACGCGAACTGCGAGCGATCCTCCGCGGAGGCAAAAAACGGGCCCGCATGCTGTCGGATTTCGAAGAGTTGCGCGCTGTCATTGGCGGCCCGGGCGCAAGCGACCGGTTCGCCCGACGCATCGTCGAATTTTTACGCCGATAAAAACACGGTAACCGAAAAAGCAGTATTGTTCGAAATGTCGCTAAAACGTTTGTCGGAAGCAAACGTTTGCATACGGTCACGGAACTCCGACGGAGACCGACGCCGAAGCAAAAAAACGGGCGGACGGGACCTTTCGGAACGAACCCTCGAACGGTTTGCGAACGACCGTTTTACGCCTGAAAAAAGAGGGTGTTTTATCATCGGAACGGCATCGAATCTCTCCGGATTTTTCTATCTTTGCACAACCTTATTTTGTCGAAGTTGTTCGATAGTTGTGTGCAAATCGTATGAACAATTCCATGTACTATTACTCGAGAGACGGTGTGACGGTGACGGTTATTCTTGATGCAAGACGTGCTCTCGCCAATGGTAATTACCCCATAAAGATCCGCGTGACCAATCGCCGTCAGCACGTCTACTACCCGACCGGCAAAAATCTGTCGAAAGAAGACTGGAACAGATTGGGTACGTCGCGATTACGCACGCTGCTAAGCATCCGCAGAGACGTGGAAATCAGTTTCAACCTCATTCGCGAAGCGGTTGAAGAACTCACCGACCGAGGCTCATTTTCATTCGGTCTGCTCGACGCCCGCATCAAAGGCTGCGGCACGAAAACCATACTGGAAGCCATTGCCTCGCGCGAAAAAGAACAACGGACCACGGGCCACATCAGTACGGCGGATATCTTTCGAGCATTGTTGCGGGCCATGCGCGAGTTCTCGACCCGCAATCTGCAATATCAGGACATTTCGCCCTCGTGGCTCATGCGGTTCGAGGATTTCATGCACGCGCAAGGCAAAAGCCAGACAACTATCGCCATCTACATGCGAGCGCTCCGCGGGATATTCAACCGCGCGAAAGCCGACGGCATCATCAAAGAGATGCACTATCCGTTCGGGCAGGGGCGCTATGCCATCCAAGAGGGTTCGGGCCGAAAAATGGCACTCTCCATCAAGCAGATAGGAGCGATCGCCAAATACGACGACGGCAAAGATTCGACTCTCCGCTACCGCGACTACTGGCTTTTTCTCTATCTGTGCAACGGACTGAATGTCGCGGATTTCGTCCAACTGCGCTACCGCGACATCCAAAACGGCGAACTCTCCTACGTTCGTCAGAAAACGCGCCACCGGACGAAATCGGTACGCCCGATTCGGGCTATCGTCGTACCGTTGATGCAGGAAATCATCCGGAAATGGGGCAATCCCCCGTCGCCGAACACCTACATTTTCCCCGTGCTGAGCGGCAAGGAGACAGCCGTACAACTGAAAACCAAGACCAAAACCCTTACCCGCATCATCAACCGGCGGATGCAAAAAATAGCCGATGCCCTCGGCATCGGCCACGTTTCGACCTATACGGCCCGGCATACGTTCGCCACGGTGCTCAAGCGAGCCGGTGCGAACATCGCCTACATTTCGGAGAGTTTGGGCCACTCCGACATCAAAACGACGGAGAACTACCTTGCCTCGTTCGAACGCGAAGAACGGGAGAAAAACGCCGCTTTGCTGACGCGATTCTGAGTTTGTCTCCCACACATCTGCGACCCCTTAACGGAACAGCAGACCGCGGCACTCTTTACTCGATCTCCCAAGTAGCGCCGGAACGAAGCAGGTCGTCGACGCAATGGATATTGCTCGAAGCCTTCACTTCCTCGACCTGACGCACGACGGCGGCATCGTAGACCACCGGATCGTCGACGTCGCGGATGACGCCCAAAGCGACCGGATAATCGGGATATTTCATTGCAGCCAACATCGAATGCAGGGTCGTGTCGCACTCATGGGCATCGTGGATCAGTACATCGTCCAACGTATAACCGTCCTGTCCGACCGTGACGACCTTCAATTTCATGTTCTCGAAAACGAGCCCCTTTTCGTTCTGTGCACCGAAAAGCATCTTTTCGCCATGACGCAACGTAATGGTATGCTCAGCGCGTGTCGCCTTGTCGGCAGCGAACGAAGCATGGGTCTTATCATTGAAGATGACGCAGTTTTGTAATATCTCGACGACCGACATGCCGGCATGTTTGGCAGCAGAGATGAAGCAATCTTTCGATAACGCAACCTCCATATCCACCGATCGCGCGAAGAACGATCCTTTGGCCCCGATGACCAACTCACCCGGATTGAACGGCTTCTCGACCGTCCCGTAAGGCGAAGTCTTAGTGATTTTACCCAATTTCGAAGTAGGCGAATACTGACCTTTGGTCAGACCGTAAATCTCGTTATTGAAGAGGATTACGTTCAAATCGACGTTACGGCGGATGGCGTGAATGAAGTGGTTGCCACCGATGGCCAGCGAATCGCCGTCGCCCGTGCAAACCCAAACGGCCAACTCGGGATTAGCAACCTTCACGCCGGTTGCCACAGCGTTGGCGCGCCCGTGAACGGAGTGGAATCCGAACGTCTTCATGTAATAGATGAAACGCGACGAACATCCGATACCCGACACAAACGTAAATCGGTTGTGCGGCGTATCGGTCGCATCGGCGATTTCAGGCAATGCGCGCTGCACGGCGTTGAGAATGGCGTGGTCGCCGCATCCGGGGCACCAGCGAACCTCTTGGTCGCTCTTGAAATCAGCAGGAGTGTATTTGTAATCTGCCATGACGTTAGTTCAATAAGGATTCGAATTTAGCTTTCAGTTCGACGATCGTAAAGGGCTGACCCTCGCACTTGTTGTACTGCTCGTAACGGAACTCCTGCAACTGCTGACGCAAATAAGCGGCGAACTGCCCTTCGTTCAACTCACAGAC
>RYWP01000118.1 GCA_003979135.1 Alistipes sp.
TGATGGCTCCGACCGAAATCCTCGCACGACAACACTACGCCACATTCAGCAAGCTATTAGAGGGCACCGGCGTAACAGTCGGCATCCTGACGGGCGCGTCCAAAAGCCGCGAACGCAACGCTGCACTGCAAGGCATCGCCTCGGGTGAAACGCACTTGCTGATCGGCACCCATGCGCTCATCGAAGACCGCGTGCAGTTCGCCAACCTCGGATTCGTGGTCATCGACGAACAGCACCGATTCGGGGTCGAGCAGCGCGCTCGCCTGTGGACGAAGAACGCCCAGCCGCCCCACATCCTCGTGATGACGGCGACGCCCATCCCACGCACGCTGGCAATGACCCTCTACGGCGACCTCGACGTTTCGGTCATCGACGAGCTGCCTCCGGGACGGCGGCCTATCCGTACCGTGCACTACACCGATGCAGCCCGACTGCGGTTGTTCGGCTTCATGCGGCAGGAGATCGCCAAAGGACGGCAGGTCTATGTCGTCTATCCGCTCATCAAGGAGTCGGAGACGATGGATTACAAGGACTTGACGGACGGTTACGAGGCCATCTCGCGCGACTTTCCGCTGCCCGAATACGTCACGGCTATCTGCCACGGCAAGATGAAACCAGCCGATAAGGAAGAGTCGATGCGACAGTTCAAATCGGGCGAGGCACAGATTTTGGTTGCTACGTCGGTTATCGAGGTGGGGGTCGACGTACCCAACGCCACGGTGATGGTGATCGAATCAGCCGAGCGGTTCGGTCTGTCGCAGTTGCACCAGTTGCGCGGACGGGTTGGCCGCGGCGGCGAACAGTCGTATTGCATTCTGATGTCGGGCGAGAAACTTTCGCGCGAATCGCGGGCGCGGCTCGATGCCATGTGCGAGACGAACGACGGGTTCCGACTGGCAGAACTCGATCTGAAACTGCGCGGCGCGGGCGACATCAACGGTACATTGCAGAGCGGCATGGGATTCGACCTCAAAATCGCCAACCCGACGCTCGACGTGCAGATTCTGACCGTCACACGCGAAGCTGCAGCCCGAGTGTTAGCCGCCGACCGTGCGCTCTCCCGTCCCGAACATCACGGACTCGACGAACTCCGCCGACAATATGCAGGAAACAATTCCGTCGATTTTTCCCGAATTTCTTAATCACAGCCCGAAGTAACACAACGCAAAAATTCAAGAACGATGATAGCAATCAAGAAAATCCTGTGTTCGCTGCCGGCGCTCGTCGCGGCCATCGGCCCGCTCTCGGCCCAGCTTTACCATCCGGGCGAACGGCTCGAATACCGCGTGAGCTACAAGGCCAAGATGTTCCCCAACACGGAGGTCGGCACCGTAGACGTAACGACCGAGCGTGCGACCGTCGACGGTCGCACCGTCTATAAGGTAGTGGGCACGGGTCGCACACTGCCGACCTACCGGTGGTTTTTCAACATGCTCGACGTCTACACCGTGCTCATCGACACGGCGGCCCTTCGACCCGTCACTTTCGACAGCGACCTGCGCGAGAGCGACTACACCTTCCGGAGCCATTACGACTACGACTGGGCGAACAACCGCGTCTCGACCCGCTGGCGCAGCCGCCAGAATCCCGAAAAGGAGAAACAGATGGACTTGACCCCCGAAAGCATGGATGCCATCTCGTTGTTCTTCACGCTGCGGTCGGCACAGGCCGAGGACTTCAAGGAGGGCGTGCCCGCCCAACTCCGCATGGTGCTGCAAGACACCATCCGCCACATCCACTACCGCTATCTGGGGCGCGAAGTGAAGAAAATCCGCAACATGGGTCGTTTCCGCACGCTGCGGTTCGAATGCGAGCTGGGGTCGTCGGAGGGATTCTCGTTCACCGACGGCACGATCTTCACCATCTGGATTTCGGACGACCGCAATAAGATTCCGCTCTACATCGAATCGCCCGTGCGCATCGGCAGCATCCAAGCCTATATTTCAGGCTACAAAGGGCTTAAATACCCACTGGAAAGCAAAATACGATGACCGAACGGCAGCACCTCCCGAATTTATCCATGACCTTTACCGAACCTTGATTCGACATATGATGAAACCACGAAAAGAGCCCTGCGAATCCGAGACAAAGGAGAGGATCCGCACCTCGCTGATTCTTTCGACCTACAACAACCCGCAAGTGCTCGCACTCTGTCTGGAAAGTATCCGGCAACAGAAACATCTGCCCGATGAAGTAATCGTCGGCGACGACGGTTCGACCGATGAGACCCGCCGGTTGCTCGATTCGCTCCGAACGGATTTCCCCGTGCCGCTCATCCACGTGTGGCAGGAGGACGACGGATTCCGATTGGCAAAAATCCGCAACAAGTGCATCGCCTGCGCCCGATACGAATACATCATCCAGATCGACGGCGACATCATCCTGCATCCGTTGTTCGTCCACGACCATCTGGCATTCGCCGCACCCGGCCACTATCTGAAAGGGACACGGCTCACCCTCGGCAAAGGGCTCACGGCCGAGTTCCGCAACACCGGCCGATATTTCATACCCACGCCTTTCTCGCGCGGAATCGGTCGTCGTCCGAATGCGATACGCTGCATGGCAGCTGCCCGCTATCTGGCCCCGAGACGCAAAAAATCCGTTTCGCTCGGAGCGAATATGTCCTACTGGCGCAGTGATGCCATTGCCATAAACGGCTATGACGAAGCCTTTTCCGGATGGGGAGGGGAAGACGACGATTTCGCGGCACGACTGCTGAACGCAGGATGCAGCAGACTTTCGCTGAAATTCGCCGCACTCTGTTATCACCTCTGGCACCGCGAAGCCGACATGAGCAACGCCAAGAAAAATGCCGAACGTTACCGTCTTCATCGCAACGAACTGACGGTAAGATGCACAAAAGGAATCGAACAATATCTCTGACGCATTCTCGCTCTTCTTGCCGAATATCGCTCGCATTCTCGTTTTTTATCACTATCTTTGCCCGTAAGAACCGTACGACGGCCGTGCGCCGCCGCGAAAATCCGAAAATACTATGGAAGACAATCGCAACGACTTGGACAATCTCTACGATGACGACGATTACGGGCAGCCCGCAGCCGCACCCGAAAAATCGATTCGCGGTTATCGCATCGTCATCGTCATTCTGTCGGTGATACTGGTGGCGTTGTCGGCCCTCTACTACGGTCTCCACCGCCAGCAGATGCTCGACAACGAACTGTTGCAGGCCGACCGCGATTCGATACAAAGCGACCTCGGCCGGCTGATGGTCGATTTCGACAACCTGCAAATCACCAACGACACCCTTTCGACCCACCTCGGCGTCGAGCGCAACCGTGCCGATTCGCTGATGACCCGCCTGAAAAAGGAGCGTTCGTGGAATCTGGCCAAAATCAAACAATACGAAAAGGAGGTCGGCACGTTGCGTTCGTTGATGAAGGGTTACATCCGGCAGATCGACTCGCTCAACACGCTGAACAAACAGCTGATCGACGAAAACGTTTCCTACCGCAAGGAGATTTCGTCGGCCCGCCTGCGCGCCGACATGGCCGAGGAAAAGGCCGCCGAACTGACCAACAAGGTACAAGTCGGCTCGGTGCTCAAGGCCCGCGACATCCGGCTGACGGCGCTCAACGCCCGCAGCAAACCGGTGTCGCGCATCCGCAATGCCGAGCGGCTGCTCGTCGAGTTCACCCTCGCGGCCAACGAACTGGCCGAACCCGGCAACCGCGCC